>NZ_JBIVRG010000007.1:0-193057 GCF_044755505.1 Pseudarthrobacter sp. NPDC092202 | reverse complement strand
CAGGACCTCAAGGAACCAGCCCAGGAAGCCATGGAAAACGTCAAGGCCACCGCCACCGACGCCGCCCAGAACGTCAAAACCGAAGGCCAGCACGCAGCCACCGACGTCAAAGACCACGCCACCGACGCCGCAGGCCACGTCAAAAACACCTAAGCGGCAACCAGCACACCGCGGCACAAGCAAGGCACCAGCACTACCCGACAGGCCGGCCCCGCCAACCCCGGAGCCGGCCTGTCCTTTTTCGCCCCTTACCGAGAGGACACCCCATGGCCACTCATGACGCATCCGAGAGCAGCACGGCCAAAGCAGGCCAGGCCCCGGCCCCCGATGATTCCAGGAAGCCGGACAGTCCCAAGGACCTGGTGAAGCCGAACTGGAAATACATCGCCACCAAAACCCTCCGGGAGTTCAACAAGGACCAATGCCAGGACCTGGCCGCCGCACTGACCTACTACGCGGTGTTGTCCTTGTTCCCGGCCATCCTCGCTCTTGTGTCCTTGGTCGGGCTGTTTGGTGATCCGCAGAAAACCACCGACGCGCTCCTGCAAATCGTCAGCGGGTTTGTCCCAGCCGAGACTGTTGACACCGTCGGCGGAGTGGTGGCGGACCTGGCAAATGCCCCAGCGGCAGGATTCACCCTGGTTCTGGGCCTTGCCACCGCCCTGTGGTCGGCGTCGGGCTACGTTGGGGCGTTCGGCCGTGCCATGAACCGGATCTACGAGGTGGACGAGGGCCGGCCGTTTGTGAAGCTGCGGGGCACCATGCTGGTGGTTACCCTCCTTGCCGTTGTCATCGTGGCCATCCTGGCCGGCATGCTGGTCCTGAGCGGGCCGGTGGCAGAAGCGGTCGGCGGGCTGATTGGCCTCAGCGGCGTATTCCTGACCATCTGGGACATCGCCAAATGGCCTGTCATGGTGGGGCTGATCATCGTGATCATCGCCGTCCTCTACTACGCCACCCCCAACGTCAAGCAGCCCAAATTCAAGTGGATGAGCCTGGGTTCCGGCATTGCGCTGTTCATTTTCCTGCTTGCGTCCTTGGGATTCGGCTTCTACGTGGGTAACTTCGGCAACTACAACAAGACCTACGGTGCCCTGGGCGGCGTAATCGTGATGCTGCTGTGGCTCTGGATCCTCAACATGTCCCTGCTCTTCGGTGCGGAGTTCGACGCCGAGATGGAACGCGGCCGGCAGCTCCAGGCGGGCATCAAGGCAGAGGAAACCATCCAGCTGCCCCCAAGGGACACCAAGAAGAGCGAAAAGATGCAGAAGCAGGAGGAAGAGGACATCCGGCACGGGCGGGAGCTCCGTGAGAAGTACAGCGCCGAGAACGGCCAGGATGACTCCTCGGACAAGGACCGGGACCAGGACGGGACCCGCGACTCCGAACAGCCCGCGGAGCCGCACCGGGACCGGGTCCGGGACAAGGTACGTGACCGCACCATCAGCGGTGACGATGCCCGCGGCGGGAACGACTCCCGCTAGCGCGTTTCGGCGGGGACTAGGCAGGACCTTCAAGATGGGAGAAAATTGTCTTGAAGGTCCTGTTGAGGTTTCCCGGGTTTAACAAGGTGCCCGGGAGCAGGCGGGGCCGGCGGTGAGATGGCCTCTTCTGAGACCGAGGCCAGTCCCCCCAGTCGCCGTCGGCCCCCTCGATCCAGCTGAAACAGCTGGATCCCCAGGCGCGGTTACCCTCCGTCGAAGTTCCAGGCCAGGCGTGTTCCCTGCCTGGGTGGATTACCTGTCCAGGCTGGCCAGCCTAACTGGACAAAGCGAGCCGACCTGCCATACCTTCATGATTACTCTGTTGCGCCCTCCGGGGCCGGCAGGGCCGCTGAAGCAGATACGGCGGCATCAAGGTCGAGCCCGAATGAGCGAACATGCCTGCTACACATTTTGAAGATTTTCTCGCCGAAGCAGTCGTCGCGGACAGGGAGCCGGGGCTGGGCCTCGGACGCGATGAGCTATATGGCCTTTACACCAGCTGGTGCCTCCTCCATAAGGCCCCGCTGCAAGCGCCGGAAGCCCTGTGGGCGGCGCTGGATACCCACGGCATCAACCCGGACAGCAACAACCTGTCCATGACCGGCCCGGCAGCAGCCGACTACATCGTCGCGAGCGCCCCCGACCTGGTCTGACGCTGTCCCACCGGCTTTCCCCTCCTGGCACAGCTCCTGTGCTGCCTTCAGCCATCTGTTGAAGCAACCCCTGGCTGGCTAGCATGGGAGCATGGCCCGCGTATTGCCGCAGGCCACAAGCCGAAGGGAGAAATGCCATGGGTTTGGACGACAAGATCGACAACGCCGCCGAGAAGATGGCCGGCAAGGCCAAGGAAGCAACCGGCAAGGCAACTGATGACGAAAGCCTGCGGACCGAAGGCCAGATGGACCAGGCCAAGGCCGACTTGAAGCAGGCCGGCGAGAAGGTCAAGGACGCTTTCCGTAAGGAGTAGTCCTGATGGAAGGGGATTGCTGCGGCACTGCAGCAACCCCCTTCCCCGTTAAGCCACGCTCCCGCTCAGCCGCGGTTTCCGGAAGTTGCTGCCGCCTCCGCTGCCAGTGCCATGTCCATGCCCAGCGTCCGCAAGTAGGCGCCGAAGCCGTGGGGGGCACGGCCCTGTGTCCGGCCGGACGTCCGCACCCGGATGGTGTCAGTTGCCCGCACATCAAACCCGTGCTCCCGCAGCCGCCCCGCGAGCACCTGGTCCTCATGCGAGAGATGCCGCGGAAATCCGCCCGCCGCAAGGTACGCCGAACCCCTGACGCCCAGGTTCGCCCCGAAGACGTGCGGGTGGTCTTCACCAAAGGAGTGCATAGACTGCCAGCGGCCGAGCAGTTCCGGCGCCACCCCGGCAGGATCCACTTCCACGGACCCCAACACGGCATCGGCTCCCGCTGCAGCCAAACCGATTTGACCCACGAGCCAGTTCTCCGGAACCACCGAATCGGCGTCGGTATTGGCCAGCCACAACCCTGACGCGGCACCAGGGTTTGCATCTGTGGCCGCACCGAGCATCTGCCAGATTCCCGCCCGCCTGCTCCTGCCCACGCTGCGAAAGGCAACCGCGAGGACAGAGAAACAGCTGTTCCGGGCGGCGTACGCGGAGGCTATGGCCGCAGACCCGTCCGTGCAGGAATCAAGGACCACCAGAACGCGGACGTCGATACGGGGATGGACCTGCCGGAGTGCCGATGCTGCAGCCTCCACGCCGGCGAGGGCGCGTCCCAGATGGTCCTCCTCATTGTGGACCGGAATCACCACGGCCACCCGGTCAACGGCGGTCAAGGCGCAGGCACCGCCGCCGTGGGCACTGTGAGGGTTTCGAGCAGGAAGTCGCGCTCCCGGTAGAGGCCTGCGGTGGGCCACTTCAGCCCGTCCCGCACCCGGGCGTGGACTGTTTCGCCGTCCAGCTCCCAGCCGGAAATGGGGTGGCGCCAGTGGCACAGCAGCAGGGTGCCGCCCGGGAGCATCGAATGCCTGATCCTGTCGATCAGGTCATCGAGCTCACTGGCGGCGAGGTAGTACCCAACCTCGGACACCACCACCAGGTCGTAGCTCCCGCCAGGCCATTCTGCAGGCATGGTCAGTTGCCTGGTTGATACGCCCGGAAAAGAAGCAAGGCGTTCTGCTGCCTGCGCCAGCGCCGCGCCGCTGGCGTCCACGGCCAGCAGGTTCACGCACCGCGGGGCAAGTTCGGCGGTCAGCGTGCCGATGGAGCAACCGATCTCCAGCGCTGAAGAATAGTGTTCCGAGGGCAAGGCTGCGGCCGTCAGCGCCCTCTTCCGGCGCTCGTACCAGCTGGTGGTGTACTTCCAGGGATCCGGTTCCCGCTTGTGGATGCCGTCAAAAATACCCTGGGCTTCCTTGCTGGTGTGCGGCACAGCTCCGGGCCCATCTGCTTTTCCGGGCATGAACTCCTGGGGAGGTGTCCAGGCGAAGGTTTCAAAGGGGCGGGAGAAATGCCGCAGGAAGGACTCGCTCAGGAGGACTTCGTCACCGGGATGCGGAGAAAGCGGCGTGGTCTGGCTGGCATGCTCCTGCATGGCTCGTTCCTTGACGGACTGTTCCTCCGGCTCCAGCGGCAGCCTCACCCAAGACTGCCACTCGGGGTTCCCGGGCGTGGCCCAGTGCCAGTACCAGATGGGGTACTCCAGCAGGGCGTAGCCGTTCCCGGCGGCAACCGCAGCGGCCACTGATCCCAGGGCATCATGGTCGGCATGCCCGTCGGCGCGGTACGGCGCAACAATGGCGAGCCGGCCTGCGGGGCCGGCCAGCCCTGCGGCGGCTTCCCTGACCACACGGGTGATGTCCCCCGTGCGCTCCGCCAGGCCGCTGTCCGGCAGGCCAAGGTACTGCCAGCGGCCTGCCAGCCCTATGGATTCCAGGGCAGCTGCGAACTCGGCCAGGCGCCTGGCCGTCAGTTCTTCCCGGGAGACGGTTTCCGATCCGGGGTGCGAGGCCTCGCCTGCCGTGCACAGCAGCACCTCCACCTCTGCGCCGAGGCCGTGCAGCCGCGCCAGCAGGCCGCCCGCTCCGAGTGTTTCGTCGTCAGGGTGGGCGGCGAGGACCAGGAACCGCATCGCGGCAAGCTCCTCCGGAGCCAGCGGGAGCTCGGGAATGACCGAAAGGCCGCGGGCCGACCAGGCGGCCTCGTCAGTCCCCTCGTCGGTGTGCAGGAAGGTCACCACGGTGCGTCACCTTTCAGAGTCAAGGTGCCCAGCTGGGCGTCGTCACGCATACCGTGGTGCTGGCGGACGTACAGTGCCAGGTCAGCCATCCGCTTTGCGTACTTCCGGTCGAAAGCCAGCGGCCCCGGCCCCCGATTGCTGCCCACTACGGACAAAACGCGTTCGACGGCGGCGGCACAGGTTCCGCGTACCCGCAGCGCGTCGCTCCACGGCGAGACCTGCCCGGCGTCCCCCTGTTGAGGGGACACCTGTTCAGCCGGCCTCTCTCGCCAACGGTCTATGCCTTCGGCTGTTCCGGCAAGGTAAGCCAGCACGGAGGTCAGGGTGCGGTCCAGCTCGCCCAGTGCGGCAAGGGCAACCTGGTCCGGCTCCCGCCCGGAAAGACGTCCCGCGCTCAGGGAGTCCCGGTAGTCGCGGGCGATGCCCACGGCTCCCCCGAGCCAGCAAGCGGCCACCCCCATGCCGCCCCAGGCAAAGCCAGGCCGGCGGAAGTACCAGTTGGTTCCCTGCAGCGGCTCGGCGGGGACACTGCTGAACCGGACAGTCCCGCTAGGGATCTCCTGCAGTCCCCTGGCCACCCACTCCGGCTCCTCGCACGTGACGCCCGCCTGGCGCAGGTCCACTGCAAAAGCCGCGCGGCCGCCGTCGTCCGTATGGGCCGTAACCACCGCGTGGTCAAGCACCGGGGCGAGGGAACACCACGGCTTGGAGCCGGTCAAAACCACACCGGATCCGTCCCTTTCCGCCGCGAGCCGCATCCCTGGACCTTCTGCGGCGAAAACACCCCAAGCCCCGCCGGCACGGGCGGGATCATGCCCTGCCTGGGCCAGGATCGCCAACGCGTCCAGGTGCGGCTCGAAGACGCGGGCAGCTGCAACGTCAAGGGCGGCAACCGTGGCCAGGAACTCCCAGAGAAGCCCGGTACTGCCTTCACCGGGCTTCGGCCACTGTTTTCCGGCCTCCTGGGCCAGCTTAAGTAAAGCCGGTACATCACCGGCGCTGGCAGAGACGGCCTGGAACAGGGGATCCAGGCCGTCCGGGCCTTCCCTGCCGGCGGACAGCCGGACCGTTGCGCTGGGGCCGGGCACCGCGTTCCCGGCGGGTTCTGGACTGTTTTTCTCGGTAAGTTGCGGCATCCTGGCGGCGGCGCCTATGCGCTGGCCGGCTCGGTGACGGAAGCGGTGGGTGCCATGGTTTCGGCGTTGACCATCCAGGCCAGCTGTTCCAGCCGTTCGATGGCGGCGTGGAGCAGGTCCGCGCTGGTGGGGTCTTCCTCATCCACTTCATCATGGACATCGCGCATGGTCTGGACTGTCCGCTCCAGCCGTTCCGTGATGAGTTTGACTGTCTGCTTCGTGGAGGTCAGGCCTTCGGGGAACCCTTCGAGCCGGGTGCCGGCTGAGACGGTGCTGCTGCGGCCGTCCGGAAGGGCATGCAGCGCGCGCATCCTCTCGGCGGCCTGGTCAGCGAAGAGCCGGGCGGCGGCAATGATTTCGTCGAGCTGCAGGTGCAGGTCTCGGAAATTGGTGCCCACCAGGTTCCAGTGCGCCTGTTTTCCCTGCAGGTGCAGCTCGATGAGGTCTGTAAGCACCGTCTGAAGATTGCCGGCAAGGGTGGGTGAGGCTTTCATCGTTTTCCTCCACTGCTAACTGTTGGTCCGGCTTGATGCCTGACGGACTTTGGTTCTAAGCATACTTAGCAGTTTGTGCGGCAGGAAACGTCCCCGGCACAGGGGTGCTAGCGAATACGTGCAAGCGCGAAACCGTCCCAGCCTTTTGAGCCGACTGTCTGGATGACGGTAGCGTCGAGCCTGGGGTGCTCTCCCAGGAGTTCGAGTGCGCCGATGATTCCCGGTGCGTTGACGGGGTCCATTGCGGGGTCAAGGATGGCCCCTTCCCAGACGGCATTGTCCAGCACCACCGTGGCCCCGGGCCTCCCCAGCCGGACGGCCCAGTCCAGGTAGCGGCTGTTGTTCTCCTTGTCTGCGTCAATGAAGATGAAGTCGAAGGGCGCCCGGCCCTCCTCCTCAAGTGCCGACAGGGTCTCCAGCGCGGGCCCCAGCCGGATCTCCACTTTCTCCCCGAGGCCGGCGGCATCGATGTTGGCCCACGCAACTTCCGCGTGCTTGGGCAGGAATTCGCAGGTGACAAGGGTGCCGTCAGAGGGAAGGCCCCTGCCCATCCAGATGGTGCTGAAGCCGGCGAGCGTGCCAATTTCGAGCACGCGCCGGGCTCCCGTCAGCTGCACCAGGAGCTTGAGGAGCTTGCCCGCATTGGGCGCCACTTCGATGGCAGGCATGCCCGCCTCCGCGGCGGAACTTATGGCCTGTTGCAGCGCAGGATCGGGATGGACCACGACGCGGGACAGGAACTCTTCAGCCGCAATCCACTCCGGCCGGGGCTGGTGCTCGAACATTGCCACAGTTTGGCACGGGGCAGCCTTGGGGTCCATAGAGCTGCGGTTCCCGGAGTTGGGGTCCGGTAACGGCCGACGGCGGGCCAGGGCTGCGCGGGTCAGGAACCGTCTGCGAGCGCTTCTTCCAGGCGGTCCACTTTCGCGGTCAGTTCCCCTGTGTACCCCGGCCGGATGTCAGCCTTGATCACCAGGGAGACGCGGCTGCCGTACCGTCCCACAGCTTCCGTGGCCCGCTTGACCACGTCAAAGACCTCGTCCCATTCGCCTTCGATGGTGGTGAACATCGAGTCCGTCGTGTTGGGCAGACCGGACTCGCGGACGATTTTGACGGCGGCGGCAACGGCGTCGTGCACTGACGCGTCTGTGGGCCTTGAACCTTCGCTGGGGGCGCCCGAGGGGGCGACAGAAAACGCTAGCAACATGAAGCCAGTGTGCCACGCCGGGCCCGCGCCGGCAGGGCGGGAAGGTGCCCCTGGGCGTCACATAACCGCCTACCCTGCAGTAACGGTGATCACCGAAAGCTCCGTTGCTAACCTTTTCGCATGAGCCTCGCAGTCGCCCGTAAGCCCCTCCGTGCCGACGCAGCACGGAACGTGGACAAAATCATCACGGCGGCCCGGCAATGCTTCCGCGACTTCGGACCGGAAGTGCCGCTGCAGACCATCGCGGCAACAGCAGGGGTTGGCCCTGCCACCCTCTTCCGCAATTTCGCGGACAAGGAAGAACTGGTCCTGGCCGCCCTAAACCGGCAGTTGCGCCTCACTGTGGATCCGGTGGTGGACGGTGCCCTGGCGGACATCGACGCGGCCGCCGGGTTGTTGCGTGTCCTGGAGGCACTCATGGACGCGGCCAGCGCTGACGCCAACCTGCTGGGCGCCGTGGCGGGGCGGCGGGAGCTCCTGACCGGCATTACCGGCTCACTCATGGACTCCATCAGCGTGCTGCTGGTGCGCGGGCAGGGCCAGGGAAGCCTGCGGGCAGACATCTCCATGACGGACATGTTCCGGCTGCTCGCGATGCTTATCGGCGTGGTGGACACCATGGAGCCCGGCTCTGACGCCTGGCGCCGTCCGCTGGCCCTGATTGAGGACGCCATCCGGACCGTGCGGCCCACCCGCCCCCTGCCTGCCCATGTGCCGGTCCCGTCCACACCTGGAACGGGCCCGCACCTGGGCTGAGACTGCCGTAAAGCTGCGCGCACGAAGCGCGGCCGGAGGCTCCGGACCGCTGGGGCCGGCGTTTGTGTTTGGCGCGCGGATGGCACCATTGTGGGCGTCCTGCAGGTGCAATACACTTCAGGAGGGGTTACGCAGCCAGCCTCCCAACTTAGGGATGGAGTGACCCATGAAGCAATCCCCTCAGTTCCGGCGCATCCTGGCAGTGGCACGATGAACAGTTCAAAGCTGAACAAGTACCTTAACGATCCCCGCGGGCCCGAGGAAGTCCTTCCCTCCCTGACGGCGGAAGAACTCGCAAACCTGCTGGACGCCCTGTACCAGAACCTGGACACACCTGAACCCGAGTTCGGGGCGGAAGCGTGGTACGAGATGGCTGTTGAAGAGAGCTGCAGGCGGGCCAGTTCGCCGGATGGCGCAGCGCACGGCGTGGCCTAGCCGGCAGGCTGCAACACTCCCGGCCTGCAACACTCTGGCCCGCAGTCCCTGAATCCCCAGGTTTCGGCTCCCCAGGTTCCGGATCGCCGGACCCCTGCACCCGCCCGCGGCCCCACCTTTCCCCCAGCGCCCGCCGCCCACCACTACCAGCGGGACGAGCCCTGTCCGGCGTCGCCGTCGGACTCGTGGTGCTCCTGCTGATGCTGCTCCGATTGGTCGTGGCGCTCATTGGGGACGTGGTCTTTGGCCTCGTTGAGGTGCTGCTGCAGCTTTTCCTCCGCATCGCGGCGGCGCCGGGCTGTATCCCGCAGTTCCCGGGTGGATTCCGAACCACCGGGGTCAAGGTACCCTTGCCTGGGCTTCCCCGGCTGCTCCGGACGTGACTGATCGTTCATCGCGGTTCCTCCCTTGTGGCCGCCGCAGTGGATTTGCGGCCCTGGTGCCAGTCCACCACATATCCGTTCCGGGATGCGGTTTGCTACTGGCCGCCCGGTTCTCCCCTGCTGCGAAGCTCACGGCGCACCAAGGCCCGCAGGGCCGGAATGTTGGACGCCGTGTCCACGTCGAACGCTGCGTCCAGACTTTGCGAGAGGAACTCCAGGTCCTCGGCCGGGACGTCAGCCATGCCGGCAAATCGGGTGAAGAAGCGCTTGGCCGGCAGTCCCGCGCGGCGCCTGATGTTTTTGTGGTGCAGACGTCCTGGTCTTTCCCCGGCTGGATGCAGCTGATTTTCCATGGGTGCCATTCGTGAGAATTTCCAAGGCCAACTGCATAGCCGCTTTTATAGTACAACCGGAAAAGGGCTCTTTATGTGACCGGCATCACTAAAAGTGGGTGCGTGTTCCCATTCCAGGTGCCGCTGTCAGTGCCACCCAGTCAGTTCCAGCCAGTCAGTTCCAGCCGGTCAGTTCCAGCCCAGGGCCCTCAGCAGCGCCGCCGTCCCGGCGCCGGCGAGGACCACCACCAGGAACGGCGCGCGCAGGGCCAGGGCTGCCGCGGCAGCCACCAGCGCCCCCAGCCTGGCATCAACAGCGAGCGACTGGCCTGTGGCAACGGTGTTCACAACCGTCAGGGAGGCGAGCAGTCCGATGGTCATGGTGCCCGCCACCCGTGACATGCGCGGATCTTCCAGCAACCGGGCCGGAACGAAGTAGCCAACCAGCTTCCAGGCGTAGGCCAGGGCGCAGGCAATCAGCAGCCAGATCCAGAGACTCATTCGGTGATCCTCTGGCTGGCATGTCCGCCGTGGTGGTGGCGCTCCCGGAAGGGGTCCACGTCCGGTTCCAGGCCTTCGTCACTCCGGCCATGGCTGAACCATCCGATGACCGCGGCCACCACCGCCGCCACCAGGATCGGCACGCCGGCGGGGACGAACGGCACGGCGACGACCGTGGCCACGGCGCACACGGCGGCGATGGCAACCGGCTCGCGCCCCGTGAGCCGCGGCCAGAGCAGCCCCAGGAACGCAGCCACGGCTGCGCCGTCAAGCCCCCACTGCTTGGGATCGCCCAGGCCGCTTCCGGCGAGCGCACCGATGGCGGTGAACAGGTTCCACAGCACGTAGATGCCGATGCCCGCTGCCCAGAACCCCCGCCGCTGTTCGGCGGGGTCCGCCTGGCCGGAGCTGGTTGCCGTGGACTCGTCAATGGTGAGCTGGGCTGCGACGTACCTGCGCCAGCCGGTGGGGTGCAGGAGCGCATTGAGCTGCATGCCGTAGATCCCGTTGCGCATGCCCAGCAGGGTGGCGGCGCTCATGGCCGCGATGCCGGACCCGCCGCCGGCCACCACCCCTATGAACGCGAACTGCGAGCCGCCGCTGAACAGGAGCAGGCTCAGTGCCATGGTCTGCCAGAAGTTGAGCCCGGACGTCACGGAGAGTGCCCCGAAGGACACACCGTATAAACCGGTGGCGATGCTGATGGAGATTCCCATCCGTACCGCCGGGGATGCCAGCAGCCTCACGGACGCGCTCCCCCGGCCGGCCGGCGCAGGCTCCACGCCCACGCAATCAGCGGCGCCTGGAGCGGAAGGCGGACGGTATGCACCTTCCGCTGGGCGCGGGTCCCCTTCGGCCCGTACGCCCGCTGGAGCGCGTCGACGTGTCCGGCCAGGAACGCGGTAAACATCAGGGCAGTGCCCGTGGCGGCCACTTTCCGCGTTGCCGGGACAAGGATTCCGACGGCGGCTGCCAGCTCCACCAGCCCGCTCAGGGCTATCCATTCCTCCCGGGAGAGAAGGGCAAGCGGACGCGAAGGCACCGCTCCAAGGGCTGCGTCGTCGTCACGGCAGAGGTAGCCCGGGACCACCTGGCGGTAGAAGGCGGGGTCGCGGAAGTGCTTCATGGCGCTGGCCACGAGCAGGGCGCTCATGGCTGCGGCGGAGAGGGTCTGGGCGGCCCTGCCGGAGCGGGGAAAAGGCATGGCTCCACTCAACCACAGGCACAGCGGGCTCCCGTAACCGTCAGGCCCACGCCAGCTCCGAGCTTCCATAGGGCACGGGAGGGCGGCCATAGTCGAGGGGTTGTCCGTCGAGCAGCAGCGGCGGCCTGGCGTACTGGAGCTCGCCGTACGTGCTGGCCTGTGTCCGCAGGTCAGGCGTGGGAGGCTGGCCTGCCGGGCTGCCAGCTTTGCCGGGCTGGGCGGGCAGGCCGAAGAGCTCCTCGGCGGTCCGGGCCAGGGACATCCGGGCCCACCCGCCCACGCCGGTTTGCCGGCGGTGCGCGAGCAGCGCGATGGCAGCGGCAGCCAGGCCGTACCCGGTGGCGTGGTCCAGCGCCTGGACGGGAAGCACACCCGGCTGCCAGCCGCCGTCGCCATCCTCCGCCCCATACAGGTCAGCAATCCCGGTGGCGGCCTGGACAATGCTGTCGAACCCACGCATGCCGCTCCACGGCCCTTCCCTGCCCCAGCTGTCAAGGGTGGCCACCACCAGCTCCGGCCTGGCGTCCAGGAGGGCCTCCGGCTCCAGCCCGAAGCGGGTGAGGGAGCCGGCGCGGTAGCCGGCCACCACAACGTCAGCCGCGCGCAGCAAGTGGTGCAGGCGGTGCAGGTTCCCCGGAATGGCGAGGTCCGCCACGGCGCTCCTCTTGCAGAACCCGGTGTCCACGAACTGGCCCGTGATTTCCGGAAGCTGCGGCGGGTCGATCCGCAGCACGTCCGCACCCAGCACACCCAGCAGGCGGGTGGACACCGGACCTGCAATGACACGGGTCAGGTCCAGCACGCGGACCCCCAGGAGCGGCCTGCGGGGATCGTCAAGGGGCTGGAGCACGGGCTGGCGTGGTCCTTTGGCCCTGCCGCCAGGAAGCGTGAGGTCAATCCAGGGGCCCCTGCCCGCCGAGCGGCCCATCGCGGAGCCAAGCCATTCCTGCCGGGTCCTGACGGCCGCCGCCACCCCGCCGCGGGACTGGATGGCCGCTTCGGCTTCCAGGGACTCCATGCTGCCGAGCGCGGCGGCCACACCGCCGGCGGTGGTGGCACCCAGCGCCTCCATCAGCCGCTGCGCGTGATGCGGATAGTTGGCGTGGAGCCGGATCCACCCGTCAAGGGTGCGCCGGAAGCCGGACAGCGGGGCGAACCCCTGGATGGGATGCCCGGAGATGCGCAGATGCCCGGAAGAGTCGAAGGCTGCGGCTGTCAGGGCTGATGTGGTGGCGAACCTGTCCGGCGCACCCGCCAGGAGGTTCAGGGCCGCCGCGGCAGCACCCACCGCACCCAGGCTGAGGCCTTCAACGTCCAGGGGCCCGGTCCACCAGCGGCGGGGGCCGGACCAGGGCGCAGGCCGGAGCCCGCCGGAGGCATCCTGCTGGCGGAATAGCGGCTCAAGGCAGCGGAACAGCGGGGGCACGCCGTCCGGGATCCCGCCCATGCGCCCCTACCTACCTTGCGGCGAGGCGACCTGCAGCTGACCCAGGACCCGGGCCGGGACATTGGTGGTGATCTCCTGGATCCCCAATCCCGCACACAGTGCAACTTCCTGCTCCGAATCCACCGTCCACACGCGGAAGCGCCGGCCACCGGCGAGCCATCGCTGGACGGCAGCGGGATGCCGGCGCACATAGTCTATGCCTGGCCCCGCCAGGCCCACCTGGCCGTTGTCCAGGATCCGCTCGGCTTCGGCCTGGGTTGCCCGCATCAGGTTGGCAATTGCGCCGCCAGTGATCATCCCGAACCCCAGTCCGCCGCGGATCGCCCGGATGTCCACGTCGTCCACCAACTGGCAGATGTATTCAGGCGGAACTGATTCGAGCAGGTGCCGCACGGAGTCCGGGCTGAAACTCATGAAGGTCACCGCCACGTTGTCCACGGCTGAACTCTTCGGGTCCCATCCCTCGCTCCGCAGCACCTCAATGACCCGGTCCTCCAGCTTGAGCTGGTACGGGCTGGGGTGCTTGAGCTCGATGGCCAGTTTCACCGGCCGGCCGGCACCGCGGAGGATCTCCAGGAGTTCCGGCAGGGTCAGCAGCTGCTCTGACCGGGCACCGTATGCCTCCGGGATGCGGACGCCCTTCCACGATGACACGTCCAGGTGCTGCAGCTCCCGCAGCGTGCGCTCGGCTACGGGCCCTGTTCCGTCCGAGGTCCGGTCCAGGTTGGCGTCATGCAGGAGGACAACGTGCTGGTCCCGCGTGAGGTGGACGTCGCACTCCACGCCGTCGGCGCCGTCGGCCAGGGCCTGCAGGTAGGCGGCCCGGGTGTGTTCGGCGAACGCGGCGCTGGAGCCGCGGTGGGCAAAGACCAACGGCCGTTGCGGCGCTGACTCATCAGTAGTCATGCAGACACGGTAGCCGACCGGCCCCGTGCTGCGGGACTAGGCTTGGCACATGCAGGTGAACTCTGAGCCAACTACCCGCGAAGCACCCGGCGTGCCCACCCCAACCACCCCGCCTCCTGCCAAGGGACGCGCGGAGGCGCGGGCCGCCGTCGGCCATCAACTGAGTGCGGGCGACGCCGAAAAGGCGGCAGCGCTGCGGAAAATGAAGCTGGTGGCCCTGGGGCTGCTGCTGGTGATGGCGGTGATCTTCGTCTTCGCGTTCGCGCTGCAGAAGGAGTATCCGTGGCTCCAGTACGTGCGCGCGGCGGCCGAGGGCGGCATGGTGGGCGCGCTGGCTGACTGGTTCGCTGTCACGGCACTGTTCAAGTACCCCATGGGCATCAAGATCCCACACACTGCCATCATTCCGCGCCGGAAGGACCAGATCGGCGCCTCGCTGGGCGAATTCGTGGAGACCAACTTCCTCTCGGAGCAGGTGGTCCAGGACAAACTTGCCAGCGTCAATATCGCCCGCCGGGCGGGTGAGTGGCTTGCCACGCCTGCCGGTTCCGAGCGGGTGGCCAAGGAAGGCGCCGCCGTCATCCGCGGCCTGTTCAAAGTACTGAATGACGACGACGTCCAGGCGGTCATCGAGGGAATGGTGCGTAAGCACCTCCTGACTCCGCCGTGGGGACCCCCCGTGGGCAAGATGGCCGAGCGGATTTTCCACGACGGGCACCACCACAAGCTGGTGGACCTGCTGGTGGACCGCGCCGCCGACTGGGTGGATGACAACCACGAAACGGTCACCCACCTTGTGTCCGACCGCTCCCCCACCTGGGTGCCGCAGTTTGTGGACGGCCTGGTGGGCGACAAGGTCTATGTGGAGATCCTCAAGTTCGTCCGGGCCGTGCAGGCCGACCCCAACCACCAGGTCCGGCAGTCCATCGACAAATACCTGAACGACCTTGCCCAGGACCTGCAGCATGATCCTGTGATGATCGCCCGCGCCGAGGACATCAAGGCGCAGGTCCTCGGCGATCCCGAGGTGCGTGAACTGGCGTCCCGCACGTGGGGCACCGTCAAGAACGCGCTGCTTGGTGCAGTGGACGATCCCGACAGCGAACTGACAGTGAAGTTCAAGGCGGCCGTGCGGGACTTCGGCTCCCGGCTGGTCAGCGATCCCGAGCTGGCCGGCAAGGTCAACGCGTGGATCGGCGACGCAGCCGGCTACCTGGTGCGGACCTACCGGTCGGATATTGCCGGGGTCATCACGGACACCGTGGCCCGCTGGGATGCCGAGGAAACGTCGCAGAAGATTGAGCTCCAGGTGGGCAAGGACCTGCAGTTCATCCGGATCAACGGCACCGTGGTGGGTGCGCTGGCCGGGCTTGCGATCTTTACGGTGGCGCACCTGATCTTCGGCTGACCACCGGCCGGCAGGAAACTGCTACGCGAAGGACTCCAGGTCAATGCCGGCGGCTTCCAGCCCTGCCCGGACGGCAGCAGCCATCTCCACGGCACCCGGGGTGTCGCCGTGGATGCAGAGGGAATCGGGCCCGACCTGCACCACTGTTCCGTCCACAGCCACCACCTCGCCCTTGGCAGCCAGCCGCACGGCCCGCTCAACAATCGCGTCGACGTCGTGCAGCACGGCGCCCTCCTCCGAGCGCGGAAGCAGCGTGCCGTCCGCCCGGTAGGCGCGGTCCACGAAGGCCTCGACGAACACCGGGTGCCCGGCGTCCCTGGCCTGCTTCAGGAGCTCGGAGTCCGGCAGCCCCAGGATGGGCAGGCCGGGATCGTAGGCGTTTACTGCCGCCACCACGGCCGAAGCCTGTTCGGCATCGTGGACCAGCCGGTTGTACAGGGCGCCGTGCGGCTTCACGTAGTCCACGGAGGCACCCACGGCGTGGGCAACGCCGTCGAGCGCCCCCAACTGGTACAGCACGTCGCCGAAGAGCTCGTCGAAGCTCATGTCCAGCGAGCGGCGGCCGAAGCCGGCCAGGTCCCGGTACCCCACATGGGCGCCGACGGTCACATCGAGTTCATAGGCGGCGCGGCAGCTGTCCAGCATGGTGACGG
Source organism: Pseudarthrobacter sp. NPDC092202 (assembly GCF_044755505.1). NCBI lineage: Bacteria > Bacillati > Actinomycetota > Actinomycetes > Micrococcales > Micrococcaceae > Pseudarthrobacter > Pseudarthrobacter sp. NPDC092202. The sequence continues at coordinate 177,508 of NZ_JBIVRG010000007.1, read as the reverse complement.
GGTCCCCGGCGTGGAAGCCGCATGCCACATTGGCGCTGGTGACCAGCCGGAACATCGCGGGGTCGTCCCCCATCCGCCAGGAGCCGAATGATTCGCCAAGGTCAGCGTTGAGATCCAAGAGTGTTGCCTTCCAGCGTCGGGGTGTCCTGGGCCGCCGCGGCAGCCGTGAGCTCTCCGGGGATGGTGTCCGGCATGGGTCCAAACGCCTCCTTGGCGTTGGCCACCACCGCACGGCCCATCACGAGGTTACCGGCTCCGCCCACCACGGCCCCGATCCCGAACGGCAGTGCCCGGCCGAACAGGGCGGATCCTTGCCGCTTGAGGAGGTTCTTGAGGAAGGCCTTCTGGATCCTGCTCCGGATGCTGCCGAAGCCCGGCACCATCGACTTGGACAGGACGTTGCCCCAGGCGTTGTTGGCGTTCATTTCCCTCCCGGCAGCCTGGCCGCTGAGCGTCCCGATGAGGGCTGTCCCTTCCTCGCCCAGCATGATGGCCATGACCATGGTGCTGGCCTTCTCCGGGTTGGTGAGCCGGATCCCGTGCAGCTCCGCCAGCGAGGTGGAGTAGAGGGCTGTTGCTTCCAGGAACCCGACCGTCGCGGCGGCAGACAGTCCGAGGGATGCCACGGTGCCCACGCCGGGCACGACGGCGGTAGCACCTACCAGCGCACCGCCGCCGGTGACCGCGCGGAGGTAGTCGCGTTCCAGGATGTCGGCCAGCTGGGCTGCCGTGGCCCGGGGGTGTTTCTTCTGCAGCCGGCGGATGTAGGCCACCACCAGCGGGCGCTGGATCTCCACCGCTTTCAGGAGCATGTTGTGGACCCCGGGTTTGGGCTTCCCGTCTGCGTCGAACACCGCGTTGTGGGCGGTTTCCTGTGCTATCCGTACTGCGGGATTGCTGCGCCTGGCCATGGTCACCTCTGCTTGTCTCGGCGGTACGCCTGTACCGGAATTCCTAATACTAAGGTTGCTTAACATTAGGCCACCGCGGGAGGGGCCGCGTACCTGCCCGCGTCCATCCGGGGCCGGTGCCCGGGCTCCTCCGGAGTGAGCCCAAAGCCTAGACTTAGCCTATGCCCACCCCCAAGGCCCTGCGGCCCTTTGCCCACCGCGAGTACAGGGTCCTGATCGCAGCGCTTGCCATCTCAATTTTCGGTTCCGGCATGTGGGCCGTGGCCATGGTCTACCAGGTGATCCATTTGGGCGGCGGTCCGCTGGAACTGTCCCTGGTGGCCGCCGCCGGCAGCGTGGGCCTGGTGGCGTTCGTCCTGGCCGGCGGCATCGCCGCGGACAGGATCCCCCAGCGCCGGCTGATCATCGCCGTGGAGGGGGCCAACCTCGCGGTGATAGCGGCCGTCAGCGGATTGGCCATGACAGGCCTGCTGCAGCTGTGGCACATCGCAGCGGGGTCCTTTGTCCTTGGCGTCGGCGCGGCGTTCTTCTTTCCTGCCTACTCCGCAATCCTGCCGCGCATCCTTCCCGCCCAGGACCTGCTTGCAGCAAACGGAATGGAAGGGTCCATGCGCCCCGTCCTCCAGCAGGCGGCCGGTCCGGCCGTGGCGGGCATGGTGGTGGCTGCCCTCTCGCCGTCGCACGCGGTCACGGCGGTGGCGGCGTGCCACCTCCTGGCGTTCATCGTCCTGAACTTCCTGGGCCAGCACGCACTGGCCGCCCCGGCCGCTGGAGCGGACGGCGTTGAGGTGCCGAGGCAATCCTTCTTCCACGACCTTCGCGAGGGAGTGATCTACACCCTCGGCACCCCATGGCTGCTGTGGACCCTGTTGTGGGCGTGCATCTCGGTACTGTTCCTGATCGGGCCCATCGAGGTGCTGCTGCCGTTCGTGGTCCGGGACCAGCTGGACGGCGATTCCCGCATGTTCGGCTTCCTGCTGGCCGTGATGGGGGTCGGCGCCGCTCTTGGCTCGCTGTTGACGGCGTCCTTCCGGCTGCCGCGCCGCTACCTTACGGTGATGATGGTGTCCTGGGGTGCGGGCAGCCTGCCGCTGGCCGCCATCGGCGCCATGGACAGCTTCTGGGCAATCGCCGCGGCACTGTTCATCTTCGGCGCCACCGGCAGCGTGGGCATGGTCATCTGGGGCACCCTGCTCCAGCGGCGGGTACCACCGCACCTCTTGGGCCGGGTCTCCAGCCTGGATTTCTTCGTCTCGCTGGCCCTGATGCCGGTGTCCATGGCCCTGGCCGGGCCCGCGGCGGAGGTGCTGCCCATCTGGCTGATCTTCCTGGTGGCCGGCGGCGTCTGCCCGGTGATGGCGGTCATCGCCATGGCTGCTGCGCGGATGCCCGCCGATGAACTGGCCCACCCCCTGGACCAGGAACCCAGGCTGCAACGCACGACGACGGCGGGAGACTAGGCTCCCGCCGCCGCCCCGCACTTAGCTGTTGGCACGCACCACCGGAATGCTCGCCGTCGGATGTCCGCTGGGGAACACCGTGGGCTCCGGCTGCGGCACGGGATCCAGCGCCACCTTCACGGGATCGGCGCCGATGATGAACTCCCGGCCGCGGACATCAACCGCCAAGGGTTCCCCTTCAGAGACTGCCAGCGTGATGGAGCCGTTCCCGAGCTCCACCCGCAGCAGGCGGCCCTGGATCTTCAGATGGAAGTCCAATCCCTCCCATTCCGCGGGGAGGCGGGGGTCGAAGTAGGGAACCGGACCCTGGTCCCTTAGCCCGGCGAAACCGCAGACCAGGGAGCTCCAGACCCCGCCGGTGGAGGCAATGTGCACGCCGTCGATGGTGTTGCCGTGGGTGTCGTCAAGGTCGATGAACACGGCGTTGGTGAAGTGCTCCAGTGCCTCCCGGGAGTACCCCACCTCGGCCGCCATGATGCCCTGGACGCAGGCGGACAGCGTGGAATCGCCCGTTGTCAGCGGATCGTAGAAGTCGAAGGCCCGGTGCTTCTCCTCCGCCGTGAAGTCCTGCCACTGCAGGAACATCGCCAGGACGGTGTCCGCCTGCTTGAGGACCTGGTGGCGGTAGATCACCAGCGGGTGGAAGTGCAGCAGCAAAGGGTATTTGGACCGGGGCGTGTTCCAGTCCCAGGGTTCGAGGTGCATGAAGTCGTTGTCCTGGGAATGCACCTGCATCCGCTCATCGAAGGGCAGCTGCATGCGGCTCGCAGCCGCTTCCCACAGCTGCCGCTCCTCGTCGGTGACGCCCGCATGCTCCAGGGCAGCGGCAGCCCGGAGGTTAAAGCGGGCCATCACGTTGGTGTAGAGGTTGTCATTGACCACGGCGGTGTACTCGTCAGGGCCCGTGACGCCGTGGATATGGAAAAGCCCATCCTTGCCGAAGAAGCCCAGCGAGATCCACATGCGCGCCGTTTCAATCAGCAGTTCGGCGCCCATCCCGTCCCGGAACTCGGCGTCCTTCGTGGCCCACACGTACCGGTTGGTGGCAAAGGCGATGGCGGCCGCAATGTGGAACTGTGCCGTGCCGGCGGCGTAGTACGCACTCGCCTCGAGCCCGTTGATGGTGCGCCACGGGAACAGTGCACCGTCCACGCTCAGCTCCTTGGCCCGGACCTTGGCCTCGGGAAGCATGCCGTGGCGGAACTCAAGGACCCGCCGCGCGCCGTCGGGGTTGGTGTAGGTCAGGTAGGGCAGGAGGTAGACCTCCTGGTCCCAGAAATAGTGGCCCTCGTAGCCGGAACCTGTCACGCCCTTCGCGGGAATGCCGGCAACGTCCGCGCGCGCCGTCGCCTGGGCAAGCTGGAACAGGTTCCACCGGATGGCCTGCTGCAGCTCGGACTGGCTGGTCACCACGATGTCCGAGGTGGCCCAGTAGTTCCGGTAGTGCGCCTCGCTCTCGGCAAAGATGTCCGCTACCGGCCGCAGGCCTTCCTCGGCGGCAGCGGCCGGGTCCACTGACGGGTCCTGGATGGCCCGGCCGGCGGCGTAGCTGACGCTCTTTTCCAGGCGGAACGGCTCCCCGGGGCCAACCGCCAGGACATAGCGGACGCTGCTGTCGTCCTGGTCCACGAGGGTCTCGAACGGCTGATGGCCCGCGGAGGTCCAGTGGTCCACGGCGACGCCCACGCGCTGCTTGGATTCCGCGGCCTCCCAGGCCAGCCGGAGCGACCCGTCGCCGCCGTCAAGGCGCAGGGGCAGCAGGACGCGGCCTGCGTGCCGGCCTGCACGGCGGGGATCGTGGACGGAGTGGTCCTCCACCGGCTGGTCCTGCCGGTTGATCAATGAGGAGGTGACGTCCACGGACACCTCGCGGTCCGTGGCCACCTCAAGGGAGATGCCCAGGCTTCCCCGGGACGCGAAACCCACGGCGCGCCGCTCGGTGGTGGTCACCACGGCGCCGGAGCGGCATTGCCACGTGACCCGGCATTCGTAGATGCCCGTGGAGAAGTCGACGGAGCGCCGGTAATCCAGCACCTCTGACTCAGCCAGGCTCAGGGACTCCCCGTCAAGGACCACGGTGAAGTTGTTGGCATCCGGGATGTAGAGGATGCGCTGGCCGGTGCGGGCGAACCCGAAGGCGTTTTCCGCATGTTTGATGTCCCAGATTTCGTGCAGCCCGTTGATGAAGCTGCCTGGAAGGTCGGAATCGGCTGCGGCCCAGTGGGCGCCCCGGATGCCCAGGTGCCCGTTTCCCAGGGCAAAGAGGGTTTCCAGCGTCCCCTCGTTGCCCTGTTCGTGGCGTGTTTCCACGAGCTGCCAGGGGGTGTTGGGGAATCTTTCGCGGTCCGCGGAGATCAGGGCCATGGTGTTGGGTCCTTTGACGTGTGGCCGGGCAGCTGGTTTGCTGCCGGCCCGGGGGATATTTGGGGAAGGGTACTGACGGGAGCTGCCGGGGAAAGCAGCGGGCGCCGCCCGGGGGACGGCTGACGTTCTTTAGGGAAGCAGTTCCTTGAGGTCATTGACCACCAGGGTTGCGCCGGCGTCGAGAAGGGTCTGACGCCCTGCTCCACGGTCCACGCCGATGACGGAGTGGAAGGATCCGGCCTCCCCGGCCTGGACACCGGAGACTGCGTCCTCCACCACCACGCATTCCTCGCTCGGCAGGCCAAGCAGATGCGCTGCATACTCATAGGTGGCCGGGCTCGGCTTGCCGGGCAGGCCTTCGCCTGCGGCCACCACGCCGTCCACCACCACGGGGAAGCGCTCGCTGAGCCCGGCCGCCTCCAGGACGGCGGGTGCGTTGCGTGAGGAAGAGACGACGGCGACCTTCAGGCCGCGCTGCAGTACGGCTTCGAGGAAGCGGACAGAACCTTCGAAGGGCTCCACGCCGGTGCTCACGATGTCGTTGAAGATCCGGTTCTTCCGGTTCCCCAGGCCCTGCACGGTGCTGTTGGCGGGGTCATCGTCAGTGGGACCCTCAGGAAGCACAATCCCGCGTGAAGCCAGGAAGTCCCGCACGCCGTCGAAGCGTGGCTTGCCGTCAATGTGATCGAAGTAGTCGCTTTCGCTGTAACCGGCCACCTGTGGCTGCGACGCCAGGAAGCCCTCGAACAGTTCCTGCCAGGCCCGCTCGTGGACTGTGGCTGTGGGGGTCAGCACGCCGTCCAGGTCAAAGAGGATTGCCGACGCGCCGGCCCAGGCGGAGAGACCGCCGGTTGGATGGCCTGTTGCCGTGTTATCGCTCATGGGTGGTGGGTGTCCTTTCAGGACGGCGGGCAGCCTTGTACGGAAAGATGCAGCGGACGGAAGGATGCAGCGTAGGTGGTGGCGACGATGCCCGGATGCGCAGGAAATGCGGCAGGTCTTCGCTCACGGCGGGAACGTGGCGGCCTTGACCCTGCCGGCCCATGCACTTCTACCATCATGGGCATGCCGGCGCCCGGAGACAAGCCAGGCGGAACCGCCAGGGGTGCAGGCCTGGTACGGATCATCGGGCCGCAGCCCGCTGCAGTACATCCTCCGCACCGCGCCGATCTCCTGTTCACCCAGTCCAGTGCCGCTATCACGGCCGACAACGAGTGTAAGCGCTTACAAATTTAGCCTGCAACTGTTTTTTCTTTGTGGGACAACGTGACGCACTTCGCAAGGCCCGTGCGGCCTCACCGCCGGTTGTCGGTGGACCCCTCCGGCCGCAGCACGTAGTGGCGCAGGAACGAACTCACGTCCACCATTTCCGTCTTTGACATGGCGTGGCCCATGCCCGGGTACGTCCTGGCGGTGAGGAGGGTGTTCTCCTGCAGCCATTCCTGGGTGTACGCGATGGCGTCTTCATTGATGACCAGGTCAGCCTTGTCCCGCCCCCAGAAAAAGGGCGGCCGGGCATCAAAGGATTCAGTGAGGGAAAGCAGCTCGTTTTGCAGCACGAAGCCGGACAGCCCCACCACCGCTTCGTAGTCCTTGGGGTGGAGGCGCAGCAAGGTGCTGGCCATCGCCATTCCCTGGGAATATCCGAGCAGGCTTACGCTGCTGTGCTGGCCCTTAACGCTGTTGATCCAGGTTTGGACGGCGTTGGCTGCCTTGATGACGTCGGCGAAGTCGTTGGCCAGGAAGTAATCCAGCAGGAACCAGCCGTAGTGGTCTCCAATGTCCATGGGGGCCCGCAGTGCCGCGCAGGTAAATTCCGCCGGCAGGTATTCGAAGAGGCGGACCATGCGGGACTCGTCCGTACCGTAGCCGTGCATCATGACAAGCAGCGGCGTACCCGCCCGCTGGTCTTCAGGCTTGGACCAAACAACTGTTTCCATCGGATCAGCCTATCGAGGCAGGCCGGGCCGGAGCCTGACGCCGTGCCGGGACCGGTTGGCTGTCCGACGGCGGCAACGCGGACTGAAACCCGGCAGGCACCGTCCCACCTTTCACAGTGGCCACAGCGCAACGAATGGGTTACGCACCGCCCGGGAGCATTGAACCCGGCAACCCGGCGGGGTAGCGTGACGCTTAACGGACAGCATGCTTAGCAACCGTCAACGGGTTATGACCAGGCCCGGCCCCCAATCAAGGAGCAACTCATGAGAATCGGATCCTCCATTTTCCTCATCGCACTCGGCGCCATCCTCGCGTGGGCGGTGGCTCCGGGCCTCATCCCGGCCGTGGACCAGGTCCTTATCGGCTACATCCTGATGGCCGTCGGCGTCATCGGCCTCATCGCCTCCCTCATCCTCGCTTCACCCGGCCGCAGCCGCCGCGTCAGCGAGACCCGCTCCGTGGTGGATCCCAACACGGGCGAACGCATCACCCGGAACGAAAGCCGCGACGGCGGACTCTAGGCACAAGGAAGTCCCGGCCGGATTGCCTGGCTGGACAAGGAATGAACCCGACGAGCCGGGCCGGACCATTGCGGTCCGGCCCGGCTTTTCGCTTCCCACCAGTGAGTTTTTGTCCAGATATGCAGGGTTCCGGGGCCGGGAAGTCCCCTTATCTGCCCAAAAACTCCAAGCGGATGAGGGGCACACTCCGCATGCACTTTGTTTCGTGTGGGTTTCCATTGACAAACCAACACAAGCAAAGATAAAGTCAAGTATCTCAACATCATGTGATGCCAGTCACCCCACTGATTCCAGGCTTGCGCATGGCATCGCGTGGGCACCGCAGGACCACCGCACCAACTGAACTTACGCAACGGAGGGTACGTGTTCGCCGAGGAGCGCCAGCAAAAGATTGCCGAGCTTGTTGCCGGCAGCGGCCGGGTCAGCGTGACCCTCCTGGCCGAGCGCTTCCGCATCACCACCGAAACCGTCCGCCGCGACCTTGCCACCCTCGAAACCGCGGGCACAGTCCGCCGCGTCCACGGCGGCGCCGTGGCCGCTGACCGCTTCAGCACCACGGAGGAAAGCGTCAACGAGCGGGCCATCCAGCGGCCTGACCAGAAGATCCGCATCGCCGAGGCTGCCCTGGCCCTCATTCCGCGGAACTCTGCGGGGAGCGTCCTGATCGACGGCGGAACCACCACCGAAGTCCTGGCCGACATGCTCTCCCGCCGCGCCGCCGTCGAACCTTCCGACGCAACCGAACCGCGGGCGGAACTGGTTGCCATCACCCACGCCGTTCCCATCGCCGGCAAGCTGTCCAGCGTTCCCGGGATTGCCCTTGACGTCCTGGGCGGCCGGGTACGCGGCATCACCCAGGTGGCCGTAGGGCAGGCAACCGTGGAGGCTGCCGGCAGGCTCCGTCCCGACATTGCCTTCATCGGCACCAACGGGATCCACGCAACTTTTGGCCTGAGCACACCCGATCCTGAAGAAGCCGCCGTCAAGGCAGCCTTCGTCCGTTCGGCCCGCCGCATTGTGGTGCTGGCCGATTCCTCCAAGCTGGACACGGAAACCCTGGTCCAGTTCGCCTCCCTGAAAGATCTGGACACCTTGATTACAGACAGCCAACCAGGCCCGGAACTCGCGGCCGCCCTGGAAGAAGCCGGCGTTGACGTGGTGATCGCATGATCGTCACGTTCACCGCCAACCCAAGCCTGGACCGCACGGTCGCACTTCCCGGTCCCCTGGAACGTGGCGAAGTGCAGCGTGCCGTCTCCGTCAGCCAGGAATCGGGGGGCAAGGGAGTCAACGTTTCGCGCGCGCTCGTCGCCTCCGGCCTGGAATCCGTGGCGGTGCTTCCCGGCGCCGACAGCGACCCCGTCCTCGCGGGCCTGCGGGAAATCGGGGTGCCGTTCGTATCGCTCCCCATCGATGAGCCGCTGCGCACCAACGTTGCCCTCACCGAGCCCGGCGGCGTGACCACCAAGATCAACGAACCCGGCCCCAGGCTGGACGAGGACCAGCAGGAGGCCCTCATCAAGCTGCTGCTGGAAAGCTCGCGCGGCGCCAGCTGGGTGGTCCTGGCCGGTTCCCTCCCGCCGGGGTTCCCGGCAGACTTCTACGCCACGGCGGCCCGGCGGATCCGCGCGGCCGGAAACGGCAGCGCCCCGCGCATCGCCGTGGACTCCTCCGGAGCGCCGCTCGCCGCGGCAATGTCCGGCGACGGTGCCGGCGTTGACGGGACCCCCACTGGTTCCGGGAAACCGGACCTCCTCAAACCCAACGCCGAAGAACTGGCGGAACTGGCTGCTGCAGCCGGCTTTGCCACGGCCACCGCTGACGAATTGGAAGCGGATCCGGTGGCTGCCGCGGCAGCCGCCGCCGCCGTCGTGCGTTCCGGTGTGGGTGCTGTGCTGGCAACTCTCGGTTCCAAGGGAGCTGTCCTGGTAACGGCCGACGGCGCGTGGCTGGCCACGCATCCGCCGGTCGCCGCGGTCAGCACGGTAGGCGCGGGCGACTCCGCGCTTGCCGGCTACCTGCTCGCCCACGGCCAGGGCGCCGCCCCGGCCGACTGCCTTCGACAGGCTGTGGCCCACGGTGCCGCAGCCGCCTCCCTGCCCGGTTCCACCGTTCCGGCAGTACACCAAACCACCCCGGATGCCGTAACCATCACGGCCCTTCGAAAGGATTGACAGTGACCCAGCTCATCACCACGGAACTGGTCGAGCTCGACCAGAACCTGGGCAACTCCCCCGAAGCGGTGATCCGGCACCTGGCAAGCAAGGTTGCAGCCACCGGACGCGCATCAGAAGTCGAAGGCCTCTTCGCCGACGCCTTCGCCCGCGAGCAGAAGACCGCCACCGGCATCCCCGGCGGCATTGCCATCCCGCACTGCCGCTCGGCCGCCGTCACCGAACCCACCCTGGCCATGGCCCGCCTGAACCCCAAGGTGGACTTCGGGGCAAAGGACGGCCCCGCGGACCTGATCTTCTTCATCGCGGCACCGGACGGAGCAGACCAGGCGCACCTGAAGCTGCTCTCCAAGCTCGCCCGGTCCCTCATCAAGAAGGACTTCACCGCAGCCCTGCGCAACGCCTCCTCGCGCGAGGAGATCGTGGAACTGGTGGACGGTGCACTGGCTGACAAGCCGGCCTCCCACGCAGCCGCCGCCCCCGCGGATGCTGCGTCCGCTGCTGCCCCGACAGCTGCTACACCTGCTGCCGCCGGTTCTTCTGCCGCCGGGGCCGCCCCCGCAGCCGGGCCCAAGCGCCTGGTGGCCGTAACTGCCTGCCCCACCGGCATCGCCCACACCTACATGGCTGCCGACTCGCTCGTCGCCGCTGCCCAGGAAATGGGCGTGGACCTCCAGGTGGAAACCCAGGGCTCCTCCGGCGCCAAGCCGCTGGACCCCGCCGTGATCGCTGCTGCTGACGCCGTCATCTTCGCGGTGGACGTGGACGTACGCGGCAAGGAGCGCTTCGCCGGCAAACCGGTGATCAACGCACCCGTCAAGCGCGGCATCGACGAGCCCGCCAAGATGGTCCAGGAAGCCCTGGCTGCTGCGGACAACCCCAACGCCCGCCGGGTTCCGCACTTCGGTGCCGAGGAACAGGCAGAGCACGACGCCGAGGAAAAGGGCGAGCACATCGGCCAGAAGCTCAAGCGGGCCCTGCTGACCGGCGTGAGCTATATGATCCCGTTCGTCGCGGGCGGCGGCCTGCTGATCGCCCTGGGCTTCCTGCTGGGCGGCTACGACATCACCGACGTAGCGGACACCGTGGTGGTGGAGAACAACTTCGGGAACCTTCCCGAAGGTGGCCTCGCCATCTACCTCGGTGCTGTGCTGTTCAAGATCGGCGCCCTGTCCATGGGCTTCCTGGTTCCGGCGCTGGCTGGCTACATCGCCTACGCCATTGCTGACCGGCCAGGCATTGCACCGGGCTTCGTCGCCGGCGCGGTCTCCGGGTTCATGGGCGCAGGCTTCCTGGGCGGCATCGTGGGCGGCCTGCTGGCCGGTTACATGGCACACCTGATCGGAACCTGGACCGTCCCCAGGTGGCTGCGCGGCCTGATGCCGGTTGTCATCATCCCGCTGCTCGCCTCCATTTTCGCCTCCGGCCTGATGTTCCTGGTCCTCGGCGGTCCCATCGCAGGCCTGACGCTGGCCCTCAACGGCTGGCTGTCCGGAATGACCGGCGCCTCCGCCGTCGTCCTGGGCATTATCCTCGGCCTGATGATGTGCTTTGACCTCGGCGGCCCGGTCAACAAGGTGGCCTACGCCTTCGCCGTCGCCGGCCTGAGCGCCGGCAGCGCAGACAACCAGGCGCCGTGGCAGATCATGGCAACCGTCATGGCCGCCGGCATGGTTCCTCCCCTGGCTATGGCCCTGGCCACGGTCCTGGACAAGAAGCTCTTCAGCTTGGCCGAGCGTGAAAACGGCAAGGCCGCCTGGCTGTTGGGTGCATCCTTTATTTCCGAAGGAGCCATCCCGTTCGCTGCCGCCGATCCGCTGCGCGTTATCCCCGCGAGCATGCTGGGCGGTGCCCTCACCGGCGCGCTGACCATGGCCTTCGGCGTCACATCGCAGGCACCCCACGGCGGCATCTTCGTGTTCTTCGCCATCGGCAACGTGCTGATGTTCGTACTCTCGATCATTGCCGGTACCATCGTCACAGCCCTGGCCGTGGTGGCACTGAAGCGCTGGGCAGCCCCCAAGACCGCTGATACCGTGGAACCCGTTCCCGCAACGGTCTGACCCTAACCACCACAGCTATCCGGCACTGGACCTACAGCAAGCCGAAAGACAAAAGGAGCAACAATGCCAGAACGCACCGCAACCGTCGCCAGCCGAGTAGGCCTGCACGCCCGCCCCGCCGCCATCTTTGCCGAGGCAGCAGGAGAGTACGACCTGGACATCACCATCGCACGTGAAGGCGAGCCGGCCGACGAGGCCATGGATGCTGCCAGCATCCTTTCCCTCATGAGCCTGGGAGCCTCACACGGCGACGTTGTGGTGCTCCGCGCAGAGGGCGACGGCGCGGACGATGCGCTGAACCACCTGGTCCAGATCCTGGAAACGGATCACGACGCCGAGTAGCGCACCCGCTTCAGCGGCCGCCGTCGGGCCTTCCCTTCCCGGGAAAATGCCCGACGGCGGCCGCTGGCTTTTAAGCCCTTCCTTGCCTATTTGGCCTTCTTGGCTGTGAACAGCAGGTACTCCCACTCCATCTGGAAGGGAGAGTCGCCATGGGCATCGCCGAACGAATCAGCCAGTTCAGTCAGTGCCTGGTCCAGGGCTTTGACCTTGTCCGCGTCCTCCCCAATGTATTTGTAGACGGAGATGGTGGGGCCGTAGTGGGATTTGAAGTAGCGGACAAAATCGCCGGGCTGGTGGAAGCTCCGCACAGCCAGTGTCTGCTTGCGGGACGCGGTGTCCGTGATCCCGTCCCCCAGCAGTTCGCGGACGTGGTCCTCGCTCCCCCACTGCGGCGCCGGCTGGGCGCCGGGCGGAGGCGGGGGTGCGAAAGGCTTCATGGTGGCGAACATCTTGCCGATGAACCCGTCCGGAGTCCAGTGGAGGAGTCCGACGGTGCCGCCCGGCTTGCACACCCTCAAGAGTTCGTCAGCCGCCTGCTGATGATGGGGAGCGAACATGACGCCAAGGCAGGACATCACGACGTCGAACTCGGCGTCAGCGAAGGGCAGGGCTTCCGCGTCGGCCTCCTTCCAGTCCAGGCTGACACCCCGGTTGGCTGCCTCACGCCGGCCGGCCTCGAAAAGCTCAGGGGTGAGATCACTGGCCACCACCTTTGCGCCCATCATCGCCGCCGGAATGGCCGCATTGCCTGATCCGGCGGCGACATCCAGCACGCTGTTGCGCGACGTGATGCCGCAGGCTTCCACCAGGATGGCGCCCAACTCCAGGAGCATCTCGTCTGCGAGGGCCGGGTAGTCGCCGGAGGCCCACATGGCCCGGTGCTTCTGTTTGAGCTCCCGGTCCGCCGTGGCTGCGTCCGTCTGATCGTTCATTTCCGCGCCCCTCTCAGGTGGCAGGTCAGAGTGAGTGACAGCACGCTGTGGGCCACAGCGGAGGCTGTGATGCGACTCATTGTGGACGCCCCGGACGCCGCTGTAAAGGACCCGCCGCAAAGGGGCCGCCGCTACCGCAACGCAAGCAGCCTTAGTAGTTTCTTAGGCATGGCATTGAGCAAGGGAGCAGGCTCCGGAATCCGCGGACCATCACGCAGGCTTGCGCGCCCGCGTTCCTGTTGCCTTTCCCGCGGCGGTTTTCGCGGCAGGTTTTTCGGCGGACTTAGCGGTGGACCTGGCCGTACCGGATTTAGCGGCCGTGGACTTTGTCGCCGCGGGTTTGGACGCACCGGACTTGCTTGCCGTGCCCTTGGCACCGGAGGACGTCGCGGTGCCTGCCTTGTCATCATCCGATTTCGCGGAACTGGTGCTGCGGGCAGCAGGCTTCCCATCGGACTTGGCCGCGGCGGGTTTGGCGGACGCGGACCGCTTGCGCGCCGGCTTCGCTTCGTCCCCGCCATCCCCGGCAGCGTCGCCGGAGTCCCCGCCGGCGTCTTCTTCCGAGGTTCCTGCGGCAGACCCGTCGCCGCGTTTCCGGTCGAGGCTGCGCTTCAGGGCCTCCATCAGGTCGATGACTTCGCCCTTGCCGCCCTCGCCGGCCTCCACCCCGAAGGTTTCCTCCGTGTCCAGGGATTCGCCCTGCTCCAGCTTGGCCTCGATGAGCTGGCGGAGCTGCACCTGGTACTCGTCAGTGAACGAGGCGGGATCGAAATCCGCCGCCATGGACTCCACCAGGGCGGCGGACATGTCGCGTTCCTGCGCGCTGATCCGGACATCCGCCTCCAACGACGGGAAGTTCGCCTCGCGCACCTCGTCCGGCCAGAGCAGGGACTGGAGCACCAGGACATCGTCCTTGATCCGCAAAGCGCCGAGCCTCGTCTTCTCCCGCAGGGCGAACTGGACGATGGCCACCCTGTCCGTGTCCTCCAGCGCCCTGCGCAGCAGCACGTAGGCCTTGGGCGACTTGGAGTCCGGCTCCAGGTAGTAGCTCTTCTCGAACATCATGGGTTCCAGCTGCTCCGACGGAACGAACTGCACCACTTCAATCTCGTGGCTGTTCTCGGCCGGAATCGCCTTGAGCTCGTCTTTGGACAGGACCACCGTCCGGCCGTCCTCCTCGAAGGCCTTCTCGATGTCCGAGTAGTCGATGACCTGGCTGCAGACCTCGCAGCGGCGCTGGTAGCGGATCCTGCCGCCGTCGGCGTTGTGGACCTGGTGCAGACTGATGTCATGATCCTCAGTGGCGCTGTAGACCTTCACAGGCACGTTGACCAGCCCGAACGCGATGGCACCCTTCCAAATGGCTCTCATTCATCAAGTGAACATCACGCAACGCCGCAGGTGAAGCCCCATGCCCGCAGCTAAGGAACGTGTCCGGGTCGCCGGGCGGGAACTGACCCTCACCAACCTGGACAAGGTCATCTATCCGGAGGCCGGCACCACCAAGGCGGACGTGCTGGCCTACTACGCCGCCGTGGCCCACGTCCTGATCCCCGCGGCGTACAACAGGCCGGCCACCCGGAAGCGGTGGGTGAACGGCGTGGGGACCGCAGAGAAACCCGGCGAGGTGTTCTTCCAGAAAAACCTGGAGGACTCGGCCCCGGGGTGGCTCCCCCGGGCCGCCATCACCCACAAGGACCGCACCATCCACTATCCGATGGTCAACGACCCCGCCACGCTCACCTGGTTCGGCCAGATCAACTCGCTGGAAATCCACGTGCCCCAGTGGCAGGTGGATTCCCACGGCAGCCAGCTGAACCCTGACAGGCTCGTCCTGGACCTGGATCCCGGGGAAGGCGCAGGCCTGGAGGCCTGCGTGGAGGTGGCGCTCCTGGCCCGCTCCATCCTGCAGGACGTGGGGATGGAGCCGGTCCCGGTAACGAGCGGCAGCAAGGGCATCCACCTGTACGCCGCCCTGGACAGGTCCCAGACCTCGGAGCAGATCTCCGCCTTCGCCCGTGAGCTCGCGCGGGCCCTCGAGGCGGACCACCCCGACCTTGCCGTCAGCGACATGAAAAAAACCCTGCGCAAGGGCAAGGTGCTGGTGGACTGGAGCCAGAACAACGCGGCCAAAACCACCATCGTGCCCTATTCCCTCCGCGGCCGCCCCACGCCCATGGTGGCCGCACCCCGGACCTGGGAGGAGATTGGTTCCCCGGGCCTCAAGCACCTGGACTACAAGGAGGTGATGCGGCGGGTGCAGGACGGCACGGACCCGTTCGCCGCCGTCGTCCATGCCGACGGCGACCCCCGCCTGGGCAAGTACCGATCCATGCGCGATCCCGCCAAGACCCCCGAGCCGTTCACGGGTGTGCCCGGCAGCGGGGACACCTTTGTGATCCAGGAGCACCACGCCAGCCGCCTGCACTATGACTTCCGGCTGGAGCATGAGGGCGTGCTGGTGTCCTGGGCGCTGCCCAAAGGCGTCCCGGAGTCTAGCGGCAAAAACCATCTGGCGGTCCAGACCGAGGACCACCCGCTGGATTACGCCGGCTTCGAAGGAACCATCCCCAAGGGCGAGTACGGCGCGGGGGAGGTCACCATCTGGGACCACGGAACCTACGAGCTGCACAAGTGGATCAACGGCAGGGAAGTCATCGCCACCCTCACCGGCTCGGAAGGAGGCGGCTTGGGCGGGACCAGGAAGTTCGCGCTCATCCACACCGGCCGCGGCCAGGGAAAGGATTCCGAGGGGCAGTGGCTCATCCACCTGATGGACCCGGAGCGCCACAGCGGACGGCGGAGGCACGCGTCCGGGCCTGGGGAGCAGGAGGAGCCGCCGGAGGAAGGCGACGCAGATAAGGCTGCCGGGCCTGCGGATGCCGGGCTGCCAAAGGACGAGCGGCAGGCAAAGGACGACGGCGGGACGTCCGCCAAGGCGGCAGCCGGCACCTCCGCGCCTGGACCCGAGGATTACAGGCCGATGATGGCCACTTCCGGTGACGTGGCCGACTTGCAGGGCAGCAATTGGCAGTTCGAACTCAAGTGGGACGGGGTGCGGGCCGTCCTGGTGGCCGATGAAAAGGCGGTTCGGATCTTCAGCCGCAACGGGAACGACGTCACCCGGACCTACCCGGAGCTGGCCGAAAGGCAGTGCTGGCCGGAACAGCCGTTCGTGGCGGACGGTGAGATTATCGCCGTCGGGCCGTCCGGCAGGCCCGACTTCGGCCTGCTCCAGGGACGGATGAAGCTCACCCGCCCGGCAGACGTGGCACGGGCCCGGACTGCCATCCCGGTCCAGCTGATGCTCTTCGACCTGCTTAACGACGGCGGAACGGACCTCCGGAAGCTGCCGCTCGCCAAGCGCCGGCAGCGGCTGGAGGAATTCTTCACTTCTTCAGGCTGCCCGGCCGGGCTCTCCCCCGTATTGGAGGAGCGCGTGGAACACATCCTGGAGAGCGCACGGGAACTGGGCCTGGAAGGGGTAATGGCCAAACGAACGGACAGCCGGTACGTGAGCGGGCAGCGGACCCGCACCTGGACCAAGCTGAAAGTGGAGCAGACGCAGGAGGTGGTGGTGGGCGGCTGGCGCCCCGGCAAGGGCGGCCGGCAGGACACCGTGGGCTCGCTGCTGGTGGGCATACCGGACGGCAGGAAACTGCAGTACGCCGGACGGGTGGGCAGCGGGTTCAGTTCCAGGGAACTGACCGAGCTCCGCCAGACCGTTGAACGCCTGGCCAGGAAAACATCGCCGTTCCAGGACGTCCCCCGGGAGGACGCCGCCGATGCGCACTGGATCGCCCCCGAACTGGTTGGCGAAGTGACGTACAGCGAGTGGACCGGGACAGGGCGGCTCCGGCACCCCGTGTGGCGGGGCTGGCGGCTGGACAAGGAACCGTCGGAGGTAGTGCGCGAAGGCTGAGCCGCTTTGCGGCGCGCAAGTTCTTCTGGGGTGCTCCAGTCCCTATGCGACGCGCCAAGTCGTTTGCGATGAAGCAGAAATGTGGCGACACCGTTATACCGGTGCCGCCACATAACTTGTAAGTCGTCAGAATTTTAGCGCGTCCGTTGCGTTTCTTCAGGATGAGTGGGGCATTTGCGGCCGGCTGGTGCGGTGGATGGCCGTCACCGCCGCTCCCTGCCCCATACGACCATGGCCCGCACCCCGCTCCTTCGGGTGCCGCCGCTTTCCGTATCCGTCCGGCCAGGTGCGCTGCCCGGTTCCCGCCATCGGGGCAAGCGGTGCTTCCGCGCCGGGCATGTCGGGGGTGTTCATCGCCTCGGCAAGGTGGCTCGCCACCTCCGGGTTGATCTGCTTTTCCATGTTTTCGTCAGCCATTTTGTTCTTCCTTTCCGCGGTGAAATGAAGTGGTGCCAGGGGCGGCCGCTTTGGGCCTTTTGCGACTGAAGGAGGGCGGGCCCGGCGCGGGCCGCAGGCGTCCGCCTAAGTGAAAAAGAGTGTTCCCATGGCACAACATTAGGGAGGCGCAGCGCGCCTGTGAACCCCCCCCCTTCTTGCCGGGGCCGGAAAGGGCCGACGGCGGCGCGCAGCCAGTGCCGCGGAACGGCGGGAAAGGCCGTGGCACGCGTCACTTTGGGGCTCCGTGGCGGCGGAAATAGCGGCAGTGTGGCGTATACCACTTAAATAGTCCGGCAGTAACGGCGCCACCGGCCGTTCTTCCCAGTGCTGGCAAGGGATCCGCGGGGGCAGGGAAACGCCGCGGAAGTTGTCCATGAGGCCCCAAAAAGGGTTGATCCTACGGCATCAGGCGGCGCTCCGCCACGGCATTCGCGTAAAATTGAAGGCCTGCCCAGAGCGGGGCAGCTACAAGTCGCAAGCAAATGACCTCCACAGGAGTTACCCAAATGCCCACAGACCGAAGCATGACCGACTCTTCCGCAGGCCTTAATCCCGCCTCCGGAACCAACCCAACTGCACCGCCCGGAACGCCGTCGCCGGTGGCTTCCACGAACCCGCGGAAACCAAAAATCCTCGCCCGGCGCCGGCTCAAGGAGTCGGACGTCAACGTGGTTGACCAGCCCATGCTGAAGAAGGCCCTCGGCGGAACCATCGTGGGCAACACCATGGAGTGGTACGACGTGGGCGTGTTCGGCTACCTCATCACCACCATGGGTCCTGTCTTTCTGCCGGAATCAGACCCCACCACCCAGACCCTGTTCCTCCTGGGTACCTTCGCGGCCACCTTCATCGCCCGCCCCCTGGGCGGAGTGATCTTCGGCTGGCTGGGCGACAAGATGGGCCGCCAAAAGGTCCTCGCCGCCACGCTGATGCTGATGGCAGCGAGCACGTTCGCCATCGGCCTCCTGCCCGGATATGCGCAGATCGGACTGTGGGCCGCCGGACTCCTGGTGCTCCTGAAGATCATCCAGGGCTTCTCCACCGGCGGCGAGTACGCCGGTGCCACAACGTTCGTCAGCGAATACTCCCCGGACAAACGCCGCGGCTACTTCGCGAGCTTCCTGGACCTGGGCAGCTACATGGGCTTCGCCATCGGCGCCGCCCTGGTCTCCGTCCTGCAGCTGACGCTCGGCCAGGCAGCCATGGAGGAATGGGGCTGGCGGATTCCCTTCCTGATTGCCGGTCCCCTGGGCCTGATCGCCGTCTACTTCCGGAGCAAGATCGAGGAATCACCGCAGTTCCAGGCAACCATGGACGCCCAGGAGGATCTCGCCAAGCACGCCGCTGCCGGCGACGGGGCCGTTGTCAAGGGACCGGTAGGAATCGTCAAGGCCTACTGGCGCTCCATCATCGTTGCCATGGTCCTCGTGGCTGCCGCCAACACGGCCGGTTACGCCCTGACGTCCTACATGCCCACCTACCTCACGGAGTCCAAGGGCTACGATCCGGTGCACGGCACCCTGCTGACCATCCCCGTGCTGGTAGTCATGAGCCTCTGCATTCCGCTGACCGGAAAGCTGTCGGACCGGATCGGCCGCAGGCCCGTCCTGTGGATCGGTGCAGTCAGCACAGTGGTCCTGGCCATTCCGGCCTTCCTGCTGATCGGCATCGGCGAGATCTGGTCCACCCTGACCGGCCTGGCGCTGATTGCCTTCCCCGTGACGTTCTACGTTGCCAACCTGGCCTCGGCCCTCCCGGCCCAGTTCCCCACCTCCAGCCGGTATGGCGCCATGGGCATCGCCTACAACTTCTCGGTGGCGATCTTCGGCGGCACCACGCCGTTCATCGTCGCGGCCCTCATCGGCGCCACGGGCAACGACATGATGCCTGCGTACTACCTGATGGCAACCTCGCTGATTGGTGCCGTGGCCATCTACTTCCTGAAGGAATCGGCCCGGCGTCCGCTGCCCGGCTCCATGCCCAGCGTGGATACCCAGGCTGAGGCCCGCGAACTTGTTGCCACCCAGGACGAGAACCCGCTGATCAACGTGGACGAACTCCCGTTCGAGACACAGGACATCACGGACTCAAACGGCACCGGGAAGGTTACGGCCGGCGTCTAGCCTGTCCTGCCGCGGCACCGCATGCGGCACAACCCTTCCGGGGCATGTCCTGTAGCCCCCGCTCAGAAGGCCCGTCCAGCGTGTTTCCTTGGGGGAAGCACGGTGGGCGGGCCTTTGGCGTGCCAGTCACAATGACGCCCCATGTCCCCTTTTTTCGCTGGACATGACTGGCCGGACCAGCCGGTGATAGCTTCCAGAGGGCCAAATCAGGAAAGCATCAGGAGGTGGGCATGGAACGGATCCTCCTGCAGGTGCGCGCGCTCCACCGGCTTGAGCCCGCCAGCAATGACCATCTGGCTGCGGCGCGGGTTGCCGTCAGCGTGGCGGTCCCATCCCTCCTGCTCCTGGCGGCGGGCCGCCCGGACCTCATCATCTACGCCGTCTTCGGTGCCCTGACCGGCATGTACGGGCGGTCCGAGCCGCACCAGCTCCGGCTCCGGCACCAGGGCCAGGCCGCCGTCGTGCTGCTCACGGGAGTGGCGGTGGGCGTGTTCCTGTCCGTCAACCATCTCCACTCGTGGTGGCTGGTGGGCGTGGAGGCAGCCCTGGCTGGCGTCGGATCCGTTTTTGCGGACCGGGTACGGCTCAAGCCCAACGGGCCGTTTTTTGGGATCCTGGCGCTGGGGGCCTGCGCGTCGGTACCCACCGCGGTGCCATGGCAGGTGGCCCTGCTCATCGCTGCCGCGTCCGCCGCGTTCTCTGTGCTGGTGGGTTTCGGCGGCTGGTTCCGCCGCAGGTCCTGGCAGCGCGGCGCGGTCCGGGCTGTTCCAGCGGTGACCCCCGCCGGCCACCGGGATCTGCTGGTGCACGCTGCCCGCTACATCCTGGCGGTGGGCGCCGCTGGCGCGGTGGGCGTCCTGACCGGAAGCGGCCATCCGCACTGGGCCATGGCGGCTGCTGCCGTGCCGCTGGCAGGAGCCGACCTCCCCAGCAGCGTCCGGCGCGGCGTCCACCGCATTGTGGGAACGTTCCTGGGACTTGGGGTGACCGCCGTCGTCATCCTTCCCGTTCCGTGGTCCCTGGCGGGGCTCGTCCCGGGCGGGCAGGCCGTGGTGCTGGCCCTCCTGGTGGTCCTCTTCCAGTTCACCACGGAGCTGTTCATGACCCGCCACTACGGCCTGGCCATGGTTTCCTTTACGCCCGTGATCCTGCTGATGAGCCAGCTCGCCGACCCAATCGACCCCACAGTCCTGATCCTGGAACGCGGGATGGAGACCCTGGTGGGGGCGCTGGTGGGGATTGCCGTGGTAGTGGCTGTCCGGCGGGCCGGGACCCGGACGCTGGCAGCGCTACTGGGGCGAACGCGCATCCTTCGGCTTCCGCGCAGGCCCCGCCACTAGCCTCGCCGGCGCAATCCGCGCCACGGCCGCCACCACCTTGTACCGCTTGGACGGGATGGACACGGCTTTGCCCCGCGCGTTGTCCGCCAGGCCCTCACGCACCACCCGCCCGGCGTGCAGCCACGCCCAGGACGGCGCCACCGACTTGTCCATGCCCATCCGGTCGTGGAACTCCGTGTGGGTGAAGCCCGGACAAACGGCGGTGACCTTGATGCCCTGCCTGCCGTACGCGAGGTTGGCCCAGCGGCTGAAGCTCACCAGCCAGGCCTTGGCAGCCGAGTACGTTCCCCGCGGGAGGAAGGCCGCAATGCTGGCTACGTTGATGATCCGGCCGGAATGGCGTGCCAGCATCCCTTTCAAGGCTGCGTGGGTCAGTTCCATGGCCGTTTCACCGTGCAGCTTCAGGTGTTTTTTCTCCTCCGCGATGGGGTTGTCCTCGAAGTTGTGCAGCAGCCCGATGCCGGCGTTGTTCACCAGGACCTCCACCGGCCGCTCCTGATCGGACAGGCGTCCGACGACGGCTGCCACGCCGTCGTCGGACGTCAGGTCCGCCGGGAGTACTTCCGCCGTGACACCGTAGCGCCGTTCCAGCTCCGCTGCGGATTCCTCGAGTCGGGCGCGGTTCCGGGCCACCAGCACCACGTTGTGGCCCTGCGCGGCGAGCTGCCGGGCGAACTCGGCGCCAAGCCCGGCGCTGGCGCCGGTGATGAGGGCGGTGGTCCTTGAAGGTGCATGGGGAGCGTCTGGGGTCATGGGGCAAGCCTAGCCAGATCCCTCCTCTGCGGCCTGCGCTGCGCGGAATTTGGCCAGGGGGTTGGCCAGCCGGCCGGCCATCTGGAGTCCTCCGGAGGGGTCGGTGAGGTCCAGCATCTGCTGGTTGTTACGGAGCTGGAGCCGGTTGAGGCAGGACAGTTCGAAGTCCGCCGCGAAGAGGTCGTGGCGGGCGAACTGGCCTGCAAGTTCGGGATGCCGGGCCTGGTAGTCCTTGATGGCTTCCGCGGCCGTGCGCCAGAAGTCATCCTGGGACAGTGTGCCGTCATCGTCCAGGAGGGCGGCCAGGAAGCGGAAGATGCAGTCGAAGACGTCTGTGAAGATGGCAAGCACCCGTTCGCCGTCCGGGATGTCCGCCTTGATCCGGGACACGTCCCCGGGGAGCTCCAGCCTGTCCCCCATCACCACGATTTCTTCCGCGATGTCCTTCATGATGGCCTTGACCGGAACGCCGTCTTCAAGCACCAGGATCACGTTCTCGCCGTGCGGCATGAAGGCCAGCTCGTACCGGTAGAGGCAGTGGACCAGCGGGACGAGGTAGGCCTCGAAGTAACGGCGCAGCCACTTTTCCGGGCTGAGGCCGGAGCGCTCGATCAGGGCCGCGGCGATGGGCTTGGCGGCGGAATCGGTGTGCAGGAGGGAGGCCATGGTGGCCAGTTGCTGGCCGTCCGCCAGCAGCGGCAGGGGGCTTTCGCGCCAGAGGGCGGAGAGCATTTTGCGGTAGGGGGAGTCGGGTGTGGACCCGGCCTCGTAGTACCCGTTGTGGTAGCCGATTGCTGCCACCTCGGCGATCATGGTGAAGCCGCGCTGGTGCAGGGCGGGGTCCTCCAGGATCAGGGTCCGCAGCCACTCGTTGATGGCCGGCGTGGCTTTCATGTACTGGGGCGACAGGCCGCGCATGAAGCCCATGTTGAGGACGGACATGGCGGTCTTGACGTAGCTCCGCTCCGGTGCCGTGATGTTGAAGAACGTACGGATGGACTGCTGGGCCTGGTAGCCGTCAGTTCCGGTTCCCAGATGGACAATGCGCTGCAGGGCAATCTCCGCGGCGAAGGTGACTGCCAGCTTGTTCTCCCACTGCCACGGGTGGACCGGCATCAGGAAGTAGTGGTCCGGGTCCAGGCCCAGCGCATGGACCCGGGCATGGAAGCTGCCCAGGAGGGGGCCCAGTTCGGCGTCCAGGTGGGACCGGTAATCAAGCCCTTCGGCGGAGGTGAAGACGGCGTTGCTCCGGTGCACGGCGATCCATTCCAGCAGGACCGGGGCGCCGGTTTCCGGGGCGAAGGCGTGATAGTCGCCAATGCCGAACCCCAGCCGCCCGTTGTTGGCAACGAAGCACGGGTGGCCTTCGGTCATGCTGCGTTCGATGGCCTGGAAGTCGGCGGCCGGGTTGCGTCCGCCGGTGATGCCGGCCGCCAGCTGGGCCGATGACGGCTGGCCTGCCCATTGCTTGTATGCGTGGCTTGCCAGGGTGCTGCTGATCTCCTCGAGGTAGACGGGCAGCATCTGGATATTGATGCCAAGGGTTTCGTGGAACGCCGTGATGAACTCAAGCACGTCCAGTGGCGCTTCGGCGCCGTCCCGGAAGTGCCGGATGGAATTCGTGTCAATGGACCAGTGGTCCAGTTCCAGGATGCGCGCGTCGAAGCGGTACTGGTGCGTGCCGTCGGCGCTGCTGAGCCGGTAGCTGCCGCTTCCGTTCAAGGATTTGGATTGGTGTCCGGGCTCGGATTGGTGTCCGGGTTCGGGCTCGGATTGGTGTCCGGGTCCGGTTTCGGGTTCGGGGACAAGGATTCGCTCGTGCGAGAACTCGGCGAGCGCCTTGCGCATCAGGTGCCGGTTGGCCCTGGCCCAGGCCCCTGCCGTGAGGTGCGGGACCTGGCCGACTGGTTGGGTGGTGCCCGGGACGGCGGTGCCGGAGGAGGCGGTGCCAGAGGCGGCGGCGGTGCTTGGCGCGGGCTTGGAGTTGGCGGCTGCGGGCTTGGCGGCTGCGGCCTTGGCGGACGTGGGCACGGTGCTGGTTGGTTCGAGCTGGATGGTCACAGTGATGCTCCCTGGGAGATAAGCGGACGGGACGGGGTGGCTTGCAGGGCGGTGCGGGCGGCGAGGTAGTCGGACCGGTGGCAGAAGCTCAGTAGCGCTTCCTTGTCCGGAAGGGCCACCACGCCGGCATGCTGGAAGCCCAGCCGTTCGTTGAGGGCATGGATCTTTGTGTTCCGCGCATCCGGTTCCACCACGATGCGCTCCACACCGGGCTCGCTGAACAGGCGGGCTAGGACGGCGTCCATCACCGCTGCGGTGTAGCCAGGCTCGGGACCGTCCGACGGTGGGGCCACCAGCAGGTGCATCCCCACGTCTCCGGGAAGGACGGGATAAACGGCTGCCAGCGGCGAGGCTGCCGGCTGGTATTCCTCCATCAGGAAGGCGGGGATGCCACGGTCGAGCCCCAGCAGCGCGTGGTGGTGGCCGCTGGCCTGGATTTTTGCGTACTCAACGGCAACGCCTTCCACGGTGGCCGAAAGCATGCCCCAAAACGAAGCATAGGGCCGGGTCACCCAGCTGTGTACAAGTGCGGCGTCGGCTGCGGCATCCAGGCAGCGGAACGTGAACCTCACGCCAGCACCCCCGCCCCGACGTCTGAGGCGGCAGCGCCGGAAGCCGAAGTGCCAGAAGCCGCGCTGCCGGGAGCCGTGGTGTTCCCAGCCCCACGGACGGCTCGTCCTACCACTCCGGGCCCCAGGGCCGGAGGCGCCCCGAAGTGCTGGAAGGCGATGCTCTCCTCCACCTGATACACCTCCCTGCCGGTGATTTCCCGTAGGATGCAGGAGTTCCGGTACGCGCCCATGCCCAGGTCCGGAGTGACGAAGCCGTGGGTATGCAGCTCGGCGTTCTGGACGAAGATTTCCCCGGGCCGGACGCCGGCGCTGTAGTTCCGGTCCACCGCGAACCTGCCGGCACTGTCCCGGGCAATGCGGTCCTGGACGCCTGCCAGGAATGCCGGCTCCCGGTAGCTGTAGCCCGTGGCGAGCACCACGGCGCCGGTGTCCAGCGTGTAGGAGCTGCCCTGCTCTTCGTGCCTCAGGTGCAGCGTGTGGGTTCCGGCCGCCGGGTTCCACTGCGCGGCGGTCAGGGACGAGTGCGTCAGCAGCTGCGTATCCACCATGCCGGAGAGGCTCCTGGTGTAAAGGAGGTCGTAGATGGCGTCGATCAGGTCGGAGTTGATGCCCTTGTAGAGGTTCTTCTGGGTCTTGTTCAGATGATCGCGCTGGTGCTGCGGCAGGCCGTGGAAGTAGTCCACATATTCCGGGGAAGTCATCTCCAGGGTCAGCTTGGTGTACTCCAGGGGGAAGAACCGGCCGGAGCGGGTGACCCAGTTCAACTGGTAGCCGAGCGCGTCCGCCTCCTGCAGCAGGTCGTAGTAAATCTCCGCCGCGCTCTGGCCGCTGCCCAGGATGGTGATGCTGCTCTGCTGCTGCAGCTCCGCCTTCCGGGACAGGTAGTCGGCATTGTGGAAGGCCACTCCCCCGCCGCCGGCCGCGGCCTCCGCAACAATGCCCCCGGCCGGCGACGGGACGTACGGGGAGGTGCCGGTGCCCAGCACCAGCCGCCGCGCCAGCAGCACCTCCTGCCCGCCCGGGCCGGACACTGAAAGCCGGTACACGCCGTCGTCGTACGTTACGTCCAGCACAGCCGTGCCAAAACGGACCGACGGCAACTGCCCGGCCACCCACTGGCAGTACTGGTTGTACTCAGCCCGGAGCGGGTAGAAGTTTTCCCGGATATAGAAGCGGTACAGCCGCCCGGTCTGCTTGAGGAAGTTGAGGAACGAATAGGGCGAGGTGGGGTCCGCCAGGGTGACGAGGTCCGCCATGAAGGGAACTTGCAGGTGGGCCGGTTCAAGCATCATGCCGGGGTGCCAGTCGAAGGAATCGCGCTGCTCCAGGAAGATGCCCTCGAGGCCTTCCACGGGCTCAGCGAGTGCGGCGAGCCCCAGGTTGAAGGGCCCGACGCCGACGGCGGCAAAGTCGTAGATGCGGCTCATGCGGCGACCTTGGTCTGCAGCAGCCCGGCGCCGGTACGGCGCAAGAGGTGGATGATGCCGGCGATGTCCTCCAGCGTGGCCTCGGCGTTGAGCAGGGTGAACTTCAGGTAGTGGCGGCCGGCCACCTTTGTTCCCGCCACAACCGCTTCTCCTGAAGCGAAGACGGCCGCGCGGATGGCCGGGTTGAGCGTATCGGCAGCGTCCTCGGACAGCCTTTCCCCGTTTTCCAGGCGGGGCCGGTAGCGGAACACAAGGGTGCTGAGCTGCGGCGGGGCGGCCAGTTCAAAGTCCTCATCGGCCGCCAGGACCGTGCCCACGCGGGCTGCAAGGTCGATGGCTTCGTCGAACAGGGCGCCGATAGCGTCCGCTCCCATGATCCTCAGGGTGAGCCACAGTTTCAGGGCATCGAACCGGCGGGTGGTCTGGATGCTCTTGTCCACCTGGTTGGGGATCTCGGCAAGGGCCGCGCTTTCCGGGTTCAGGTAGTCGGCGTAGAACGTGATGTGCCGCAGCATGCTCCGGTCCCGGACCAGCAGGGCACTGGAACTGACCGGCTGGAAGAAGGTCTTGTGGAAGTCCACGGTGACCGAGTCCGCCAGCCGCGTTCCCTCAAGGAGGCGGCGGTACCGGTTGGACACCATCAGTCCGCCCCCGTAGGCGGCGTCGATGTGGAACCACGCACCATAGGCCCTGGCGAGCGCGGCGGTTTCCGCGAGCGGGTCCACCACGCCGAAGTCCGTGGTTCCGGCGGTGGCCACCACCGCCATGGGGACCAGGCCGGCGCCGCGCGCGTCTGCCATTGCCTCGGCGAGGGCAGCGGAATCCATACGATGGTCGGGCGTGCACGGCACGGAGATGACGGCGTCGAACCCCAGGCCCAGCATGGAGGATGACTTTTGGATGCTGAAGTGGCTGTCCTCCGAGGTGAAGATCCGCAGGGAGTCCAGCAGCGCCGGCAGGCGGAGGCCGGCACGTGCCGGGTCCTGCCGGAGGCCGGCCACTGCATGGTTGCGTGCGATCAGCAGTGCCTGCAGGTTGGACTGGCTTCCACCGGAGGTGAAGATGCCGTCGGCGCCCCCGCCGAGGTGCAGCCGTTCGGCCGCCCAGTCAATGAGCCGGCGCTCAATCATAGTGGCGCCGGCACTTTGGTCCCAGGTGTCCATGGAGGAATTGACCGCGGACAGGACGGCCTCCCCCACCAGGGCCGGAATCACCACGGGGCAGTTCAGGTGGGCCGCGTACTTGGGGTCGTGAAAGTAGACGGCGTCGCGCAGGTACACGTCCTCGAGTTCCTGCAACGCGGCTGCCGTATCCGGGAGCGGGACGTCGAGGTCCACGGCACCTACACGGGCCTTCATGCCGTAGGGTCCGACGCCGGTGAACGGCTGGGTGGTCCGCTCCAGCTTGGTGGCCACGGCAGTGACGCCCTGCAAAACCTGGGCGACGTAGCGCGGCGAGTTGCGGGCATTGAGGAGGTGGTTGGTGGCGCCCAGGGCAAGTTCCACCCGGGAGCCGAAGTCCTGGCCCTGCCCCAGTGGACCCTCCTGGCCCCGTGGGCTCTGTTCCCGCGGGCCCTGTTCCAGCGGGCCCTGTTCCAGCGGGCTCTGTTCCAGCGGGGCAAGCGCTGCCGGGGAGTTGGCGGCCTCATCCACATTTGTCTCATCAAGGCGGGGCATCAGCGGCACTGGTCGTCCTTCTGTCGGGAATCACAAAAAATAACAAAGGACAGCCTTACTTAGGTGACCCTTTTAATCAAACTTATGTGATGTATTTCCCGAAATAGCCGCCATTGCTCCGCTTTTGGACGTGTTGTGCCGTCATTGACTGGCACCTGCCGGCAATCTGCTTCAGAATTCCCCGCCCCAGTCCGGGCGTATGACAAGACGCCCGCGATCCTCCGGGCTAGGGTTGGCCCACCAGCGGCCAGTCCGGGCCGCAACTCGCTCAGGGGGATGCATGGAGCAGGAAACAGCAGGCGCAGTGGGATTCCGGGAAGTGGACCGCAACGGCAACCCTGTCCACAATGAAGCCCCCGCCGAGCGGAATGATGGCTATAGCGGAGGCGGCGCCTTGGCCGTCAACCCCTTCATTGCCGCCCTGTGGCTTCTTGCCGCCGCGCTCATCGGCGGAGGCGCCTGGGTGTTCCTCAACGCGAACTCCATGGTGGGCCCCTCCGCCGGCGGAATGCCAACATCTTTCCTTGTTTTCACCTTCGCGCCTTATGCGGTTTTCGCCGGACTCGCAGCGCTGGTCTGCCTGCTGTTCTGGCATGCCCTACAGTGGCAGCGCCGGCATGCCTAGGGAGATTTCACGCCGGCCGGGACGCATCGTCCGCACTGCGGAGCGCGGTCCGGCGTGGACTGGCTCACACCCGGATTTGCCCGGAGATTAGTAAGCATGCTTAGGTATTGGGGTAAATGAACCTCCGCAAGCAGTTCGCGGCGGGGCTGCCAACGTCGGCAGTTCCGTGAAGAAGCCCAAGGATGACCCATCATGACCACCGTTGCAGACCACCAGCTTACGGCGCCTGGAGACACCGGCGCACTGGCACACACTCCGCTGGACTCCAGTGAACCTGCGGACATGGGGCTGCTGCTCACGCTTAACTCCCGGATGCACTGCCGCGCCCCGATGCAGCGGGTGGATCCTGAAGATATGCCTGTCCGGCTGCCCGTGTACGTGGACGGAAGCACGGTGGTACCGATGGGCGCCGGCCCGGATTCCGAGCACGTGGAAACCTACCGGTGCGCTTGTGGTTTCACCATCGACGCGCCAGTAATGAGTGGGCACGCCCTGGCCAGCTGACTGCTGCCGCAAGGCTGTGGCAGCACCTGCTCCAGGCGCGTCCCGTCCGGGCGTCTGACCAGCAGGGCCGATCAGTCCGGGCGTCAGCCCTCAGGCCAGTCAACGAACTGTTCGTAGCCCTCATGTTTCCGCAGGTAGGCTGCGATGAAGGGGCAGTGGGGAATGATCCGTTTGCCCGTGGCTACCACGTCATCGAGCGCGAAGTGGGCCAGCACCTTTCCCAGGCCCTGGCCTTCGAAGCCCTCCGTGGTTTCGGTGTGGCTGAAGTCTATGTGCCCGGGCTTGTCCGTGAAGAAGGACTGGACAGCCAGTTTCCCGTCCACCCGCAGCTCATAACGATGGTCTGCATCATTGCGTGCCAGTGAAACGTCAGGGCTGAACTGATCTTCGGTGGACGTCATGTTCTCGGTCATGGTTCGACAGTGGCACTACTTCACTCCGCTGGCAATGGCTCCTCCCCCACTGCCCTTTCACCGCCGGAAATCTGCCCAGGCCCAGGAGGGTCCGGCGGCTAGGCAGCAAGGGCGGCGACGCCGAGCACGACGGCGAGCAGCGGCGTGGCCCCCTGGGTTGCGGCAGCGCGGAGGTACTTCCTGCCGGACAGTGCCAGGACGAGCGCGGCCAGCAGCATGGAGCCGCAGCAGCTGAAGACCAGGGTCCAGCCTGCGGCTGTGAGGACCGGATCCTCCGCAGCCAGCGCCACGAAACCTGCCCCCGCAAGGGCTCCCACGGCCAGGAACAGATTGTAGAAACCCTGGTTGTACGCAAGCGCTTTGGTGGTCTCCGCGTCATCCTGGCTGGCCACCCCGAAGCGCTTCCAGGTGGCCGGCCTGGTCCACGTGATGGACTCCATGGTGAAGATATAGATGTGTAGCGCTGCGGCCAGGAGGGCAAAAAGGAGGGAGGCCAGGATCATGGGTTGATCCTAGCCTCCCCTCCCGGAGTCTTTGTCCACGCATCCAGGCCCCACGCCGGGTTCAACCCTGCACAGCTGGACAAAACTCCAGTGAACGTCAGCGCGTGAGCGTCGCCAGCGTGGTGGAGGCGAAGCCGCGGGCCGAGCTGTCCCAGTGGCCCAGAAGCCCCTGGAGGTTTTCACCGTCGGACCGGTGCCCCGGCAGCTGGTCCTGCAGGGTGGCGAGCACCCCGGTGCGGAGCTCGGTGTTGAAGTTGACCTTGCCAACGTTCATGGCTGCTGCCTTCACCAGTTCCTCCGCGGGAATTCCGGAGGCGCCATGCAGCACCAGTGGAATATGCGTCCGCACCGCGATGTCCTGCAGGACGTCCCAGCGCAGCTGCGGCTCGCCCTTGTACTTGCCGTGCACGTTCCCCACCGCCACGGCGAGCAGTTCCGCGCCGGTCCGGGACACGAAGTCCTCCACCAGTGCCGAATCGGTCAGGCCGGCCACGGCCACGCCTGACTGGTCTGCACCAAAGGCCCGGTCCTCGTCGCCGGCAAGGCCACCAAGCTCGGCTTCAAGCACCACGTCGGCGCCCAACAGCCTCCGCGCCTCGCGGACCAGCGCAATGTTCTCCTCGTACGGCAGGCTGGAGCCGTCGGCGAGGACGGAATCCGCCCCTGCCGTGACGGCGTCGGCCATCACCTGAAGGTCGCTTGCATGGTCAAGCTGCACGGCCACGGGCACGGATGCGGCGTCAGCGAGGCCGCGGAGGGCTCCGATGAGGCGCAGGCCGTTGGGCGTGGCTGCGGTCTTGGGAGCCACCAGCAGGATGGCGCCGCGGCCCGCCTCCTCCGCTGCGGCCACCACGGCCATGGCAGTGGTGAAGTCGTAGCAGGTGAAGGCCGGGACGGCGGAGCCGTGCTGGAGGGCGGAGGTGACCAGGTGGTCGAGTCGGGTGCGCATCAGACGCCCAGGCCGCCCACGAGGATCCACACCAGGAAGGTCAGGGCGAAGCCGGCCAGGCCCAGGATGGTGGTGAGCACGGTCCAGGTTTTGAGGCCATCGGCCACGGACAGGCCCAGGTACCGGGTGACGATCCAGAAGCCGGAGTCGTTGACGTGGCTGAGTCCGAACGCGCCGAACCCGATGGCTACCAGGATGAGGGCCGTCTGGATGGGTGAGAACCCGCCGTCGGCAACGGAGGCTGCCAGCAGGCCGGAGGTGGTGATGATCGCAACGGTGGCGGATCCCTGGGAAGCGCGCAGGATGGCGGCGAGGATGAACGCCATCAAGATGACCGGAAGGCCTGCGGTCTGCAGGCCTTCGGCGAGGGCCTTGCCGATGCCGGAGACCGTGAGGACCTTGCCGAAAACGCCGCCCGCGCCGGTGACCAGGATGACGATGGCCGTGGGAGCCAGGGCCGAGTCCATGACTTCACCGGTGTGCTGGGAGGACCAGCCGCGGCGGATTCCCAGGAAGTAGTACGCCAGGCCGAGGGCCGTGAGCAGGGCGATCAGCGGGGCGCCAATGAATGCGGCGAGCTGGGCGGGGAAGGAATCCTTGGGCAGGATGACTGCACCCACGGTGCCAACCATGATCATCAGGATGGGCAGAACGATGAGCGTGATGATCATGGCCGGGCTGGGGGCCGTCTTCACCTGGTTCCTGACGGCAACTGAGGAGGTCCCCTGCGCCGCTTCCTGTTCAACCTGGGACGTGCCGGTGCCAAAGAGGCGGAACTGCTCGGCGGTGGCGGGAAGCATGGTGAAGTCGCGCTTGTTCAGCTTTCGGGCAACGAAGTAGCCCAGGACGCCAACGGGAATGCACAGCACGAGGCCCAGGATGGTGGTCCAGCCGATATCGGCGCCGAGGATGCCGGCGCCGCCCACAACGCCGGGGTGCGGCGGGACAACAACGTGGATGGCGAGCATGATGGCACCCACCGGAAGGCCGATCTTGACGGGGTTGACGCCGGCAGCCTTGGCGAAGCCGTAGATGATGGGAATCAGGATGATGAATCCGACGTCGAAGAAGACGGGGATGGCCAGCAGGAAGGCTGCGGCAGTCAACGCTGCGATGACCCGCCGCGGGCCGAGCAGCTGCGTGAACTTCCCGGCCAGCGACTGTGCACCGCCGGAAATCTCGATCATCTTGCCGAGCATGGCGCCGAGGCCAACCAGGATGGCGACGGACCCGAGGGTTCCGCCCATGCCTTCGGTAACGGTCTTGATGACGTCCGGCAGGGGGATGCCAGCCACCAGGGCAACGGCGACGCTGACCACCAGAAGGGCGAGGAAAGCGGGGATCTTGAACTTGATGACGGCCACGAGCAACAGGGCGACGCCCGCTGCTGCTATGGCCAGGAGAGCTAGTGCGCTCATCGTGTGTCTCCTTTGACATCGCCAGTTAAGACTAGCGAGCTGGTTTTTCTAGGGGAATGCCGGGGGAACGGCAGGGAGGGTGCGACGACGGCGGAGGGGGGACCGCCGCCGTCGCACCTGTCCAAGGGAGTTTTGTCCAGCTATGCAGGCCAAAAGGGCCTTTAAGTCGGCTTATCTGGACAAAAACTCCGGGAAGGTGGGGCTACTTGGTGCGCTTGGTGGGGGCCACAACCTTGATGACGGCGGAGTCATCGGCAGCGGCGAGGCCCTGGGCCTGGCCCAGGAGGTAGAGCTGCTCGGCGGCGGCGGCAACCGGGGCTGCCAGTCCGGCGGCGCGGGTGGCCTTGCCCACGATGCCCATGTCCTTGACGAAAATATCCAGGCGGGACAAAACCTCGGCGCCGTCCTCGGTGTACGCCTCGAGGATCCGGGGGCCGCGGTTGGACAGCATGAAGGACCCGGCCGCGCCGGCTTCGAGGGCGGCGAGGGTCTTGGCCTGGTCCAGGCCGAGCGCGTCCGCGAGGGCCATTGCTTCCGCCGCGGCGGCGATGTGGACGCCGCAGAGGAGCTGGTTGACGGTCTTGAGGGCCTGGCCGTCGCCCGGCTTGTCGCCCACCACCGTCAGGGTGGAAGCGAGCAGTTCCAGGGCGGGGGCCGCCTTTTCGCGGGCTTCCGGGGAAGCTCCGACGACGATCAGCAGGTCTCCTTCGCCGGCACGCTTCGGGCCGCCGGACAGCGGGGCATCAACCAGTTCGACGCCGTATTCGGCAAGTTTTTCAACGGTGGCGGGGATGGCTTCGGTGCCCACGGTGCTGCCGAGGATGACGACGGCGCCGCGCTCCAGTACGGAGGCCACGCCGTTCTCGCCGAAGAGGACATCGTTGAGCTGTTCACCGTTGCGGACGGCCAGGAGCACGGCGTCGGCGCCCTTGGCGGCTTCACGGGCGGTGGCGAAGGTGGCGATGCCGGCTTCTTCAGCGAGCTTCAGCCGGGGTTCGGCGATGTCGAAGCCGTGGACGGTGAGCTGCGATGCCAGGCGGGTGGCCATGGGCAGGCCCATGGCACCGAGGCCCAGGACGGTGATGGTGTAGTTGCTGGTCATGGTGTTCTCCATTGAATGTGTGCGGGAGCCGGTGATTAGAAGGTGTTGCTGAGTTTGCGGGTGACGTCGGCGAGGGACTGGTCATCGCCCACGTTGCCGGCGAAGACGATGTAGGGAATGCCCTTGGCGGGGCCATCCACGGGCTCCCAGAGGGAGACGATGCCCGGCAGCATGGGGCCGCGGACAATTGCGTGGCGGATTTCGAGGCCGTGCGCGGCGACGTCCGAGGAGGTGATGCCGCCCTTGGCGATGACGAACCGGGGCGGGAAGGTCTTCAGGGTGCGGTTGACGACGGCGACGACGGCGGCGGAGACCGTGCGGGCGATCCGCAGGCTTTCCGCGGGGTCGTCTGCCTTGATCAGCAGCCGGCTTGTGTGGACGATGACGTCACCGCCGCGCAGGGCTTCGACGACGGTTTCCACGGTCTGGTCAAGGTGCGCTTCGGCGCCGCTGGGGGCACCGAGGAGCTTTTCGACGTCGATCTCCACGATCCGAGCCGCGCTGTGCTGGTCCGTGAGGACCTTGAGCTGGCGGGTGGTGACTCCCACATGGGAGCCGACGACAATCAGGCCCCCTGCCTCGGAGGGCGTGTTGCCTGCGTAGGCCTCGGCGCCGCTGAGTTCGGTGCGGATTTCCTGGCCGATCCGGGCACGACCGAATGGAGGGCCCACCCGGTAGAGGAGCTTCTTGCCGCGCCGTTCGGCCTCTTCGAGGCCGAGGGACAGGGCGCGGAGGTCGTTTTCGGTCACGATGTCGGCCACGATCGGGGTGGAGTCGGTGGCCGGTTCGATGGCGTCGGCAATAGCCTTTGCGGAGATTGCCGGATCCTGCGCGGACGCGCCGGCGCGGATAATGTTCAGGTCCAGCACGATCACCGAACCGGCGGCGAAGCGGCCCTGCGACTTCTCGGCAACGTAGTCGGCCATGACCGAGGTGCTGAAGCCGAAGGTGGCGTCCTTGGCGAATTCGGTCTCGGAGACCGGGGTGAGGGTGCCGGCTGCCTCAGCGGTGCCGCGCATGTAGTGGACTCCGCCGATGGTGACCCGCCCGGCGTCGGGGAAGGCTGGAACCAGGACCACGCCGTCGGTCTTTTCACCGCTGACATCCGCCACGGTCGCGGCGATAACGTCCGGCTCCAGGGGGTAGTGGCCGCGGAGGGTGGAATCGCTGCGGCTGACGAACCCGAGGCGGAGTTCCTGCGGTGAGCCTGCTGCAGCAAGGGCGTTGCGCACCACTTCCTCATTGCGGGCGGCGGCCTCGGCCGGGTCCAGGCTGCGGGTGTTCGTCAGGACGTAGACGGCGGGCTTGGACTGGCTGAAGGCCCAGCTGAAGTCCGCTACTTCCCAACGGGTGAGCACGGGCAAATCCGCCACTGACTGCGTACCGGTGGGATCGTCGTCGAGCACTACCAGGATCCGCGGGGTCTCCGCGTTGGAGGCGGCCAGGGTGCCGGCCACCAGGTGGGCGGGAATCTGGACTTCGGCCGGGTAGGCGGCCAGAACGTCTGCTTCAAGCGTCACGATGCACTCCGTTGTGTTGAATCCGTTATATGAATCCGGGGCGGCGGATCCTGCTGTAAAGATAACTGTAAGATGTCAGACATCTTGCATTTGGTTTAGTGTGGCATACGACATAGGGACGCGCAAGTAGACTTGTCCGACATATGCAGTGAAGGAATCAACCGGGGGCACAATGGCGAGGCAATCACTGGTGGGCCAGGTGGCCGATGAGCTACTGGACCGCATCATCACCGGTGAGTTTCCGCCCGGCGCCACGGTCCCGGGCGAGCACGAACTGAGCGCCCGGCACGAGGTCAGCCGCATGACGGTGCGCGAGGCCATGAAGACCCTGCAGGCCCAGCGGATCCTCAGCGTTGAACGCGGCCGCGGCACATTCGTGAACCCGCTCAACCGCTGGGCGTCGCTCGAGGCGGTGTTGCGTGCCGCGTCGGAGGGGAAGAACGAGGCAGAGACCTCGGTCCAGCTCATCGAGCTCCGGCGGATGCTGGAAACAGGTGCCTGCGAACTCGCCGCAGGGCGGATACGCGACGAAGATATCCGTACGCTCCACAGCTACGTGGACAGCATGCGCGCCGCCCACGAGGTGAACGACGTCGCCGCCTTTGTGGAAGCGGACCTGGCGTTCCACGACCTGATCCTGCATGCCTCTGAAAATGTCTTTGTGTCCGTGCTGTTCGAACCGCTGCACCAGGTGCTGCAGAAGCGCCGCACCCAGACGTCCGCGGTCCGGGAAATCCAGGAGCACGCAATCGGACACCACCAGAAGATTGCCGAGGCGCTGGAATCCCGCGACCCCGTGCGCTCACGGCAGGCCATGGACGCCCACATGCAGCAGACTCTGGACGACCTCAAGAACCTGGTGCTCGAGGCGAAGTAGGCTGGCTTCGCCCTGGGATTAGTGCCGGCGGGGCGGTGAGGACCCTCCCGCCGGCAGCCACGGAACATCGGGATAAGGCTGGCCAACGTTCTTGAAGTCCTACTAGTCTTCAAGAACGGCCCGCAACCGGGAGCCGCGAGGCGATCACTAGGAGCGAAGTTGTCCAACCACACGTACAGCATTTCTGAAATTGTCGGCACGTCGGACCAAGGTGTGGACGAGGCCGTCCGCAATGGCATCGCGAAGGCCTCACAGACCCTCCGGAACCTCGACTGGTTCGAGGTGAAGGAGATCCGGGGCCACCTGGAAGAGGGCAAGATCGCTGACTGGCAGGTCACCATGAAGGTCGGTTTCCGCCTCGAAGAATAACGGTTCCAACGCAACTGGCTCGCAGCCGACGTCCCCAATCACCCGAGAGGGGGACGTTGGCTGCGAGCCAGTTGCCGTTTAACTAGTTGGCCGAGACCATGCCTGCTGCGCGCCGCCGCCAGACTGTTGGGACGCCGTCGAACGCGGGAAAAACGTGGCCTTCGAAGAAGGACAGCACGGTGTGCGGGTCATGGTCCGGACTCCAGAGGCCTGACACCGGGCAGTGCGATCCGGTGGCGGTGGAAGGAACGCCGGCCGCGGCACCCTTGCGTTCCTTAAGCAGTGCGATGCGTTTCATCGTTGAGACCATCCTTGGGTGAAGAAGCGTGTTACTCCAGCCTAGGAAGCGGCCGGTCCTTCCCCAATGGGCTCGTGGCCAGAATCCACCACTTCAACTGGCCAAAAGCACAATGCTCCCCGAGCCCCTACTCCCGGTTCTCCGCAACGGCCGGCGAGGCGTCGCGGGTCCGCGGCTCCGCGGCGGGAGCGGCAGCCCCCAGGCTCCCCAGCAACGCCAGCGCATCGGCCGACGGCGAGCCCGCCTTCGCCGAGTACACCCTGAGCGTCTGGTCGGGATCGTCCGGGAGGACCAGGTTCTCAAAGTTCAGTTCCAGGTCCCCGACGGCGGGATGATGCAGCCGCACGCTGCCCGCCGACCGCGTAGCCACGCGGTGCCCTGCCCACCACTGCCGGAAGTGCTCGCTGTGGACGGCAAGTTCGCCCACCAGCTGGTTGGCCTGGGCGTCGTTCGGGTGCCGGCCAACGTCCACCCTTAGCGCGCCTGCCGCTTCCGCGGCGACAGTCTTCCAGTCGCGAAAGAGCACCCGGGCACCGGGATCAAGAATGAGCCAACGGGTCAGGTTCCGCTCAGCTGCCGGAAGTGCGGGGAAATCAGTGAACAGCAGGAAGGCCATCCGGTTTCCGGCAAGGACATCGCTGCGCCGCCCCAGCACCATGGCCGGCACATCGCCCACCGCTTCAAGGAGCTGCCGGAGTGCCGGGCGGACGCCCTGGGCGGCGGGGACACTGGACCGGGCGGAGCCGGCGCAGTTCTCCAGCAGGTCAAGCATGTGCGCATGCTCGCCGGTGTCCAGCCTGAGGGCCCGCGACACTGCATCCAGGACAGTCCGCGAAGGGTGGATGTTCCGGCCCTGCTCCAGGCGGACGTAATAGTCAGTGCTGACTCCTGCCAGGCGGGCAACTTCCTCGCGGCGGAGGCCAGGCACCCGGCGCGCACCCGAAGCGGGCCCCGCTCCGGCGTCCTCGGGACTCAGTCGGGACCGCATGGCTTTGAGGAATTTTCCGAACTCGGCGCTTTGACCCATGCAGACCATTCTGCCCGGCCGGGTAGTCCCGTTCTACAACGAAGGTAGGACTGGCAGTCCTAGGAAAAACAGAATCACGCAGCCCTGCTGACTTACGGGCGAAAACTGCATAGGCTCGGAAGGGAGCCGGTGGAAACCGCTTTCTTCCTATCGGATCCACGGCATCCGACTACCGCACCAGCGCATCAAGGAGCCCCCATGTCAGAGCTGACACTGAACAACGGCGTCACTATCCCCCAGCTTGGCCTCGGCGTTTTCCAGGTCCCGCCCGAAGACACGCAGCGGATCGTGGAGGATGCCTTCGAGGCCGGCTACCGCCACATCGACACCGCCGCTGGCTACCGCAACGAAGCCGGAGTGGGCGCGGCCATCGCGGCCACGGGGATTCCGCGCGAGGAGATCTTCGTGACCACCAAGCTGCGGAACGGCGAACAGGGCCGGGCGCAGGAAGCATTCCAGAACAGCCGCAAAGCACTGGGCCTGGATTTTGTGGACCTCTACCTGATCCACTGGCCCGTCCCCTCCCAAGGACTGTACGTCCAGGCCTGGAAGGAGATGGAGCGGCTGTACGAGAACAACCAGATCCGCGCCATTGGCGTCTCCAACTTCCTGGCCGAACACCTAAACCACCTGCTGGAATCCGCGGAAATCGTCCCTGCCGTCAACCAGATCGAACTCCATCCCAGCTACCAGCAAGCCCCCCTTGCGGCCAAGTGCCGGGAACTGGGCATCGGAGTCGAGGCGTACAGCCCGCTCGGCCAAGGCGGGGACCTCAACGGAAACGCCGTCACCGCCATTGCCAACGCCCACAACGCCACCACGGCCCAGGTGGTGCTCGCCTGGCACCTCGCTACCGGGAACATCGTGATCCCCAAGTCCGTGGACCCGGGACGCATGCGGGAGAACTACGCCGCATCCACCCTGAAGCTCACGGATGACGAACTTTCCGCAATCACCGCCCTCGAGTCCGGCGCCCGGATCGGCTCCGATCCCGCCGTCGCCGCCTTCACCCAGCTGTAAACCAGCCCACGGACCCCCGTCCCCCGAAAGGACACCCCATGCAGTACACCCATCTGGGCCGCTCCGGCCTGACAGTCTCCCGCCTCTGCCTCGGCACCATGAACTTCGGCCCCCAGACGGAAGAAGCGGACGCCCACTCCATCATGGATTCGGCCCACGAGCAGGGCATCAACTTCTTCGACACCGCCAACGTCTACGGCGGCGCTGGCCACCGCGGCTGGACCGAGGAGATCATCGGCCGCTGGTTCGCGAAGGGCGGCGAGCGCCGCGAACACACGGTGCTGGCCACCAAGCTGTACGGCACCATGACGGACCGGCCCAACGAGTCCAAGCTTTCCGCCTTGAACATCCGCCGGGCCCTGGACGCCAGCCTGAAGCGGCTGCAGACCGACTACATCGACGTCTACCAGTTCCACCACATCGACCGCGACACCCCCTGGGATGAAATCTGGCAAGCCATCGAGGTGGCCGTCCAGCAGGGCAAAATCCTCTACTCCGGCAGCAGCAACTTTGCCGGCTGGCACATTGCCCAGGCGCAGGAAGCGGCGCAGCGGCGCCATTACACGGGCCTGGTCAGCGAGCAGTCCATTTACAACCTCTTCATGCGCCAAGTGGAATTGGAAGTGATTCCGGCCGCCCAGCAGTACGGACTGGGCCTCATTCCCTGGTCGCCGCTGCAGGGCGGCCTCCTGGGCGGTGTACTGAAGAAAGAGCGCGACGGCGTCCGCCGCACCGAGGGCCGTGCGGCGGAGACCCTCAAGAAGCACGAAGACCAGATCCGGCACTACGAGGATTTCGCGGATGAACTCGGCCACGAGCCCGGCGACGTTGCCCTTGCCTGGCTCCTGCACCAGCCCGCCGTCACCGCACCTATCGTGGGACCGCGAACCCAGGACCAGCTCGACGCCGCTGTCCGCGCCCTCGACGTCACCCTGGACGCCGACGCCCTCAAGCGGCTCGATGACATCTTCCCGGGGCACCGCACGGCTCCGGAAGACTACGCGTGGTGAACCCACTCACCCCTGACGCCGACACGGTGGCGCCGAGAAACATCCTTTTCATCGGCGGCACCGGAGTCATCAGCACGGCGGCGGCAGAACGAGCCGTCGCGCTGGGACACCGGCTCACCATCCTCAACCGGGGCCGGTCCACAAAGCCGGTCCCGGATGGGGCGGAAATCCTCACGGCCGATGTGCGGGATGCCTCCGCGGTCCGCGCCGTGCTCGCCGGGCGCGAGTTCGACGCCGTGGCGGACTTTATTACCTTCACGCCTGACCAGGCAAAGGCCAGCCTGGACCTGTTCGCCGGGCGAACCGGGCAGTACGTTTTCATCAGTTCCGCCTCCGCCTACCAGAAACCGCCCACCAGGCTGCCGATCCGCGAGTCCACGCCGCTGAAGAATCCGTTCTGGCAGTACTCCCGGGACAAGATTTCGTGCGAGGAACTGTTCTACCAGGCATACCGCGAGCAGGATTTCCCGCTCACGGTGGTACGGCCTTCGCACACCTACGACCGCACCAAGATCGCCATGGTGGGAGGCTGGACCGACATCCACCGGATGCGCACGGGGCTGCCGGTCATGGTGCACGGGGACGGGACATCGCTGTGGACCCTGACCCACAGCCAGGACTTCGCCAAGGCCTTCGTGGGGCTTCTGGGCCGGCCGCAGGCGGTGGGCGAAAGCTTCACCATCACCTCGGACGAGTACCTGCCCTGGAACCAGATTTACCAACTGTTCGCGCGGGCGGCCGGCGTCCCGGAGCCGGAACTGGTCCATGTGGCTTCCGAAACCATCGCCGCGCACAGCGCCGAACTGGGGGCCAACCTCCTCGGAGACCGCTCACACTCCGTGGTTTTCGACAACACCAAGATCAAGTCCCTTGTGCCCGGCTACCGCGCCACCATCCCTTTCGCCGACGGCGCCCGCGAAATCGTGCAGTGGTTCGATGCAAACCCCGAGCTGCAGACCGTGGACCAGGGCTATATGGCCCTGACAGACCGGCTCACAGCTTGGGCGCGGAGCGGTGCATAAGATCCATCCACCCGCCCTGGAACTGACAGTGCGCGGCTCTCGGATTGCCGGAAGGGTGCGGGGACGCCGGAAAGCTTGCAGCGTCCCCGCACCCTTCCTGCGTCCCCGGCCGCCCCGCCTCTTCTACAACGTTCTAAATATCTTCCTTGCTGCCCGGCGGCAAGGCTTGTTTTCTGCCGCACTCCCCCGCTAGGTTATCGGGGAAGCGTTTTCCCGTTCTTAAATTGAAAGGATTCACTGATGAGTCCGCACCGTACTCCCGCGCGCCTCCTGTCCGTCGCCGCCGTCGGAATTGCCCTTACCGTAGGCTGCCTCGCTGCCCCCGCGTCCGCCGTCGAACGCTCTCCCAAGCCCGGCATGCCGGACGTCCAGCTGGACCACCTTGACCGCGGCCTTGTGGCTGCCAAGACGTCCGAAGGCGTCTTCTTAAGCTGGCGGCTCCTGGGCCACGAGGCCTCCGGTTATTCCGCCACAGGCCTCACTGGCACCGACTTCAACGTTTACCGCGACGGCCAGAAACTGGCCTCTGTCACGGACAGCACCAACTACCTCGACACCTCCGGAACCGCCGCATCCGGATACCAGGTGCGGGCCGTCGTCGCAGGCGTGGAAGTGGACAGCAGCGCATCCGCCACGCCATGGGGCGGCAACTTCGTGGACATCCCCCTGAAGAAGCCGGCTGACGGCACCACCCCCGCCGGGCAGGCGTACACCTACAACGCCAATGACGCGTCCGTAGGAGACGTCGACGGCGATGGACAGTACGAATTCATCGTCAAGTGGGACCCGAACAACTCCAAAGACGTCTCCCAGGCGGGCTACACCGGCAACACCTACGTGGATACCTACAAAGCGGACGGCACGCTGCTCCACCGCATCGATCTCGGCGTCAATATCCGTTCGGGTGCCCATTACACCCAGATGCTGGTCAACGATTTCGACGGCGACGGCCGCGTGGAAATGATGATGAAAACGGCTCCGGGAACCAAGAGCACCAGCTTCAAGGCCGATGGCAGCGTCGGTTCCGAAAACTTCATCTCGCTGCTGCAGCAGGACATCGAGGCCGGCTACTCCAACTCGGACGACTACCGCATGAGCGCGGCGGACTACTACCGGCACATGGTGGAAACGTTCCAGGGCTGGACCGAACATCCGGAGGTGAAGGCCGGCAACTGGCCCGCCACCCTGGAAGAAGCGTTCGGCACCACGCCGAAGTACCAGTACCCCCTCTCCCAGGCGGACGCGGAAGCACTCACCGACTACTTCATGGACGTCTATGCCCCCTCGCGCAGCGCCAGGAACAACCTGCGGGCCTTCGAGGGCTTCATCGTTTCCGGCCCTGAATACCTGACGGTGTTTGAAGGCGCGTCGGGCAAGGAACTGAAGACCGTCGCGTATGAGCCGGGCAGGCACGACGACGGACTCATGTGGGGCGACTACGCCATGTCCCGTATTGAGCCGGGCAACAGGGTGGACCGCTTCCTTGCCGGCGTCGCGTACCTTGACGGCAAGAGGCCGGCTGCGGTGTTCGCCCGCGGCTACTACACGCGGACCACCCTGGCCGCCTACACCTGGGACGGGTCAGACCTCGCGCCCGTGTGGAACGTCGACTCCGGCTGGACGCCCATGACCAACCCGTTCAATGACGGCCCGCACGGCCGGGACGGCACCGATCCGGAATTCGGCACGCTTACTACACAGGGCTTCCACTCGCTCAGCGCAGCAGACGTGGACGGCGACGGCAGGCAGGAGATCGTTTACGGCTCCGCCACCATCGACGACGACGGCTCGCTGCTGTACAGCTCCTTCGACACGATGCCCGACGCCAGCGCCATCCCTGGCGGGGAAGCCCGATTGGGCCACGGCGACGCCATGCACGTCACGGACATCGACCCCGCCCGTCCAGGCAAAGAGATCTTCACGGTGCACGAGGGCGGCACCTATGCCCCCTACGGCTACGCCATGCGCGACGCCGCCACCGGCGAGGTGCTCTTCGGCGCCTACTCCGGCAGGGACACCGGCCGCGGCATGATCGGCGACGTGGACCCGGGCGTTCCCGGCATCGAGAACTGGGCCATCGGCATGCAGTCGGCCGACGGCGACAAGCTGTCAAACGCCACTCCCGGCACCAACATGAGCATCAGGTGGGCCGCGGACATGACCACGCAGATCATCAACGGCTCAGGCGAGCAGACGCCCACCATCGATGACTGGAAGCGTGGCCGGCTGCTGACAGCCGAGGGGACCCGCACCAACAACGGCACCAAGGGCACGCCCAGCCTGGTGGCAGACGTGGTGGGCGACTGGCGCGAGGAAATGCTGGTGCGGACGGCTGATAGTTCGGCGCTGCGCATGTACCTGAGCACCGAGGTGACCAACCACAAGCTCTACACCCTCATGCACGATCCCCAGTACCGTGCCGAGGTTGCCCGGCAGAACACCACCTACAACCAGCCGTCCTACACGGACTTCTATCTTGCCTCGGACATGGACTTCGCCGGCGTGCCCCTGCGCGCAGCCTGGCTCCCCGGCAGCGTGAAGACGCTGCAGCATGTGCTTGAAGACCTGGTGGAGTCAGGGGACGTGTCAGGGCCCGTGGCCAGCCAGTTGGCAACCAGCATCAAGCAGGCCGCGGCCGCTGTTGAAAACGGCGACGCCGCGAAGGCCGGGCAGGCCATCCAGCGCTTCATGGACTTCCTGGCGCAGCAGAAGGGCCCGGATGCCGTTTCTGATACCGCCAGGGTGTCCCTGGAGTACAACGGGGACAACATTCTCAGGGCTTTCAAGGGCTAAGCAGCCGAATCCGGGAGAGACTGTTCCAATGACACGTGCACCGCTGATCACACTCAATGACGGCTACTCCATTCCGCAGGTGGGGCTTGGCACCTGGCCGCTGGCCGATGATGAGGCGGCCACCGCCGTCGTACAAGCCCTGGAAGCCGGATACCGGCATATCGACACTGCCGTGAAGTACGGCAATGAACAGGGTGTGGGCAACGGCATCCGCGCCAGCGGCGTGGACCGGGACGAGCTGTTCATCACCACCAAGCTGGACGGCCAGTTCCAGGGGAATGGCAGGGCCGTGGAGGGACTGGAGGGGTCCTTGAAGCGGCTTGGACTGGATTATGTTGACCTGCTGCTGATCCACTGGCCCCTGCCGGCGCGGGACGACTACGTCT
Source organism: Pseudarthrobacter sp. NPDC092202 (assembly GCF_044755505.1). Taxonomy (NCBI): domain Bacteria; kingdom Bacillati; phylum Actinomycetota; class Actinomycetes; order Micrococcales; family Micrococcaceae; genus Pseudarthrobacter; species Pseudarthrobacter sp. NPDC092202. The sequence continues at coordinate 134,652 of NZ_JBIVRG010000007.1, read as the reverse complement.
CCACCTGGCGGACCTTTGAACGGCTCCAGGCGGAGGGGAAGGTGCGCTCCATCGGGGTCTCCAATTTCAAGCCTTCACACCTGGAACGCCTGATGGCTGAAACTGATGTTGTTCCCGCCCTCAACCAGATTCAGCTGTCCCCGGCAATAACCCGGACCGCTGAGCGGGACTTCCATAAGAAGCACGGCATCATCACCGAGTCCTACAGCCCGCTGGGCGGCTCCGGGGCTGGCCTGCTCGGCGCTCCCATCCTGTCCCAGCTCGGCGAAAAGCATGGGAAAACGCCCGGCCAGCTTGTCCTTCGGTGGCATGTCCAGAACGGAATTGTAACGATTCCGAAAACAGCCAGTCCGGAGCGTATGAGGGAAAACCTTGATATCTTCGATTTCACCCTGGATCCGCAGGATCTAGCGGAATTGGCTATCCTCGATGAGGGGCCCGATGCAGGCAACGACTCAGACGTAACGGGGCACTAAACCGCCCTGAAATGGGCTTTTTCTTCCAACTGGGGTTGGCAAATAGATAGTAAGCATGATTACTATTGAGGCAGAAGGATGAAGTGTCTCCGGGATCCGGAGGCCTCCTTTACTTAGGAAGAGGAACAAAAAATGGGATTCATTGCATTTCTAATTCTCGGACTTATTGCTGGCGCGATCGCTAAGGCGATCCTCCCGGGCCGCCAGGGTGGCGGCTGGGTCATCACCCTGGTCCTCGGCGTCGTTGGAGCACTCCTCGGCGGCTGGATCGGCGGAATGATCTTTGGCACCGGACTGCAGGAGTTCTTCTCCCTGCAGACGTGGCTGCTGGCCATCGGCGGTGCGCTGATCGTGCTGCTGGTATACGGCATGGTCACCAAGCGTGGCGCACGCAGCTAACAGACGCGCCAGCCAGGAGAGCCGGCCTGGGGACAACATCCCCGGGCCGGTTTTTCTATCTCCCGGCCTCTCTGGCCGGAACTGAACCTTCTCAGGGAGCAGGACCTCATCATGAAAAACAAACTTCTTTTGGGCGTAGGAATTGCCGCCGGCTATGTGCTTGGATCACGGTCGGGACGGGCAGCGTACGACAAACTCAAGGCTCGCGCCGCGGGCATCTGGGACAGCAAGCCGGTTCAGGACAAGGTTGCTGTTGCCACGGATGCCATCAAGGAAAAGGCTCCTGAAGTGGCGGACCAGCTGACTGAGGCGGCCCGCCGGGCAGGCACAGTCATTGGTTCCGCAATGCACCGCGAGGGCACAACCGGTGACAAAAAGTCCTCAACGTCCGACGACGCCGCAACAGCGGGTGCAGCAAGCACCAGCGGCGCGGGTACTTCGGGCAGTTTGGGCACAACCGGTACCGGCGCTGCTGGTCCCGGTGCTGCTGGTACCGGTGCTGCTGGTCCCTCGGGCAGTGACGACCTTGGCGGGGACCACATCCCCGCCCACAGCACACACCCGGAAACGCACAATCTCGGCACCTCGGACGAGACCGGCTCGAAGTCCTGACAGGCCGTTCGTACGGCTTGCGGCAGAGCGGTTCCCGCTTGACAACGTAATCACCGCTTGCGTGTGCTACAACTGAATGGCTTTGCTGGCCGTCGCGATCCTTGGGGGACGCGGCGGCCAGCGGCGTCTTAACGCCTCAGCGGCATCCAGCACGGCAGGCGGTCGCCAACACGGCTCCCCGTGTGGATAACCCGGCCAGGCTGGCACCCGGCTTCCCGGGTTATCCACATAGCCGCTTTAGCCGGCCCTTTTTGTCAGTGGTCTTTGGCAGAGTTGTCCCATGAAGGTGCTTGGGAACCAGCTTGCGGAGTTCAGTGGTTATGCCGCCCTACTCTCCAACGCAAGTTCCCTCCCTCCATCTGGAACAGGCGCCCGGACCGTCTCAGCCCGCCTCTATGAAGTCGTAGGCCAGGGCACTGTGGCTCCCCCGGATCCCGTTTCGCTCCCAGCACCGGCTGGTGACGATGCATCCGGACGTGTCGAGGAAACAGGTGGACAGCCGCAAGCCGGGCTGGCTGAAATCGGGGGCCTCCTCAATGCTGCGGCGCTGGCCGCCCCAGATGCTCTTGCAGTGGCCGGCTATGTTGACGCTTCTGACTTCGCCGGCCAGGTTGAGGACCTCGCCCGGAGTGTCGAATGCCTGCAGCTACTCGCTGCCGGGGCTGTGGACCGTACCCGAAGCGAAGCAATCACCGCCGCGACTGCCGCCCGGTCCGCCCGATCCCGGGGCTGGGTCACCGGGTGGGAGAACGGCGCCGAAATACTAAATGAGACAGACGCCGGCTGGCCGGGCAAGGCCACAACCGGCGGCGCGGAGCCCAGCGAACCGAACCCCGGCGACTCGACATCCAGCGACCAGACGCCCAGCGAGCAGACACCCAGTGCAGCCACTGCTGCTCATGGCGTTGTCACTGCCGGTGCGGGTACCGGGACGAGGGGTGGCGTGCCGGTCGTGACTTCGCCCGCCGACGACGGGTGCAGGAACACCGCGGAGTTCCTCCGCCTCCGGCTCCGGATTCCCCTGCGCGAGGCCCGCCGCCGCCTCGCACTTGCCCACCAGGCCCTGCCCGGCACCAGCCTCACCGGCGAACCCCTTCCACCGGCCCTGCCACATCTCGCGTGCGCCCTTGCCCCGGCACCCAACCCACTTTCGGCTGGGCCAGCCGAAAGCGCAGCGACTCCTGAGGCAACAGCCGCGGACACGCCCAACGACACGACTGAGGGCACGAACGGGGACTCGCTGGCGGCCGTCGCTTCAGCGCCCGTGGTGTCCTCTTACGCCGGGACGATCATCACTGCTGCGCTGGACCGGATCCGGCATCACACCACTCCGGATGTCTTGGACCGGATTGAACATGACCTCACCGCCGCCGCGGCCGCCGCCGATCCCGACTTCGTAGCCCGGTTGGCCCAGCGCTGGGCCGAGACCATCGACGCCGACGGCACCGAACCCACCGAGGAAGCCCTCCGCCACACCCAGGGCGCGTTCATCCGCAAACCACGCCACGGCCTGCACCGCCTCGAAATCTTTGCCACCACCGACCAATACGAACACCTCCTCACGGTTATGAACGCCGCTACCAACCCCCGCACCTCCGTCCCCAACGGCGCCGGCGTACCCAACGGCGCTTGCGCCGACACCAACGCCGGTTCCGGTACAGGGACCGGGACAGACTCCGACGCCGGCAGCGGCACCGGCGGGGGAAGTTGCAGCACAAGGGACATAGTCATAGGCGCCGATAGCGGAGACGGAAGTGGGACCGCGCAAGACTCTGCTTGGCACGACGCCGGCCCGGGGTCCGGCTGGGACCTGGACCGCCGCACCCGCCCCCAAAAACAACTGGATGGCATTATCAGCGCCGTCAAAGCAGGGCTCACCACCAATGCCCTCCCCATCACCGGCGGCAACCGGCCCCAGATCATTGCCACCATCAACTACAAGGACCTTTTCCTCCACCGCGGCGACCCCTCCGGCGGCCAGGAATCCGGCCCGCGCGGCGCAGGCGGGGGTAGTGCAGGCACGGGCACTGGCATGAACGCAGGCACCGGCACCGACGTAAGCATGGACGCAGCTGCGGGTGTCGGCAGCGGCACTGGCACCCGCACGGACCTAGACACCACGACCGGAACAGAACCCAGTCTTGCGTCGGGTAACTTCGTCTTTACCGGGCCCGTGGCCGCCGCTACCCTGCGTAAAATGGCCTGCGACGCCGACATCATCCCCGCTGTCCTGGGCAGCCACGGCGAAATCCTGGACCTCGGACGCAAAACCCGCCTCTTTACCCCCGCCCAGCGGCTCGCCCTCACAGCCCGCGACCAAGGTTGCACCTTCCCCAACTGCACCATTCCCGCACCGTGGTGCGAAGCCCACCACATCACCTACTGGTCAGACGGCGGCCCCACATCCACCAGCAACGGCGCACTTCTCTGCTCAGCGCACCACCACCTCATCCACAAAGAACAATGGATCATCACCACCCGCCACGGCACACCCTGGTACACGCCCCCGAAACACATCGACCCCCAACAAAAGCCCCAACAAAACGGTTACTTCAGGCCACCCCCGCCCCCGCGAACGCAGCGGGAGTGAGAAGACTCCAAGCCGTGACTCGTTCGATAAACCAGGCGGCGAAGATGCGTGATTCCCGATATTGTCACTCTCAGTATTCCTCCCAACGAGACAGCGGCGCCTCCCGTCTCATCCGGGCAGCCGCTGGCACATCGGCTTTGTATGAGCACCATCAACTAACGCCAGCCGAGAGGGTTCCATGACGACACCGACAAGCGAGCACTTATGGGCGCTGGCCCACATTGAGCGGACCACGCTGGCAGAGGATCTCTCTGGACTCAACCCGGAGCAGTGGCAGCATCGTAGTCTCTGTGGGCAGTGGGACATTGAGCAGGTTCTCGCCCACCTCACGGCCGCAGCCAGCCTGAACCAGTGGCAGTGGTTCCGCAGCATACTGGGCGCGCGTTTCCGGCCCGATGTCCACAACCAGCGCAGGCTGACCGAGCACCGCGGCAGGACACCTACCGAGACCCTCGAGCGCTTCCGGGCGGTAATCGGGAGTACCACGGCGCCTTCAAGCCACACTGCGGCCTACCTCGGCGAAGTCGTCGTGCATGCCCAAGACATCCGCCAGCCGCTGGGACTTCCCCGAACACCCAGCATCGAGGCTTTGACCTTCGTGGCCGAATTTTTCGCCGAACGCGACTTCACCGTGGACAGCCGCACAAGCATCGCAGGCCTGAAGCTGCGCGCTGACGACGGACCCTTCGCAACGGGCACCGGACCGCTGGTCACCGGATCGACGCTCGCCCTGGTGATGTCCATGGCTGGCCGTAAACCTTACGTGAACGAGCTCGCGGGACCGGGTTTGCCTGTCCTCCAGTCGCGGATCCAGGGCGCCGCACCCTGACCTGCCTCCGGCCAGGGCCTGGACAAGACAGTGCAGGCGCAATTACCGTCACGTAACTGCCTGGGTCCGCGTGCCCCGATGGAGGGAACCGACCACCACAGTCCCGTCCAGCTCATCATCATGGACGGTCCGGACGGTTAACCCCGCCTCAGCCGCGATCGCGGATGTCCGCCCGGCCTGCTGCCCACTGGTCTCGATCAGCAGGTGTCCGCCAGGCGAAAGCCATTGGAGGGCGTGTGCTGCCACGCGGCGGTGGAAGTCCAGTCCGTCACCGCCCCCGTCGAGCGCAGCGCGCGATTCGTAGAGGCGCGCTTCAGGCGGCATTGTTCTTATCGCTTCCGTGGGGACGTAAGGAGCGTTGACGGCAAGAATCCGCACCCGGCCTTGAAGCGCCGGCGGCAGCGCCGCGAACAGATCACCCTGGTACACGCGGCCCCTAACGGGATCCACATTGCGGCGGGCACAGTTCACTGCCGCAGGATCGATATCAGCCATGTGCACTTCCGCCCTTGGGTGCAGCCGGGCAATGGCCGTACCAACCGCGCCCGAACCGCAGCAAAGGTCCACAACAATCGGGGGCGGTGAAAGAGTCCGGTCCCGCAGCAGGCTTACTGCCTGGTGAACCAGCAGTTCCGTCCGCCGCCGAGGCACAAAAACACCCGGGTCCACGGCGATGCGGTCCCCGCAAAAATCAGCCCATCCCAGAACATGTTCCAGTGGCATGCCGGATATGCGGCGGTCCACCCATTCTGCGAGTACCGCGGAATCCGGGGCCTCAGCTATTAACAGCAGCGCCTCGTCTTCTGCGAAGACACAGCCCGCTACCCGCAGGGCGGAAACCACCGGAGCAAGGGTCTGGGGCTCAGCAGTCGGCTCGCAGTTGCGCATCATCACCCCTTCCGCACGCCCCCGATAGCCAGAGGCGTGGCTGGAGCCCAATGTTAGTGGGCAAGTGCACCGTAAGGCATCCATTTTTTGGCAGGATGGAACCATGACTTCTCCTGCCCCGCACCCCGTCATTTGGACCGGTACCTACACCCCCGACGGAGGAGGCAGGGCGGACGGAATCGGTGCTTTGGCCGAGCACCCGGACGGAAGCCTCGAATGGCTGGGAACTGCGGCGGAGACGGACTCGCCGTCCTTCGTTGCCGTCCATCCCACGCTGCCCGTGGTGTACGCAGTGGCCGAGCAGCGCAAAATGGTCCGGGCTTTCCGCCGCTCCGGCGACTTCGGGCTGGAGCCCCTCGGTGAGCCGCAACGCGCCGGAGAAGCAACCTGCCACGTTGCTGTGGACCCGCAGGGCCGCTTCGTCACCGCAGCCTGCTGGGGCGACGGCCAGGTCCTGCTCTACGAACTGGATGCCGACGGCGGGATGACCCGGCGGCTCCCCGCGGTGCCGTCGGTCGATCCGCACGCCGGCCTCAATCCGGGTGAGCCGCGGCAGAGCCGCGCCCACGCCAGCCTGATGCTGGCGGACGGGCGCATCATGACCACAGACCTGGGCCACGACACCCTTCGGGTCTGGAACTACGTGCCGGGCACCGGGCTGGTTGCTGACCACGAGGTTGTTCTGCCCTTCGGCACTGGCCCACGGCACATGGTTCAGCATCAGAACGGGAACGTGTTCGTGGTGTCTGAGTACTCCGTCGAAGTGTTCATCGTGAGACCGGAAGCGGGTACCTTCGAGCTGGTTTTCCGCGGGCCGGCAACGTCCGGCGGCAGCCTCCCGGACGACTCCGGCGCGGAAATCTGCCTCGGCTTCCGGGGGTCCTATGCCTATGTGGGCGTGCGTGGCTCCAACATCATCAGCGTGCTTGAGGTCGGTGCCGGGGGGACGGAACTGGCACCCATCAAGGACACGCCCAGCGGCGGAAACTGGCCGCGTCACCACCTGGTGAGGGGTGACTGGCTCCACGTGGCCCATGAGCGGTCCCACAACGTGGCCACCTTTGCGCTGGATACCCTCACGGGCTGCCCGGGAGAAGTAGTCCACAATCTAGAGACCCCCTCGCCCACCGCCCTGGTGCCCGCAGGCTAGGGCTCCTCCGGGCAGCCTGTTACGAAACACTGCCGCTTTCCGGAGGGTCCTGGCACGGGCCGGAGAAGCAACCAGCCGGACCGGGACAGTCCAGCACAATCGCTGGAGTTATTCCGTGCAAGCGCTTACAGTTGTGACGTGCCTCACGGAAAGGCTGGCTTTCCTGTGAAACGCACTCCTCCTTGCCGCCTGTTTTCCCTCGGCAAGCCTGAACAGCAGCGACGCTCCCAGGAAGGTCTCACCCCTTGTCATTCCGCACCCATTCCAGCGTGTCCGCGCGCCCCCGCCCCTCCGCCGCGCCACCACCCGCCCGCACATCCCTCAAAACCACCGCCTTCCGTTCAGCCGCCGGGTTGCTGGCGGCCGCCGTCGCGGTTTCAGCGGCAGTCCTCCCCGCCCAGGCCGCACCCGGCCCGAAGGACCCCGGCACGGCGTCGGCCTTCCATTCACTCCGCGCTCCCGTCACGGACGAGAACTTCTATTTCGTCATGGCTGACCGCTTCAACAACGGGACCACCGCAAATGACGACGGCGGCCTAGGCGGTGACCCCATGGTTTCCGGATTCGACCCCACCAAAAAGGGGTTCTACAACGGCGGAGACCTGGCCGGCCTGCTGGACAAAATCGACTACATCCAGGGGCTGGGAACCACGTCCATCTGGCTCACCCCAAGTTTCAAGAACAAGGCGGTTCAGCCCGAGGACAAATCCGCCGGGTACCACGGGTACTGGATTACGGACTTCACCCAAATCGACCCGCATCTCGGCACCAATGATGAGCTGCAGGCCCTCATCGACGAGGCCCACTCCCGTGGCATGAAGGTCTACTTCGACATCATCACCAACCACACGGCGGATGTCATCGGCTACGAGGGCGGCGCCCGCAAGGGATACACCTCCAAGGACGAGGTGCCATACAAGACCGCGGACGGCGAGCCGTTCGACGACCGCGACTACGCCGGTTCGGAGAGCTTCCCGGACCTCGCCCCGGAAACGTCCTTCCCCTACGTTCCGGTCCTGGAGGAGGGCGAGGAGGACCTGAAGGTTCCCGCCTGGTTGAACGATCCCGCGCTCTACCACAACCGCGGCGACACAACCTTCGTTGGCGAGGACGCCTACTACGGGGATTTCTTCGGCCTGGACGACCTGTTCACCGAGCATCCCACTGTCGTGGACGGCATGAAGGACATCTACAAGACCTGGATTGCAGACTTCGGCGTTGACGGCTTCCGCATCGACACGATGAAGCACGTCAACAACGAGTTCTGGCAGGAGTTCGGCCCGGACGTCCTGAGCTACGCCAATGCCCAGGGCAAGGACGAGTTCTTCATGTTCGGCGAGGTCTTCGACACCACCAAGAGCTTCACTTCCCAGTTCACAACCCGGAACCAGATGCAGGCCGTCCTGGACTTCCCCTTCCAGGACGCCGCCCGGAGTTTCGCCTCCAAGAGCCAGGACGCCCGCACGCTGGAGACCTTCTTCGCCGGCGATGACTGGTACACGGACGCGGACTCGAACGTCTACCAGCTGCCAACGTTCCTGGGGAACCACGACATGGGCCGCATCGGCAGCTTCATCGCCGCGGACAACCCGGGATCGTCCGGCGCCGAGCAGGTGGCCCGCGACCAGCTGGCCCACGAGCTCATGTATTTCTCCCGCGGCAACCCCGTCATCTACTACGGCGACGAGCAGGGCTTCACCGGCCCGGGCGGCGACCAGGACGCCCGCCAGACGCTGTTCGCCAGCCAGGTGCCGGAGTACCTCGACGACGACCTGCTGGGCACGGACGCCACGCACGCCACCGATAACTTCAACACCGCGCACCCGCTGTACAACAAGATCAGCGAACTGGCCACGCTCACCAAGGAGCACCCGGCCCTCCGCGACGGCGCACACCAGCACCGCTACGCCTCCGAGGGCCCGGGCATCTACGCGTTCTCCCGTACGGATGCCGGGGACCAGCGCGAGTACGTGGTGGCCCTGAACAACAGCGAACAGGCGCAGACCGCAGAAGTGCCCACCTACATCTCCAAACGCAACTACACCCGCATCTACGGGGACGCTGCCGCTGAAACCAAGACGTCGGAGGCCGGCACGCTGACCGTCACGGTGCCGCCGCTCTCCGCCGTGGTCTACCAGTCCTCCGGGCGGATCCCGCACTCCAAGGCCGCGCCCGCCATCGTCCTCCAGGACCCGGCAGCGGCTCCCGGCGACAACGGGCGCCTCAAGGTGACGGCCGACGTCGGCGGTTCTTCGTTCTATGAGGTTACCTTTGAAGCCAGGACGGCAGGCGGAGGGTGGGCGCCGATCGGCACCGATGACACCGCGCCGTACCAGGTGTTCCATGACGTGGCGGCGCTGGATGCCGGGACGCCGGTCGAGTACCGAGCCACTGTGCTGGACAACGGCGGGCACACCGCCAGCTCGCAGCCACGCACGGCTAGCGTGCCCGCTCCGGTGGTGACGCTGAACAAGCCCGCGGAGGGCAGCAGCGCCGAGGGCCAGGTGGAGCTCAGCGCCACCGTGGACCCCGAGAAGGCAAGCCACACAGTGACGTTCGAACGAAGCGTGGCAGGCGGCGACTGGACTGCGGTAGCCACGGATGATTCCTCGCCCGTGTACTCGGCGGAGGACGACGTCTCCGACCTCGACGACGGTACCAAAGTGGCGTACCGGGCCGCGATGACCGGCCCCGGCTTCAGCGTGGTCAGTGAAACCCGGACGGTGACGGTGGGCGAAGCACCGCAGCCCGACTCCGTGACAGTAGCGGGTTCCCTGAACGAGGCAATGGGCTGCACCAAACCGTGGGATCCGGCGTGTTCGCAGGCAATGATGGTGCTCGACCCCGCCGACAAGGTCTGGCGGCTCACGGTGGATCTTCCTGAGGGGCAGTACGAATACAAGGCAGCGCTCAACGGCGGCTGGGACGAGAACTACGGGGCCGGCGGCGCGTTCAACGGACCGAACATCACGTTGGACCATCCCGGCGGCCCGGTGACGTTCCGCTACGACAACAGCACGCACCTGCTCAGCGCCGTCTACGCCTCCCAGCAGCCCGGGGCTGTGGCGGCCGCGGGGAGCATGAACAGTGAGCTTGGCTGCGCCACGGACTGGGAACCTGCCTGCGACCAGGCACAGCTCATGCTCGACCCGGCCGACCTCGTATGGAAGCTGTCCGCGCCGGCCCTGCCTGCCGGCACCTATGAATTCAAGGCCGCCCTGGACCGGTCCTGGAATGTCAGCTACGGTGCGGGCGGCGCCTCACCGGGTTCCAACATCGTGTTAAAGCACGACGGCGGCCCGGCCACCTTCCGTTACGACCACTTTACGCACGTGATCACGGCCGGCTAGCGGAACCGGCGTCTAGCAGCAATGCGAAGCCACTCCTTCGCCGTTCCGGATCCCGGACGGTCGAGGGAGTGGCCTCGCGTTGGTGGCTGACAGGTTGCTGGCTGACAGGTTGTTGTGCGTGACAACAGGCAGCCGGCGGGCGGCTAGCCGCGCAGGGCTCCTTCCACCGCCGCCAGCAGCGAGTTGAACCGGGCATTCGCGGGAAGATCGTCAAGGAACACCGGTTTGCCGTCCGGCCGGCCCAGCGGAACCTGCCAGTTGGGGTACAGCGCTTCGGTGGTGCCGGGCTGGTTCTGGACCCGGCGCTCCCCCACCGCGTCCACCAGGGCAACGCCCAGCAGGACCGACGGCGTCTGGGTGAGCAGGAGGTGCAGCGCCTCGATGGTCTGTTCTTCCGTTTCCGGATGCCCGCCCGCGGTTCTTCCGGGCAGGTAGCCACGCTCCCGCACCATGGCCAGCATTTTCTCCAGGGCGGCGTTGTGCTCGGCCCGTTCCTCCGCCTCGGACCGCTCCAGCAAGCCCAGCCCGCTGCGCAGCGCCACGTGGTCCCCGGCGAGGTAACCGGCCGTGGGCGGAAGGTCATGGGTGTTGACGCTGGCGAGCGCCTGCGTCCGGTACTTTTCGGGCGCAAGGGGCGAGTCGCCGTCGTACTCGAACCAAAGGATGGACGTGCCCAGGATGCCGCGGGCAGCCAGGTAGTCCCGCACCCAGGGCTCGAAGGTGCCCAAGTCCTCGCCGATCACCACGGCTCCGGCACGCTGGGCCTCCAGGGCGAGGATGCCGATCAGCGCCTCGTGGTCGTAACGGACGTACGCGCCGTCACCCGGGGCGTTTCCCACCGGGATCCACCAGAGCCGGAACAGGCCAAGGATGTGGTCCACCCGGATGCCGCCCGCGTGCCGCAGCACCGTGGCCAGCATGTTCCGGAACGGGATGTAGCCGGCCTCGGCCAGGCGGGCAGGGTGCCAGGGCGGCTGCCCCCAGTCCTGTCCCTGCTGGTTGTACATGTCCGGCGGGGCGCCCACGCTGGTGGCGGGAGCCAGTACGTCGCGCAGTGTCCAGGCATCGGCGCTGCTGTGGTCCACGCCGACGGCGAGGTCGTGCACCACGCCGAGCCGCATGCCGGACCGGAGGGCGGCCCGCTGGGCCTCTTCGAGCTGCTCGTCGCAGATCCACTGCAGCCACCGGTGGAACCCGATGCGGTCCCCGAGTTTGTCCCGCAGCGCCTCGGCCTCCCGGGTGCCCAGCGCGAAGGCGGGATCGGTCCACAGCGGATCACCCGGCGCAAGGTCCTCACGGATTGCGGACCAGAGGGCAAAATCGTCCAGCCCCTTGCCTGAAATCCGGCAGAACTCGTCAAAGGCGGCCTGCCGGGCCGGGGATCGGCGTGCATGGTAGAGCATTTCCAGGGCCTGGAGCTTGGCCGCGTAGACGGCGTTCCGGTCCAACCGGGCGCCATCCTTGTTAAGCCCGGACACTTCCTCACGGAGCTTCTCCACCGCTGCGCGCCGGCGCGGCTTCAGGTAGCCCAGCTCGGGAATGGCCTCGATACGGATGTAGAGCGGGTTGAAGAACCGGCGCGTAGAGGGCGAGTACGGGGACGGCTGCACCGGCGGCACGGGCTCAGCCGCGTGCAGCGGGTTGACCAGCACGTAGTCGGCGCCGCGTTCGCCGCTGATGGCCGCGAGGTCGGCGAGGTCCGCGAAATCGCCGATTCCCCAGGAGCGCCTGGACCGGACGGAATAGAGCTGCGTGGCCAGCCCCCAGCCGCGGCGCTCTTCGAGCGGCTGCGCGGTGCTGAGCTGGCGCGGCGTCACCACCAGGGTGGCCTCCGCGGTCACGTCGCCGGCACGGGCGGTCAGGGTGTGCCAGCCGAGGGGCAGGTCCTGCGGGAGGGCGAAGGTAAGGCGGCGGGTGGCCACGCCGTCGACATCCCGCGGCTGTTCCCGGACGTCCTCCTGGACCGCCTTGACGCCGGAACCGTCTTCGAGGGCAATGCCCAGCTGCACGGCTGCGCCATCACGCGCATGGACCGGGACCAGCGCGGGTTCACCCTGCTGGATGACGACGGCGGGAGGCAGCATCCGGCGCCAGGGGGCCAGTTCAGCTTGCGCCAGCGCGGCCTCGATGGCCTGGTTGGTGTCCGCCTGCACGCCCAAAGCGGCCAGCACCTTAATCAGCGTCTCTCCAGCTACCGTATGCGGCAGCCCATCCCAGCCCTGGAACGAGGTACCCACGCCATGCGCGTCGGCCAGCTTCTGGAGCAGATGGGGGTCCACGGCCGCGCCGGCAGCAGCACCGCCCGCGGCGCGCGAAAGCCCGGGAGGGTCTGTTGGCATCCCTGTGCGCTGTGGATGCTGCTGGTCTGAAGCCGTCATGCGTGTCCGCCTCGTCTGGTGTGATGTGGCCCGAACTTACAGTGCTGCCTGTTGCCCCGGGCGCCTGCACCCCCGCGCACAACCGATTGGTTCAGATTATTGCAGGGCGGCGCAGAGACGAAACCAGGACTGGCCAGCTTGGTCATACGCAGGGCCTCACTGCTTGCCGGCGACTGGTTCCCCCACCCCGGCCTGTTGGGAGGGGGCTGGGAGCCGTGCCTATCATTGCTTGCGTGAAGGCCCTGTTCACTGTCGGTCACGGGACCGCGTCCCAGGCGGAGTTCGCCTCGCGCCTGCGGGATGCCGGTGTGGCGTCGCTGGTGGATGTCCGGATCGGTCCGGGCAGCAGGAAGCACCCCCACTTCGGCAAGGACCGCATGGAGGCGTGGCTGCCGGAAGCGGGAATCAGCTACCGGTGGGAACGGCAGCTGGGCGGTTTCCGCAAGCTTCCGCCGGACTCCCCCGATACCGCCCTGCGCAATGAGTCGTTCCGGGCCTACGCCGCCTACATGCGCACCGCGGACTTCGGCGTTGCAGCGGAAGCGCTCGTTGCTGCCGCACAGTCGGAACAGACTGCCATCATGTGCAGCGAAACCGTCTGGTGGCGCTGCCACCGCAGGCTCATCGCGGACCATTGCCTCTTGCTGGCCGGGCTGCCCGTTGCCCACCTGATGCCGCCCGCCAAGGCCACGCCGCACGTCCCCACCCAGGGCGTGAGAATCCTGGGGAATGAGCTGCGGTACGACGTCCTGGAGTGATGCTTGCGGCGATGCAGCCGGGCCTCTTGACGCAGCGCCACGGGAGTTTTAGCGTCAATACCGATATCCCGTTTAGCCGAAAACCGGGGGCATCCCGTGCCAATGTCCGAAGAGGAACGGCGGCTGCTCAAGGAGCTGGAGCTGGGGCTGATCGCCGACGACCCCCACCTGGCCATGGAGCTGCTCTCCGGCTACCCCGCGCCCCGGTTCAGGGCAGACCTCTTTTTCGGCGCGCTCGCAGGCCTTGCCGGGCTGGTGCTGCTGATCGCCGGCGTCAGCGGCCAGATCGTTGCGCTGGTGGTCCTGGGGCTTTCACTCGTGGGGCTGGGCACCGGCCTGCTGCTGGGCAAGCCTTTCCCCAGCCGGCGACGGCGGCCGGAGCGGCACGCTGGCTGACTGCCGCGGCGCCAGGATAAAGAGGCTGAAGAGGACGACGGCGGCGCCAAGCCAGCCATGCGGGGGCAGCCTCTCACCCACCACCAGAACCGCAAGCAGTGCGGCCACCACCGTTTCAAGCAGGGATATCCCGGTGGCCGTGCTGGCCCGGATCCTGGCCAGGCCCCACCCAAAGAGGACGTACCCGGCAAACATCGGGACCAGTGCCATATAGGCGCCCACCGAGAAATTGACCCATGACTCAAGCAGGGGCCGGCCGGTGACCGCCAGCACAGGCATCAGCAGCAACCCGCCGAGCCCAAAGACAGCCCCCATGGCCGCCCGCGACGAAAGCCCGCCGCCGATCAGGCGGTGGGCCGCCCAGGAATAGAGGGCATAGGTGGCGCCGGCCAGCAGGCCCAGGGCTATCCCGGCCAGGGACGCCCAGGAACCGCCGGGGGAACCGGCGGGCGCGTGCCCGGCGAAGGACAGCAAGGCTGCGCCCGAGACGCCCACCAGCGCTCCGGCAATCCACCGGCGGGTGAGCAGTTTGCCGTCGGCGAAACGCTCGATGAGCGCGGCCGCCACTGGCGCCGAGCCGATGGATACCACCGTTCCCACTGCCACGCCGGAAAGACGCATGGAGCTGTAAAAGGCCAGCGGATAGACGGCCACCGCCAGCGCGCCCAGGGACACCAGGCGCCAGCGGGCCAGCAGGCCCGGCCACTGCCCCGTTATCGCGTTGGCTGCGTACAGTGCCTGCAGCAACCCGCCGACTCCCATGGCCACCGCACCGACGGCCAGCGGACTCACGGACGGCGCAAACGTTGCAGCCGTGCCCGTGGTGCCCCAGAGCACCGAAGCCGCCACCACGCACAGAGCACCCCAGAGCGGCGCCTTGGACGAACCGTTGGCCGAACCCGCTGACGCGCTCACAGGTCCGCCAGCAGCCGGGAAGCAATCATCCGGCACTCTTTCAGGCACGCGTCGTCGCCCTCGAGCCCGGCCCTGGCCATGGCCCCCTCGAGGAGGAAGGCCAGGTGCCGGGCCAAGCCTGCAGCTCGCGGATCGTCCCCCGGCAGCAACTCGGCAACGTGCAGTGCCAGCAGTTCCTCCACTTCTTCCTTGTGTTTCCGGACCGCCAGCCGGCCGGGCGCACCTGCCGGCAGCTCCGCCGCTGCATTGAGCAGTCCGCAGCCACGAAAGCCGTTGAGGTAGGCACCATTGGCATGGTCCGCATAGGCGTCAAAGATCGCCAGCACCCGTTCGATTGGATTCCGGGAGTTTTCCAGCCGCCGCCTGTACAGCTCCAGCCATTCCGCGTGCCGGGCTTCAAGATAGGCAGCTACCAGCTCAGCCTTGGAAGCGAAGTTGTTGTAGAGGCTCTTCTTGGCCACCCCGGCTTCGGCGGTGATGGCGTCGATGCCGGTGGCAGCCACCCCCCGGGAATAGAAAAGCCGCGCCGCCGCCTCGAGCAGCAGCGCGCGGGCCGGGCGCTTTGACGGCGCAGGGGTGTGCGCAACGGTACTCCGGGCAGACACAAGGCTCCTTCGAAAACGGCAGTAGGTAGGTCAGTCTACCTACAACTTGGTTCGGGAATATCCGCGCCCTGCCTTCTGTTGTTGCTCTGTTCAGGACGAACTGCTTCCAGCCGACAGGAGAACGCACCAATGTCAGTTGACTACGACGCTCCCCGGGTAACGCCCGAGGAAGAGCCGAACCGCGGCTTCGAGGAGCTGAAAACCGAGAAGCCGGGCCGAAGGGAGGCCATTGCCGACGTCGACGAAACCGACCTCGCCGACAACTTCGAACTGCCCGGCGCGGACCTGTCCAACGAAGAACTGCTGATTCAGGTGGTGCCCGTCCAGGCCGACGAATTCACCTGCATGTCCTGCTTCCTGGTGCACCACCGCAGCCAGCTCGCCAGGGAGAAGGACGGCAGGAAGTACTGCAAGGAGTGTGAGTCCTAGGATTGCCAGACAATGCGGAAGCGGAGCTGCACCGCTTCCGCCACCATTTAGGCAACGTTGGGCTTTCACTCATTGGAATCCCATCTCGTGACTAACGATGCCAGCCAGCCATGATGTAGGTCACGCTCCGGCGATGGCCGGCCGACTGGAAAGAAGGAACCCATGTCCCTCAGCGTTGAGGAAATGAACAAGCAGCTGCCGGTTGCCAACGCGCTGCCCGGCGAAGCCGTCCCCTACTACATGGCCTCGGGCGAGGGCGCACGCTACGAAATCAACGGCCAGCTGGTGACGATCATTGCCCGTTCAGCGGATACCGGCGGCATCTTCAGCGCCGCCTACATTTCCGGGGGCATGGGGGCAGAGTCGCCATTCGTCAGCCACAAGGTGGAGCACAAGACGCTCTACGTTTTCGACGGGATCCTTCACGTCTGGCTGCCCGGCGAAAGCCGTATCCTCACCCCGGGCGACTCCGTGGTCATCCCGCCGAACACGCCTCACGCGTACCGGATGGCCAGCCACTACACCCGCTTCCTGAACTGGATGACGCCGGGCGGGGCCGAGGCCTACTACGAGCGGGTGGGCACCCCCATCGATTCGCACGTGCCCCCGGTCCGTGCAGGCCGGACGGCCAGCCACCAGGAACAGGCTGAGGTGGGCGCTGAATTCGGCATCACCTTCCCGGACGTGGAACGCGTTACCCCCACGTTCAAGCACGACGCCGGCCTGCCGCCCACGCAGAGCCCCTACTTCCTCAGCGCCCACGAGGGCGAGCGCCTGGCCAGCTACCAGACGATGTTCACCTATCTGTCCCGGCCGGCCAACACCGGCTCGAACTACTTCGCCGTGCACACCAAGGGAGCCAAGACGCCCTACATTCCGCTGCACTTCCACTCGGAACACACGGAGAACTTCATCTGCACGGAAGGCCGGATGTGGCTGTACGCCAACGGCAGGGAAATGCTGCTCACCAAGGGCGACTTTGTCCACGCCCCGGCTGGCACCGTCCACTCCTTCGCCCTGGACTCCCACAACACCCAGATGCTGGGCTTCCTCACACCGTCGGTGTTCAACGGGTTCTTCGAGTACTTCAACAAGCCCACTGACGACTACATGTACACCGAAGGCGGGACCCCCTATATGGACATGGAGGGTTTCGGGCGCGCCCAGGCAGAGATGGACCTCACCGTGGTGGGCCCGCCGCCCCAGCGCCGCACCGCACTGGAGCTCTCCTAGCGCTCCAAGTAACCCATTCAAAAATCAATGGCCCGGACCTCCGAGAGGAAGTCCGGGCCATTTGGGTGTTAAGAACTATCGACTGCTGAGTAGGTGTCGTTATGGAGCCTGAAAACGGCAGTTATGGAGCAACGGACGGATATTGCTTCACCAGTTCGCGGCCGTAGTCGTTCCCGTTGGGTGTGCGGACCACGGTGTGCATGTGGAACGGGGCAGGCTGGTCATTGTCCAGGAAGACGCCGGTGTGGTGGTCGAGCTCCAGCACCACCACGGGACTCTGCAGCCGGAAGTAGAACGCGTCCTGCCCTTCCCAGCCGCCGATCCAGCTGAAAAAGGTTTCGCCGTACTGCTCGCGGATCTCCCGACGGCGGGCTGAACGGGGGCCGGCAGGCAGGTAGGCAATGAAGTCGTCAACCAGGGCGTCCAGGATGGTGCGGACTTCCGCCGGCATGCGGCTGACCCGGATGCCTTCGTAGGGAATCACCCGGTTGTCCTGGAAACACCCGCCCAAATGGCGTTCGTCGCCGGGATGGATGCGGCCTTCCGGCATTGCAGGATCCACCATTGCTTCATACACGGTGGCCTCCGCCCGCAGGTCCGCCGGCAGTGCCTCCATCAGGTCGCGGGCCAGTGCGATGCGCTCCTTGAAGACCCTGACGCCCTTGTGCGGACCGTCGTCGATCATGTCCGGCTCGGCGCCCATGAACACCGGGGAGATCACCATCTGGGTCCCCGCCACCAGGCAGTTGAGCGCGGCATGGTGGCCGAAGATCTGCCATCCCCAGGGCTCAGTTTCGGACGGCTCGCCGTACAGCGCGAAGTTGTAGCTGAACTCGTTCATCAGCAGCGGCAGATCCACCAGGTCCCCCAGGAACCCGTTGATGCGCATCAGGTTGCGGACCAGGTCAAAGCCCTCGGCGCTCAGGGACGCCTCCACCACGGCCAGGGCAGCGTCGCGGACCGGCGTTTCCAGCTCATCCAGCCGCAGGCCGGTGTCGTGCTGCATGAATTCCGGGTTGGCCCAGCTCTGCCATTCCGGGGCGTCCACGGCATAGGTGAGCTTTCCCGCCTGTTCGGGCGCCGCCACCCCCAGGAGCTTCCGGGCTGCTGCCACCATCTCCGCGGTGGGTGCCTCCTCGCCGGACCGGGCCGGCGCCACCGGGAACAAACCCGCACGCCGCACGCCGTCACTGGTGATGCCCACGAAGGGTTGCGGGTACAGCTTCTTCCAGCCCTCGATCATGGGACCGGCAAAGGAGTCCCGCGTGGCGGCCTCCGCGTACTCGCGGGCATCCAGGCCCCTGATTTCCGCGACGCGGGGATGATCGGGGGCAAAGAGGTAATCACGGAATGACGGCGTCGACATAGCTGCTCCTGGCTTCGTCCTGGCTGCTGGTGAATGATGTGCTCTGCGGTGATGCCCCGGCAGATGCGTACCCGGCTGGTGCGAAGCCGGCTGCAACGGTCAGGGCTGCCGCTGCGGCCTCGGCTGAACTCCCGCGCCACGCCACGTGCTGGTCGGGACGGACCAGCACCGCGGGGGCGCCCCACAGTTCGGACAGCGGGGTGCCGTCGTCGGCCGGACCCACCACGGCTACTGTTACCGGAATGCCCTGCCGGGCACCGGCCTCCAGAACCTCGGCGAAAGCATGGCCTCCGTGCACCCCGCCCAGCGCGCCGTCGTCGGCCATCAGGGTGAAACCTCCGCCCAGCCGGCTGTACAGGGACGTGGAATCCTGCAGCCAGGAGTGCGGGAGCAGCGCGCCGGGGGTGGCGGAAGGAACATAGCGGATGGGGTCCTCCGCAGGGACCGGAGACCCGTCCGGCACCACTGCCGGGGAATCAGCGTAGGTATAGCCCAGCACCAGGCCCAGGGAATCAAACTCGCTCTGCTTGACAACGAGGGCTTCATGCGCCGCCTGCCGTGCCGCAACGCCTTCGGGGCCGTGGCCGGCAAGCCGGGGATCGGCGAAGTGGTAGGCCAGGGCCTTGCCATTTGCCGCGGCGTCGCGGATGGTCCGCGCCGCAACCGGGCGCCGCTCCAGGCCGTAGCTGTCCAGGAGCCGGGGGTTTGCCCAGCCCTGTATGACCCCTGCAAGCTTCCAGGCCAGGTTGGCTGCATCGCCCACGCAGGTGTTGAAGCCATGCCCTCCCCAGGGCGGGTTCAGGTGGGCCGCATCGCCCACCAGGAAGATGTTGCCGCGGCTGTACTCGGGGGCCAGCAGCATCCGGGCTGTCCACGGATCAGTGGCCACCACGTCCACGTCCACTTCCGCGCCCACCAAGGAACGGACCAGGGCCGCGGCGTCGCCGGGGGCTACATCCTTGCCGGGATCCACGCCCTGGATGATGGCCCACCAGGTATCAGCCAGGTCCATCCGTCCCACCATGCCGGCGGCCTCTGATCCAACCACCCAGTACTGGACGGCGGAATCCAAGGTGATGGCCGCGCCAAGCTCCTTCGACCGGAACAGGATGCTGATGTTGGACAGTGCAGCGGAGCTTCCTTCCAGGCGGATACCCAGGCTGCGCCGCACCGCGGAGGAACCACCGTCCGCCCCCACCACGTAGCTGCTCCGGATGGTTGCCGTGCTGCCGGAGGCGTCCGCCACGACCACGGCGTACAGCGGCACGGCACCCTGAGCTGCGGCGCCTTGGACATCCGGGCCCTGCAGCGCGTGCACGTCCGTGACGCTCCACCCGGTGATGAAGGTGACCAGCGGGTTGCGGACTGCGGCGGCGCGGAGCACCTCCTCGAGGACAGGCTGCGGGACCTGCTGCCCGCATTCGGGCTGCGGGCCATAGCGGCCGGGAACCAGCTGGAAAGAGTTCCGGAACCGGCGCAGCTCATGGGCTGCCGGTCCGGCGAGGCGGGTGCAGAAAATGACGTCCTGCGCGTAGTCCACCGGGAGCGGCGCCGCTGCCCGCAGTGCGTCCGCCAGACCGAGCCGGCGGAGGTGGGTCATGGTGCGCGCGTTGGTGGTTTTGGCCCGCGGCCTGGTGTGGTCCACGGCGCTGCGGGGTTCAATCACGGTGCTGGGGATGCCGCGCCCCGCGAGGTCCAGGGCGAGGAACAGGCCGCTCGGCCCCCCGCCGGAAATCAGGACCTGCGCTTCCCCCGGGATCTGCTCCCGGACGGCGGCGGCCAGGGCGCCCATCAGGCACGGCTCCGGAGCGTGAGGTCTCCCACCGGAGTGACCAGGGTGCCGAGCCGGTCGATTTCCACCTCAACGGTGTCCCCGGGCTGCAGGAGCCACTGCGGGGTGCGGGCGTAACCGACGCCTTCCGGGGTGCCGGTGGCGATCACGTCACCAGGATGGAGGGTGAACGTCTGGCTGATCAACGCAATGATTTCCGGAACGGAGAAGATCATGTCCCTGGTGTTGCCGTTCTGGGCCTCGATGCCGTTGACGCGGGTCCGGACCTGGAGCCCGTCGCGGAGGTCCCCCACCTCGTCCCGGCTGACCAGCGGTCCGAGGGGGCCGCTGAAGTCGCCGTTCTTGCCCAGTGTCCACTGCGAAGTGAGTTTCTGCGCGGTGCGGGAGGTGATGTCGTTGAAGGTTGAGTAGCCGAAGACGGCCCGCGCCGCGGTTGCTTCGTCCGCGGATTCCACCCGCTGCCCGATGTACGCGGCAACTTCGCCCTCCCAGTCCAGGCCTGCTTCCCCGGCGGGTACCGGGACCGGCACATTGCCTACGGACAAGGACGCCGTCCAGCGGCCGAACAGGGTGGGGTACGGCGGCAGCTCCTGGGCCTTGTAGCTTCCCTCGGCTGCGTGCGCCTTGTAGTTCAGGCCAACGCAGATGACCCGTGCGGAGGCGGGGACGAGCGGCACTTCGGTGACGCTGGTCCGCTCCAGCCAGCTGCCGGCGTCGAACGCGCTGGAAGTAGAACCATGGGAGGCGGACACGGCAGGTGAGAGCGAGGCGGCTTTGTCCTGCCAGCCGCTGGGGTCGGACCAGAAATCGTTGATCGGGGCGAGAGGGAAAACCCGGGAGTCCACGAGGGCTGCTGCCCAGGGTTCGCCGTGGCGGGTGATGCCGATGAACTGCATGGAGGGGCCTTTCAGGTCTTGCCGGGCACGAGCGGGCCGGCGGTTTGCGAAGAGATCAGTGCTTCTGCGCCTGGCGGCGGAAGAAATCTATGGTGGCCGCGGTGGCCTGCCGTGCGGCGGCCTGGCTCCCGTCCGGCAGGGACCACATGTGGTCCGCACCTTCGATCAGGAGAAGTTCGACGCCGGCACCCGCCTTTTGAAGCGCTTCGGCCAGACTGGTGGACTGGGCCACCGGGACGAACCGGTCGGCGGTGCCGTGGACGAGGAGGAAGGGCGGGGCACCCTCACGCACGTAGGTGATGGGGCTGGCCGCCGCCGCCAAGTCCGGCGCATCCGCGGGCTGGGCGCCGATGAGCAGCGCTTCGCGGGAGCCGGGGTCGTCCGCGCTGGCCACGGCGTCGGGCCGGGCCTGTTCGCCCATCCGGGTCAGGTCCGTGGGCGGGTACCAGGCGGCGACGGCCGCGACGCGGTCGTCAGTTTTCCTGGTTTCGCCCTCCATCGCGGCACCCGCCGTGAGTCCCACCAGGCTGGCCAGATGGCCGCCGGCCGAATCGCCCCATGCGCAGATACGGTCCGGATCCACGGTGTACTCGGCAGCATTCCTGCGGAGCCACCGGACTGCGGCCTTGGCGTCCAAAAGCTGGGCCGGGAAGGTGGCAGCGGCGCTGAGCCGGTAGTCGGCGGACGCCACCACGAAGCCGGCTTCCACCAGCTGCTCGATGGGGCTCAGGCCGAAGCCATCCACGGTGGGTCCGAGCGATGACCGCTCCCCCGTCCGCCATCCGCCGCCGTGGAAGTGGATGACAGCGGGGAATCGTGGGCCGCCTGCCTCCGAGTCCTGGTCAGCGCCAGCATATGAACCGGCGGGCAGGTACAGGTCCAGCAGCAACGGGGTTGCACCCCCCGGATGGGAAAACTCGATCCCCTTCAGGATCTGCCCTGCCGTCATCGTTGACTCCATTGTGTGCCGCGCCGTTTCTATCCCCGCCGGCCGCTGCTGCAGACCGCGTCTTCTCTCAACTGTGGGGCATGGCTGGCGGTGTCCGCGTGGGCGGTTTCACTGAATGAAACAGCATCACGCTGCCGTGGCGGCAGCCAGTTCCCTGGCCAGGAAGTCCAGGGCCGCCTGCCCTTCCGGCAGGCCGGCGGTGTGGTTGAGGTGGCCATGGACCGCGCCTTCGGCAAGGAAGAGGGACACCGGAACCGCGGCGCGCTCCAAAGCCGAGGCAAACAGCTCGGTGGAGCCGCGGGCGTCGTCGTACTCGCAGGCAAGCAGCGCGGTGGGTGGAAGCCCGGCGGGATCGGCGTAGCCGGGCATCGCGTAGGACGGTGCCATGCTGACCGGGCCGCCAACATAATTTTCCGCCGTCCGGATGCAGTCCTCCAGGGTGAACCGCAGGTGGCGCGGAAGCCCCGCCATGACCGCCTCGTCCAGTCCGCCGGCCGGCGGCGGGAGCTCGGCATCCAGGAAGGGGTAGGCCAGCAGCAGCTTGGCAGGTAGCGGCTTGCCGGCGTCGATCAGGTAGAGCGCTGCGCCCACGGCCAGGTTGCCGCCGGCACCGGCACCGCCCAGGCACAACAAACCAGGATTCAGCCCCAGGGATTCGGCGTTCTTCCGGGCCCAAAACCACCCGGCCAACGCGTCGTCGTGCGGGATCGGGAAGGACACCCCGTCGCGGGCCAGCCGGTAGTCCACCGACAGCACCGGCGTGCCCCGGTCCGCCAGTACCCGTGCCAGGTAATCGGATTCGGGAATGTCCACGCTGCCGCTGACAAATCCGCCGCCGTGCAACCACACGAGGGCGGGGCTGTCCGTGCCGGCCGGTTCGCCATAGATCCGGACGGCCACCGGACCGTGCCGCCCGTCGGCCGCTACGGTGCGGATGGGGACATCAGGCCCCGGGGTCCGGACGGCGTCCGGGTTGAGGAACTGCGGCCCCTCGGGGCTGGCAAGGTATTCGGCGAAACCGGCGGCGATCTGTCCGTGCGTCCCGGCCGGGGCAGAATCGGGGGAAGCAGGTGCTGGTTCTGTTCGTGGTGTCATGGTGTTCCCAGCTTCCGGGAGAAGTAGTCGACGGCGGCGGCCAGGATGGTGTCCATCTGGTCTTCGGCCCCGAAGAAGCAGTGGTCCCCGCCTTCGATGGTGACCACCTGGTGTTCCACGCCGGCGTCCGCGAGCGCGGCTGAGAGCAGGTCTGTTTGCGAGTGCGGGACCAGGCCGTCCCTGTCCCCGTGGATCAGCAGGAACGGCGGCGCACCGGGCGCCACGTAGCTGACCGGGCTGGCGGCCGCGAGCAGGTCCCGGTTGGCGGAGCCGCCCACCAGCATCTGTTCAGGCTGCAGGGACATCCCTGCCGGAACCGCTGCCGTCAAAGCTGGCGGAAAGAGTCCGTCCGGAGTGTCCATGGGCGGGATATCCACCAGTGAGGAGACGCCATAAAAATCGACGACGGCGCTGACGCCGCTTGGGTGCCCCTGCGCACCCAGGCCGCCGTCAAGGTCCTCCCGGTTCCCCGTCAGCCCAAGCATGGCCACGAGGTGCCCGCCGGCAGACTCACCCCAGGCTCCGAAGCGGGCAGGGTCCACGCCGAGGTCCGCCGAGAATTCCCGCAGGTAGCGGACGGCCGCCTTCAGATCGTGCAGCTGCGCCGGAAATGCAGCTTCCAGGGAATGCCGGTAGTCGACTGTGGCGCAGGCGATGCCGGCCTCATTGAGCAGCCGGAACACGGAGTCGGGGGCAAAGGTGGGCGGCAGCTCGCGACGGTCCCCCAGCTGGAAGGCGCCGCCGTGCACCCACACCACCAACGGAACGGGGCCGGTTGCCTGCCGGGGCAGCCAGATGTCCATCTTCAACGGCCGGAAACCCATGGCACGTGCGTAGGTGACTTCCCTGTGCACCGCGGAAACGTCCGAGGCGTTTTCGGGAACACCCGGTGCGTCGAAGACGGGGAACGGCGGAACGTCCACGCCGCCCGGGCGGGTGGTGTCAAGCGTCTCGGTGGCTGGATCCGCGGTCATACTGTGCTCCTCGCTGGGTGGAAGTGTGGACTCTTGCTGCCGACGGCGGCAACGAAGGAATAGGTCCCCGGGCCGACGACGGCTACAGGTTCACCGGGAAGCCGGACTTCGGCGGTGGTGCCGGAAGGTACCGTGGCGCCAAGTGCCAGCACGCCGTCGTCGATTTCCCATGTCACGTCAATGCGTCCCTGCGGACCCGTATGGGACGTCGCAGCGGAGGACAGGCCCGCACCGGGCCGCGGCTCGATGATGATCCGTTGGTACCCCGCGCTGCCGGGCGCCTGCCGGAGGCCGGCCGTGTAGCGGTGCAGGAAGGACACCACAGCGCCCTTGCTGTAGTGGTTCAGGGACTGGTGCGGGGCGCCGCCGGCGTCGAGGCCGTTCCACAGCTCCCACATGGTGGTGGCACCGCGGTCCACGATGACCAGCCATGAGGGCTCGGAATCCTGCATGAGGAGGTCGTAGGCGAGGTCCAGTTCACCGTTGTCCGCCAGGACGGGCAGCAGGTAGGGCGTGGCCAGGAAGCCTGTGCCCACGTGGGTGCCGGCGTCCCGGATGAGTGAAACCAGCTGGGCGGTAACGCTGGAACGGTGCTGCGGGCTGACCAGGTCAAAGGCGAGCGCCCGGACACAGTTCGCCTGGCTTGGCTGGGTTACCTGGCCGGCCGGGTCCAGGTATTCCTTTTCCCACGCCTGCCGGATGTTTTCCGAAAGGTCCGCCAGCGCCCGCGCTTCCTCCGGCCTGCCCAGGACCGCAGCCGCCTGGGCCATGACCGCAGTGGTGTTCCGGTAATAGGCGGTTGCCACGATGCTGTGGTCTGCGGAGCGGGCGGCGAACAGGTCCGGTTCCGGACCGTCCGGCTCCATCCATTCGCCGAAGTGGAAACCGGTGTCCCACAGGAACTTCTCGTGAGGTGCAGGAACCGGGCTGGCAGCTGCCCGGGACGGGTGCCGCTGCGACACGGCGGTCCTGCCGACGAAGCCGAGCCAGCGGTTCATCGCCTCCCAGTTTTCGGCCAGGATCCCCGCGTCCCCGGTAGCCAGGTACAGCTCCCACGGCACCATCGCGACCGCGTCGCCCCAGCCGCAGGACCCGTTGGTGAACGCCATGAACTCAGCCGAAGTGACCCCGGGCCCAGCCGACGGCGAGATGTTCGCGATGACGCCGCTTTCCCACTGGTCGGCGCGGACATCCCGGAGCCATTTCCGCGAGAAACCGGTGACGTCGTAGAGGTACGAGGCGGTGGGCACAAACAGCTGCCAGTCCCCGGTCCAGCCGGCCTTTTCGCGTTGCGGGCAGTCGGTGGGAACCTCGCAGGCGTTGTCCCGGAAGCTCCATTGGACGATGTCATGAAGCTTGTTGAGCCGCGGGTCGCTGCAGGTGAAGCTGCCTACGGGTTCCAGGTCCGTGTGGACCAAACAGGCGGTGATGTCTTCCGCCGCCAGGTCCGTGGTGAGGCCCTGGACGGACACGTACTGGAATCCGTGGGTGGTGTGCCGGGGTTCGAACACTTCCCCCGGAGCGCCCGAGGCGGTCACCACGTCAACCTGGCCGGCAGGCAGGAACTGGTCGGGGCGCCGGAAGTCGTGCGGGCGCAGGTGGTCCTGGGTAACGTCGCCTGTGGCATCAAGAGCTTCGCCGTACACGAGGGTTACCGCCTCGCTCAGCCCGCCCAGCCTGGAGAGCCGCACCCAGCCGTGGATGTTTTGGCCGAAGTCCGCCACCTGGCGGCCGCTGGCCAGCCTGGTGACGGAGACCGGCGGGAATTCTTCCACGATCCGCGTGGGCGGGGCCACCGGGCCGGTCAGTGTTCCGTAACTGCAGTTACGGGCGACGACGGCACCGGCCTCCGCCGCGGCACTTGCGCAAGGTGCGCCGTCGTCGGCCGTGCCCTCCAGCGCGCGGAAGTCCGTCCGCTGCCCTGCCATCAGGTCCGCGCCCAGGATCTCCGTCC
The DNA here is from genome assembly GCF_044755505.1 of Pseudarthrobacter sp. NPDC092202. Lineage (NCBI taxonomy): Bacteria > Bacillati > Actinomycetota > Actinomycetes > Micrococcales > Micrococcaceae > Pseudarthrobacter > Pseudarthrobacter sp. NPDC092202. The sequence goes on along the minus strand of NZ_JBIVRG010000007.1, from coordinate 108,618 downwards.
GGGACACCCGCCATGACCCGTCGGTGCCGATGACGGTCCTGCTGTCCCCGGACTGTATCTCCAGCTGCGCAAGGAGGGCCGTGCTGCTGCCGTACATGTCGGCGTCGCGCGTATATCCGAAGGTTCCGCGGTACCAGCCGTCGGTGAGGACGGCCCGGATGGTGTTGGCGCCGGGGCGGAGCAGTCCCGTGATGTCGTAGGCCTGGAACTGGAGGGTGGTGTTGTAGCTGGTGGAGCCGGGGGTGAGCTGCTGGTCACCGACGCGCACGCCGTTCAGGAACAGCTCATAGATCCCGTGGGCGGTGGCGTACGCGCGGCCAGTTTCCGGAACCGTGTCCAGGGTGAAGGCCTTGTGGAGGGCGTACCCGGGGCGTTCACCGGGGGCCGGAACGTCCGGTTCTTCCGGGCCGATCCATTGCGCCGTCCAGTCAGAGGCGTGCAGGAGTCCCAGCTCCACCGGCATGGGATCGGACCATGCGCTCGCAGTTTCGGTGCCGTCGGCGTCGGTGTTCCAGGTGCGCACCCGCCATTCGAACCGGCTGCGGGACTGCAGCGCCGGGCCGGTGTAGGGGACCAGCAGGTGCCGGGCGGAGGTGACCTTTCCCGTGTCCCAGCCGTTGTCCGCTGTGATCCGGTAGGCGGTCTGCTGCACCGTGCCGGCCGGCGGGGCCCAGCTCATCCGCGGTGCACTTGCCGTGATTCCAAAGGCCTCTTTCAGGTGTTCAACGCGGAGCCGGGTGGGTGCCGGCCGTTCCCTGGGCTGGGTTCCGACGTCGGCGTCGAGGCTGGAGGAGGTCATTGCGGGCGGGCTCCTGAACGTGTGGCAGTAACTGTTCCAGCTTCCTGCGCGGGCACCTGCACCCCACAGCCGACTTTCATTGGTTGGAATAGTATTGTGGGGTAGCTCACGTATCAACGCAGCTCACGTACAAACACTGCAAGGAAGCAAGCCATGACCGTCCAGCCGGACACCGAAACCACCCCCGCCCGCGGAAAGCGGCCCAAGCAGGGCGAACCGGTGGTGGACCGCGCCCTCAGCCTGCTCGCAGTCTTCTCCGACCGCCGTCGCGCCCTGACGCTGTCCGAGATGGCCCGCTATGCGGGGATGCCCGCACCCACCGCGCTGCGGCTGATTGCCCGGCTGGTTGCGTGGGGCGCGCTGGAAAGGCTCGACGACGGCCGGTACGTTGTGGGGGTCCGGCTGTGGGAGGTCGCGTCGCTGTCGCCGCGCGGGCATGGCGTGCGGGAAATCGCGCTCCCTTACCTGGAGGACCTTTTCGAGGTGACCAGGCACCACGTCCTGCTGGCCGTCCGTGACAACGAACAGGCGGTGCTGATCGAACGGCTGTCCTCCAAGGACGCAACCGAGGTGGCGTACCGGGTGGGCGGCCGGGCTCCGCTGCGGTCCACCGCCGTCGGCCTGGTCCTGCTGGCAGGCGCTGATCAACAATTCCAGGAGGCCATCCTGCGGAAGCCTCCCGAAAACGAGCCTGGAGTTCCGGACATGCCCGAGGGCCAGGTGCGCCGCACGCTCTCCGATGTTCGGCGCACGGGGATCGCGATGATCCGCCGCAGCCTGCCTTCCCGGACCGTTTCAGTTGCCTCGCCCGTATTCGATGCCCAGGGCTCGGTGGTGGCGGCGCTGTCCATCGTGGTCCCGGACGGTTCCACTCCCCCGAACGTCCTCGCGCCGGCTGTCCGCGCCGCGGCGCGCGCAGTCTCAAGGAACCTCGGCCACCACGCTGAGGTCAGCGCTGACGTGCGGACGCACTCCCAGGGGTAGGACGCGGCGCCCCGGGTGGTCCCGGGCTGGTCAGTCTGCGCCGCGGTAGTCCAGTCGCCGTACCAGGACTTCGCCTTCGATGGCGAAAACACCGAAGGTCCTGCCCGTGAACGCCTTGGCGGTTTCAAAGGACCAGTGCCGGCCGTCGAGTTCGGCGAGCAGCACCTCCCCTGCGCCGGAGTGGGGCGCTGAGGAACGGACGAGGAGGCGGATTCGGTCGCCGCCTACGGCGCCCGCGCTGAAGTCCCGCGGTGGCGGGGCTGTCAGAATTGCCAACTCAAGGTCCCCATCAGGCACCTCGGCTTCCCAGGAGCGTTCGAAACTTGCCACGACCGCGCGGGCCGTGACCCTGATGGCTTTGCCTTCCCTTACAGCTTCGATGCCGAACCAGTTGTCCTCGGCGTTGCGCACGGCGAGGCCGCCAGTGCCGGAACTGACATCGAGCAGCACCCTGCATTCGATGCCGAGGTGGCGCTGCCGCTGGGCGAGGAAGCTGGGCCGGGGTGCGTCCAGCGTGTTCCCTTCGCCCCGGACAACCAGGCCGTGGGGTGTGGGGTGCGCGAATTCCGAGGGCATCCTGCGGACAGCAATCCAGGCAGGATCCTCCAGGCCTGCGCCGTTGGCGAAGTCGTACTCGATCTGTTCCGGGCCTGCGCCGGCCACGTGCGGGAGGCGGGCATGGGGCCAGCCGTCGATCCACTCCACCGTGGTCAGGAAGGTCTCCCGGCCCAGGGGTGAGAATGCCTGCGTGAGCCCTACCGGACGGACGCCCAGCAGGGTCATGCCTGTTCCGCCGTCGGGAAGTTCGAAAAGGTCCGCGTGTCCTGTGTTCTGCACCGGCGATCCTGTCCCCGCCGCGGTGAGGATCGGGTTGTTCGGTGCCGGTTCAAAGGGGCCGTCCGGCCGGCGGGAGCGGGCGACTGTGACGGCATGGCCGCGGTCGGTCCCGCCTTCAGCCGCGAGCAGGTACCACCACTCGCCCCGCCGGTGGAGGTGCGGGCCTTCGGGCGCATAGAGCCCGCTGCCGGGCCACAAGGGGCGTGGCGTTTCCAGCGCTTCACCGGTGGCGAGGTCCACCCGGACCTGCTGGATCGCATCAGGGTGCCGGGCGAACGTCACATACGCGGTTCCCTCATCGTCCCAGGCCAGATCGGGGTCGATGCCGTCGACGGACGCGATGACCGTGCCGTCGCTCCAGGGCCCGGCGGGGTCGGTGGACGTGAACAGGACGCACCCGCGGCCGCCGAGGAACACAGAGACGATCAGGTAGAACACACCATCGCGGTACCGCAGGGTTGGTGCCCAAACCCCTCCCGGCGTGGGCACGTTCGCGAGCTGGACCTGGTGCTCGCGCGTGGCCACGTGGCCGACAAGCCGCCAGCTTTCCAGGTCCATGCTGTGATAAATGGGCAGAGCCGGCAGGTACTCGAACGACGATGTGACAACGTAGTAGCCGTCCGGCGTTCTGACGATGCTCGGATCCGGGTTAAAGCCGGGAAGGATGGGGTTGGAGTACATAGGGTGGGCGTCTCCTGATCGGGAAAGCGGTGTGGCATGGGGCCTGCCTGCCGGGATCCGGACAAGCCTGGCTTCAGTACGGGGCCTTGATCACAGGATCTTTATGGTGGCCCCGTTGATGTGGACCTCGGTGAGCTGGACGCGTTCGTCAGGGGTGTTGTTCGGCCAGTGGAAGGCCAGGTAGTCTCGCCCGGTGGACGCGCGGAGAACCATGCCGTGACCTCCGTTGCTGGACCACAGGGGGTCCTCGTGCTGAATCCAGGGCCCCGTGATGGTTCCGCTCTGCGACTCGGCGATGCCCATCGCGTACCCTGCCTCACCATGGCTCGACCAAAGCATCAGCAGAGTCCCTTCGTTTGAGCGGAGCAGGAAGGGCCCGTCGGTGAACAGGGGATCTTTGGCAAGGTGCAGGCCCTTCGGAGGTTCCACCCCTTCTGGAAACCGCAGCGGCCGGGTCCAGCCCGCCGAGGAGGCGGCGAACAACAGGATCGGCTCACCAACGCCGGCGCGCAGGTCCTGTGACAGCCGGAGGGCGTACATTTCACCGTCGGCGATCCCCAGGCTGTCGGATGTCCCTTCCGTCCCGCGACTGTAGACAAGCCAGCGCGTGGAGTCATCATCGACGTAAAGGGTTCCGTCCAGGCACGATTCGTTTGCCGGTGTCACCGGCCCGTCACTCCATGGCTGGTAGGGGCCAGTGGCATGATCCGAGACAAGGACTGCGACTCCACGGGGGCGCGCACCGGTGGAGGTAGCGAAGGTGGCGAACATAAAGAACCGTCCTTCCAGAGCATGAACCTCCGGCGCCCAGAACTGGGTGTCCGCCCAAAAGCCCGGTGGTGGGCGGAACGCGGCGATGGGTTCATCCCAATGATCGAGGTCCTTACTGGTGTAGCAGTCGAAGCCAGTCGCTGGTCCGCCCCAGACGTTCTCGTCGCTGGTCCCGAACAGGACAAACTCACCTGGAACCGTCTCGAGTATGAACGGGTCGCGCATCCGGATCTCTCCGAGGCGCAGTTGTTGAACGGTCTCCGGCTGGCCGCTCCGGCCCATCAGCGGCTTCCCTGGTTGTCCAGGTTGGCGGCCACAATACGGTGATCGAAGCTGTGGGTGCCGCCCTGGAAGGTGCGGGGCTCACCGTCCGGAAGTACGACGTCGGCCTCCACCCCTTGAGGTACGGTCGCCTCGAGGTGGAACGCGCCGTCGTCGAGCCTCCATTCCACGCGGATGGTTCCGTGCGGGGTCTTCAGTGAGGTCTTGGCCCAGTCGATGCCCTGCCCAGGTACGGGTGCGATGAGAACCTTGCCATATCCGGGCGCCAAAGGCTTTATACCGCCGACCGTCTTGTGCATCCAGTCCGCCACCGCGCCCAGGGCGTAGTGGTTGAAACTGGTCATCTCGCCCGGGTTGATGGTGCCGTCCGGCAGCATCGAGTCCCAGCGTTCCCAGACGGTGGTGGCGCCCATGGTCACGGGGTAGAGCCAGGACGGGCAGCCCTCCTCCAGGAGCAGGCGGTAGGCCTCGTCCGCATGCCCGGTGTCGGTGAGGGCGTGGGTGATGAAGGGGGTGCCGGCGAAGCCGGTGGAGACGCGGTAGTCGTTTTTCCGGACCAGCTCGGCGAGGCGTTCTCCGGCAAAGTCGACGTGCTCCCGGCTGGGAAGGATCCCGAAGGCAATCGCCAGCGCATAGACCGTGGTGCAGTCGCTGTGGATTGTGCCGTCGCCGGACACGTAGTGCTCCAGGAAGGAGGCCTGGACACGCGCGGACAGCTGTTCGAAGTACTCCGCGTCCGACTGGCGGCCCAGCAGCCGCGCCGTCCGGGCGGTGATGGAGGCGGTACGGAACATGCACGTGGTGGCTACCACGCCGGTGTCCGCCTTCGCATCCCACGGCTTGTCCGGCTCGGCGTCGGGGTCCAGCCAGTCGCCGAACTGGAAACCCGTATCCCAGAGTCCCGTGTCTGAGAGCAGGCCCTCCACCCGGCGTGTGTGCGAGGCCATGGATTCGTACTGGTTCTCCAGGACCGTTCTGTCCCCGTAAGCCTCCCAGAGCGCCCACGGAACCCAAACCGACGCTTCGCTCCAGAGCGCGGAGGATTCCGGCGACGGAAACTCGGGCGGCTGCGGGCAGTACTTCAGGGCGTCCGGGACGGTGATGGGCACCAGGCCGTCGGCTGCTTTCTGCTCGGCGGCGAGGTCAAGGAGCCAGTCCTGCAGGAAGCCCTTGACGTCGTAGAGGAATGCCGCGGTTGGCGCGAAGACGGCGATATCCCCTGTCCAGCCGAGCCGTTCGTCCCGTTGGGGGCAGTCCGTGGGCAGGTCCAGGAAGTTGCCCCGCAGGCCCCAGACGATGTTGCGGTGCAGCTTGTTCACCAGTTCGTTGGAACACTCGAAGGTGCCGGTGCGCTCAAGGTCCGAGTGGACCACCACTGCCTCCAGCGAATCCTCAGTGAGCGTGCCAGGCCAGCCGGAGATTTCTGCATAGCGGAAGCCGTGAAACGTCTTGGTCGGTTCGAAGAAGTCCTCGCCGCCGGAGAGAATGAACGTGTCCGTGGTCTTGGCAGAGCGGAGCGGACGCACGCCCAGCTCGCCGTCCTCCAGCACCTCCGCATGGCGCACGGTGATGGCCTGCCCTGCCTCGCCCTGGACGGTGAACCGGAGCCAGCCCACCAGGTTCTGGCCGAAGTCAACCAGTGTTTTGCCGCTGGGCGAGATGAACACCTTCACAGGATTGACGACGCCGGTGCGCACGACCGGCGGGCTGACCGGCTCAGCCAGCCGGCCGGCGTCGAACTCCAGGGCGCGCACCCCGGCCCAGCTGCCTGGACCCGCGCCGGCGTCGAAGTCCGGCGCCGCCCAGCCTGGTTGGTTCCGGCGCGCGTCGATGGTCTGCCCGTCGTAGAAATCGTTGAAGGTGGTTGCTGAAGGGCCGGACTGCCAGGAGGAATCAGACGCCACGGTCTGGATGTGTCCGTCCTCGAACTCGATGTCCAACTGCCCGAAGAACCCCAGCTCGCTGCCGTAGAGGTTGGACATACCGTGCCAGGCGAGGCGTCCGCGGTACCAGCCGTTCCCCAGGGACACCCCGATCACCGTGGTGGGCCCCAGCAGGGACGTCACGTCGTAGCTGCGGTAGCGGAGCCGCCATTCATACGAGCTCCAGCCGGGGCTCAGTACGTCCTCACCCACGGGAACCCCGTTGATGAGCGCCTCATAGACGCCAAAAGCCGTGGCGCCCAGGGTGGCCCGGGCTACGCCGCCGTGCCCCTCCGCGAGCTGGAACTCCTTCCGCAGGAACGGGGCGCCGTCGAAATCCTCAGCGGGGGTGATCATGGCTGCTTGCCAGGGTGCCAGTGGCATGGGATGGTTTTCCGTTTCTGTACTCGTAAGCATTGACGTTCTCAGCGTTGGCGCAGGGAAGTCTGGGGACCTGCGCCGGGAATCAAGTGGCGTAGTGGCAGGCGACGGCGGATCCGCCCACCGTGCGGAGGGCGGGGCGTTCAGCCGCGCAGAGGTCCGTGGCCAGCGGGCAGCGGAGCCGGAAGGGGCAGCCGCCGGGCGCTGGCACGGCGGCTGCTCCCGTGCGGACACCGAGCGACTCCCGGGCTTCGCGGCGTGCAGCCTGTTCGGCAGGCCGCGGCACGGGTGACGCTGCGACGAGCGCCTGCGTGAAGGGGTGCTTGGGGTCTTCGGTGACGGCAGCGGCAGGTCCGCTTTCCATCACTTGCCCGCGGTAGAGGACGACGACGCGCTGGGCCAGGAACTGGACCACGGCGATGTCGTGGGCGATGAACAGATAGCCCAGGCCGCGTTCGTCGCGCAGGTCGGCCAGGAGGTTCAGCACCTGCGCCTGGGTGGAGAGGTCCAGCGCGCTCACGGCTTCATCGCAGACCACCAGCTTGGGATCGCAGATGAGGGCCCGCGCCACGGAGATGCGCTGGCGCTGGCCGCCGGAGAACTGGCTGGGGTACCGGTCCACGGCATCACGCGGAAGCCCCACGCGTTCCAGCATGTCCTCCGCGCGCTGCCGGGCGTCGGCAGCGCCCACGCCGCGGAGCCGTAGCGGTTCTGCCAGCGAAGAGCCCACGGTGTTCCGCGGATTCAGCGAGGAATTGGGGTCCTGGAAGACGGCCCGCAGTTCCCCGCCCAGGGCCCTGCGCTGGGCGGCGCCGGCGGACGTGATGTCCGTGCCCTCATAGGTGATGGTCCCGCCTGAGACTTTCTGCAGCCCCAGGATCGCCTTGCCGATGGTGGATTTGCCCGAGCCGGACTCCCCCACCAGGCCCACGGTTTCCCCGGGGGCGATGCTGAAGCTGACGCGGTCGACGGCGGCGGGCGCCGCGGCTGCCTTGCGTCCGCGGCCGTAGCGGACCACCAGGTCCTTTACATCCAGCAGGGGCTGGGCGGCGGCCGGCACTGGTGCTTCAGGGCGGACTGAGGTTGCGGTGCTCATGCGTGGTCCTTTTCGGCTGTCTTGGCTTCAACGAGGTTCAGGACGTGGTGGCTGGGCACGTCCGTGGCCAGCCAGTCCAGGCCCTCGACGGCGAGCTCGTCCGCCTTGACGCAGCGCACCAACCCGTCCCCGGTGCCGGACGGAAGCAGCGGGACGGGCACCGTGCACGCGGAGCCGGCGAACTGGCAGCGGGCGGCGAACCGGCAGGTGCTGGGCCAGTCCTTGGGCTGGGGAACCTGGCCGCTGATGGTTGCCAGTCGCTCGGGCATGTCCGAGGCGTGGTTGGCATGCGGGTCCGCCGCCAGCAGGGCCAGGGTGTAGGGGTGCCGCGGGTTGTCCAGGATGCTGTCCGTCCGGCCGTTCTCCACCACCTCGCCGGCGTACATCACGGCCACCTGGTCGCAGAGGTCGGCCACCACGCCGAGGTCGTGGGTCACCATCACCACGGACATTCCGGTGTCCTTCACCAGGCCGCGCAGCAGGGAAAGGATCTCGGCCTGGACAGTGACGTCCAGCGCTGTGGTGGGCTCGTCCGCAACAAGCAGCCGGGGCCGGCCGGACAGCGCCAGGGCAATGGCCACGCGCTGGGCCATGCCGCCGCTGATCTGGTGCGGGTAGGTCTTCAGGATGCGCGCGGCGTCCACGATGCCCACCTTCTCCAGCAGGGCAAGGGCTTCGGCTCTCGCCTCGGCCCTGCCCACTCCGCGGAGGCGCCGGATGGCGGCGGTCAGCTGGTAGCCAACGGTGAACATCGGGTCCAGGGCGCGCATGGGTTCCTGCGAGATCAGCGCGACCTCGCGTCCACGGACGCTTTCCATGTCCTTGTCCGTTGCAGCAGCCAGGTTCCTGCCGTTCCAGAGGATCTGGCCGCCGGTCACGGAAACTCCGGACGGCAGCAGCCCCAGCAGGGACAGCGCGGTCATGGTCTTTCCACAGCCTGATTCCCCAACAAGGCCCAGCACGGTTCCGGGTTCGACGTCGAAGGAGACGTCCGTGACCAGGCGGACCCCCTTGCCCGCACCGATGGAGTCAACGCCGACGGAGAGGTTGCGGACGCTGAGCGTGTCTTTTGGTGCATCTTTCGCAGCCGGAGCAGCCGCAGCATTCTCGGCAACCGCTTTGGCGCGCTGTCGCCGTGCCGCAGCCGAGGGCAAGTGTGAGGCGGTGGCGTTGGGTGCCTTGCCGAGGGCGTTGCCGATCGCATTGGCCGCGAGGACCGTCAGCGCCAGCACGGCACCGGTGGGAACCATGAGCCACGGGGCGTTGTAGACGTTCTGGGAGGCGCCCTGAATCATGCCGCCCCAGCTCGGTTCGGGAATGGGCGGTCCGAAGCCGATGAACGCAAGGCCGGCCTGGATGAGCATGCCGACGGCGAAGATCAGGGCGCTCTGCACCACGATGGTGTTCGTCAGTCCGGGCAGGACGTGCCGGAGGCTGATGCCCAGCGTGCTGGCGCCGTCCACCTTTGCTGCGTCCACGTAGAGCTGGGACTGGAGGGACTTGGCCTGGCCCAGCATGACCCGGTACATGCCCGCGGAGATCAGCACGCCGAGGATGGCCATGATCAGGGGGATGTTGGTTCCCACGGCACCGATAACGGCCAGGATGATGACCGTGCCGGGCAGGGACATCACGATTTCGGTGACGCGGCTGATGACGGTTTCCACACGGTCACCGGCGGCAGCCGCAAGCATGGCCAGGAGGGTTCCGAGGCCGACGGCGACTATCACCGTGATCATGGACGTCCCCAGCGTGCCGGAGGCGGACGCGAAAATGCGGCTGAGGAGGTCCCGGCCAAGTTCGTCTGTGCCGAGCCAGTGCGCGGCGGTGGGTCCGGACAGGATAGCGGTGAAGTCCTGGTCCTCGGTCTTGTAGGGCAGCCAGAGAGGTGCGGTCAGGGAGGCGGCCACCAGGGCGGCAAGCCAGAGGACCCCGGCGACGCTTGCCGGTGAGGCGAACAGCTTGCTGCCGGCGAATTTCTTCGCCGCGCTTTGGCGGGGGGCCCTGGGTGGGACGGCAGCCGCCGTCGGCTCCGCTGAATCTGCGGGTGCGGGGGCAACGTTGGGGATCATGAGGCACGCAACTTCGGGTCGAGGAACTTGGTGGCGAGTTCCAGCACCAGGTTCACGGCGACCACCACCACGGTGGCGATCACCACCACGCCCTGCACGGACGGGGCGTCATGGGTGCTGACGGAGTTCTGGACGGCCTGGCCCAGGCCGGGCATGGCGAACAGCTGCTCGGCGATGACGGAGCCGCCAAAAAGCTGGATGAACTGCAGCGCGATGCCGGCCACGATCGGAAGGCTGGCATAGCGCAGGGCGTGGACGTACAGGATCTTCCAGGTGGGGGTGGCCGTGGCCCGGAGGGTCCGGATGTGTTCCTGCTGCAGCGCCTCAAGCATGGATGCCCTGGTTTGTCGGGCGATGAACGCACCCCCGCCCACGGCCAAGGTGATTACGGGCAGTGCCAGTGACAGTGCCCAGTCTTGTGGCGAGGCCTCGAACGGAACATAGCCGGTGGCCGGAAAAACGGAGGACTGGACCGCCAGGAGGTAGACAAAGATGATGCCGATCCAGAAGGCCGGGAGGGCCACGGCGATGCCGCAGACGCCGCCGATGATGCGGTCCACCATGCCGCCGCGGACAGCCGCGGTGACGCCCAGTCCAATTCCAAGAACAGCACTGAGCAGCGTTGCTCCGGCAGCAAGCGATGCTGTGACAGGGAGCCTGCTCGCAAGGTCCGCACTGACCGACCGTCCGTCAATGAGGGAGATTCCGAAGTCGCCCTGGACGGCGGCGCCGAGCCACGTGAAGAACTGGGCCAGGAGCGGATCGTTCCAGCCGAGGCGCTGGTTGACTTCAGCGATCGCTTCCTGGCTGGCGCCGGCACCGAGGGATACGGCTCCCGGGCTGCCAGGCATTGCGTGCACCAGCAGGAATGCCAGCACCGCAACCACCAGCACGGTGGCCACCGCCATCAACAGGCGCTTGGTGATGAATAGTGCCATGGTGACCTCCATCGGTCAGGCCCCGCCGGGCGGACTCTTGTGCGAGCCCGCCCGGCCGGAGCGGGAATTAGCTGGCCGGTGTGTAGGACGAGAGGAGCGGGTAGGCGTTGGTGCCGGCGAACTCCACCGGGGCCACCTTTTTGGTGTTGTAGCCCTGGTTGGTCAGCGCCTCGTACAGCGGGATCATCCAGCCGGATTCCACCAGCCGGGTGTTCAGCTTGGTGGCCGCGGCCTTGGCGGCGGCGTCGTCCTTCGCGGCAGCGAGCTCGCCGGTGGCGGCGCTGAGCTGCTCGTCGGTGGCCTTCTGGACGTTGGTGAAGCCGTTGAGGATGGCGCCGTACATCACGCCGACGGGGTTGTCCCAGTTCAGCGGTGCGTAACCCAGGGGCGTGGTGGCCACGGCAGCAAAGGCTTCGTCAGTGCTGGCGGCCATCTTCACGTTCATGGTGATTCCGACGGCGGCGAGGTCCTTCTGGATTGCCTGCAGGTCCGTCTGGGTCTGGGCGCCGGCGATGATGGTGAACTCGAAGCCGTTCGGGTAGCCGGCCTCGGCCAGCAGGCTCTTGGCCTTTTCCGGGTTGTAGGCGAATGAGGTTTCGAGGTCCTTGGTGAAGCCGGCGGAGTCCTTGGGCAGGGCGTTCCAGGCGGGGATGTCACCCTTGTGCAGCGCTTCCACCAGGGCCTGGCGGTTGATGGCGTATTGGATCGCCTGGCGGACCTTCTCCTCCGCGAACGCCGGGGCGGTCTTGCCGATCTTGTCAAAGGAGATCATGGTGTTGACCGTGCCGCCGATCTGGGACACACCTACGCCCTTGGACTTGGCGAAGTCGACTGTTGAGGAGGTCAGCATTGCCACATCCGCCTGGCCGGACACCAGCGCGTTTGCCCGCGCCTGGGGGTCCTGGACCACGCTGAAGATGACCTTGTCGAAGGCGTACCTGGAGGCTTCCGGGCTGTCCGCCTTCTTCACCAGGACGTATTTGTTGCCCTTCACGGTGGAGGGATCCAGCGTGTAGGGGCCGGAGCCTGCCGGGGTCGCGGCGAGGCTGGCGGAGTCGGTGACGCCGTTCTTGCCCACGATCATGCCGGTGGTGGATGCCAGGTTCTTCTCGAATCCCGGCTGGGGCTTGGCGAAGGTCAGGGCCACCTGGGTGGGGCTGACCACGTCAACGGAGGTGATTTCCTGGGCGCCGCCCTTGGCCACCGCCGAGTACGCGCTCAATGCGGGGTCAGACCGGCGGTCCAGGTTCGCCTTGACCAGCTCGGCGTCGAGCTTTGAGCCGTCCGTGAAGGTCACATCGTCCTTGAGGGTGAGCGTCAGGACCGTGTTGTCTGCGTTGTAGCTGAACTCCTTGGCCAGGCCCGGACCTGCGGAGCCGTCCGGCTGCAAAGCCATCAGGCTTTCGTAGAGGCCCTCAAAGAACTGCCGCTGGGCAGCCGAGACGCGCAGCGGGTCGAAGCCGAACGAGGCCGAGTCGCTGTCGATGGCGAGGGTCAGGGTGCTGGTATCCACTTTGGCAGTGGCCTGGCTGGAGCCGCCGCCGCAGGCGGTCAATGATCCCAGCAGGAGCGCGCCGGCCAGAACGGCGGAGCTCGCACGGGCAGTGGAGTTCAGGAGTTTCATGTAGTGCGCCTTTGCATTCTGATGTGACATCGGAGAAGAACTGTGGGGGGGCTGGCTGCTCGCCGGCTCTTCACAAGCATCGGCCGGGCTTACTGGGCACTCACATGAGAATGTCATTGATTGAAAAAGTATTGTGGCCCCGGTCACCTCACGGGAAAGGATTGGAAGCCAGGGCAGAGAGGCCCGTGCGCTGTTCGTCGGCGCTGACCCGAAAGGAACCACATGACCACGGCATCACCATTCCCGCAGGACTTCCTCTGGGGCGTCGCCAGCGCCGGCCACCAGGTGGAGGGAAACAACGTCAACAGCGATACCTGGTTCCTGGAGCACCTCCCCGGCAGCATGTTCTCCGAACCGTCCGGAGATGCGGTGGACCACTACCACCGCTACCGCGAGGACATCGCACTGATCGCGAGCCTGGGGTTCACCAGCTACCGCTTCTCCGTCGAATGGGCACGCATCGAGCCGGAAGAAGGACTCTTCTCCACGGCCGAGCTGGACCACTACCGCCGCATGCTGAAGGCCTGCCATGAGCACGGCCTCGTCCCGGTGGTCACGTTCCACCACTTCACGTCCCCGCGCTGGCTGCTGGCCCTCGGCGGCTGGGAAGGCTCCCGGACGGCCGGGCTCTTTGCCAGGTATTGCGACCGGGTGATGGAGCACCTGGGTGACCTCATCGGCGTCGCCTGCACCCTGAACGAACCAAACCTGCCCTGGCTGCTCGAGTCGTTCGGCATTGGCGGCGTCGCCCCGGAAAACCGAGGCTCCGTGCCGGTGTGGGCCGCAGCCGCGGATCGCCTGGGCGTGGACGCCTCCACCATTGCCCCGTTCCAGTTCTCCTCGACGGAGGCCGGATTCGACGTGAAGGTGGCGGCGCACCGTGCCGCCACCGCTGCCATCAAGGCCCGCCGCCCCGATCTTCCCGTGGGCTGGACGCTCGCGAACTCCGACATCCAGTCCATCGAGGGGGGCCAGGAACTTGCTGACCAGGTGCGCCGCGACGTCAACGAGCGCTTCCTGGAGGCCTCCCGGGGCGACGACTTCGTGGGGATCCAGACCTACGGCCGCACGGTCTACGGCCCGAACGGCCACGTGCCGGCGCCGGAAGGCGCGGAAACGAACCAGATGGGCGAGGAAATCTACCCGCAGGCCCTCGAGGCAACCATCCGGGAGGCACACCGGATCGCCGGCATCCCCGTGATCGTCACCGAGAACGGCCTGGCCACCGAGGATGACACGCAGCGCGTGGCGTACCTGAAGGCAGCTGTCGACGGCGTTGCCTCCTGCATTGCGGACGGCATCGAGGTGCACGGCTACATCGCCTGGACCGCGTTCGATAACTACGAATGGGTGTTCGGCTACGGTCCGAAGTTCGGGCTCATCGCCGTGGACCGGGAAACCCAGGAACGCACCCCCAAAGAGAGTGCACGCTGGCTTGGCGGCCGGTCACGGGAACTTTCCGCCCAGTCAGTGCGGGAGCCGGCAGTCCAGCCGGCCTGACCAGCACCCCCAACCCACCCATCCAGCAGCCGTCGCCGCTCCGAAACCCTTGGGAGGAGAACTATCCCGAGGGGACGGACGGACGATGGACAGCGTGGACCAGCAGGCCCTGACCGGTGCGGTGATACTTGAGCATGGGCTGGACCCGGGCAGGCTCTGGCTGGACCATCTGGCCCTGGGCGGCGACGCCTCGGAGCAGGAAATCAGGGACTACTGTGCCGGACTGGCAGGGCTTCCCGCCAGGGACCGTGACGCGCTGGCCCAGGGGGTCACCGAACATTGCGCTGACGCGGGCGTGTCCGCCAGGGCACCGTTGAGCAGTTCCCCCCTGGTCCAGGCGCACAGTGATTCGCGGGGCCCATACCCACCCACGTAGCGGAATGCGGGCAGTTTCGCCCCTCAACCGCACGCCCGCCGGGAAAGACCTAAGGTGTCAACCATGACAGACGCCCACCCACGGACGGGAACAGTCCGCGGAACCACGGTGGCAGTGGAAGAAACAACCGTCCACCGTTTCCTGGGAATACCGTACGCCGGGCCGCCGACAGGATCCCGGCGCTTCCGCCCGCCGGTGCCCGCAGCTCCATGGCAGGGGGTGCGTGACTGCACGGCACCCGGTCCGGCCGCGCCGCAGAACCCCGAATCCCCCGCCCCGCCCGGCCAGGAACCGCGGACGTGGAGTGAGCAGGACTGCCTCAACCTGAACATCTGGACCCCCGGCACCGCGGGCACGGCCCGGCCTGTGATGGTGTGGGTTCATGGCGGCGCCTACCTTTCCGGCTCCAACAGTGACGTGATGTACGACGGCGGCGGCCTCGCCGCTGCGACGGGCACCGTGGTGGTCACGGTCAATTACCGGCTGGGCGCCCTGGGCTTCCTGCATCTGGCGGACGTGCTGGGCGCCGGTTATGAGGACTCCTCAAACCTTGGCCTCCTGGACCTGCTGGAAGCGCTGCGGTGGGTGCAGGGCAACATCGCGGCTTTCGGCGGCGACCCCGGCAACGTCACCGTGTTCGGGGAGTCGGCCGGGGCGGCGGCCGTCGGCACCCTCCTGGGCATGCCGTCGTCGGCCGGCTTTTTCAGGCGCGCCATCATGCAGAGCGGCACCGCGGAACGCTACCGGAGCCCGCAGGAGTCCGCCCGCGTGTGTGCGGAGTTTCTTGAATTGTGCGGCCTGGACCGGACCCGGGCCGGGGAGATCCTTGCCCTGCCCGTTGAACGGATCCTGGAAGCCCAGGAGCTACTGGTGCAGCGGACGGCGGCCGCGACATTCGCGGTTCCCCTACCATTCCAGCCCGCTGCCGGGACCCCTTCACTTCCGCGGCCTCCCCTGGACGCGGTGCGCGGCGGGCTCAACACAGGGGTGGACCTGCTGCTTGGGACGAACCTCAATGAAGGCTCCTTCGCCGTTGAAATGCGGCCGCCCGCACCTGGAGACCCCGGCTACCCGGACAGGGCCGCGGCCGTGCTGGCCAGTACCGGCGGCCTCCAGCCGGGGCACACCGCGGGCTACGCGGCCGCCCTCGAGCAGGTCCTGGACGCCGAACCGAGCGGCAGGCAGCTGCTGGAGGCCGCCATTGCCGATTCCGTGTACCGGCAGCCAAGCAATAGGCTCCTCGACGCGCGGAGCGGATCCGAGGGCCGGAACTTCTCCTACCTTTTCACCTGGCGCAGCCCGGCCATGGGCGGAAAGCTGGGGGCCTGCCACGCACTGGACATCCCGTTCGTCTTCCGGCATGTGGAGACTCCGCAGGCAGCCTTCCTCACCCGCGGCAAGGCGCCGGCCTCCCTGAGCGAGGCCATGAGCGGTGCGTGGGCGTCCTTCGCGGAGGCCGGAGTTCCCCGGCTGCCCGGACTGGAATGGCCGGAGTATGGACCGTTGCGGGCCACTGCGATCCTGGACCAGGAGCTCCGGGTAGAGGACGATCCCCGGCGGGAGCTCCGGGAGTTGTTCGCAGCCGCTGCCCGCTGAGCCGCCATCCCGAAGGGCCACCATCCCGAAGGGCCGCGGGTGCGGCCGCCCGGCGTTGGATTGGCGTGCGTTGGCTCAGGCAGCTGCCAGCGAGTTGAGCGTGTCCCGGATTCCGTTCAGTGCGGGGTCCCGCAAGGACATAAACGCAGGCTTGAGGAGTGGCTGGATGATCTTGGCCGGGCCGTTGATGCTGAACTCGGCCGTGTACTTCACCTCTGAACCGGTGCCGCTGGGGCTGACGTCGATCGAGTCGAAGGCCGTGACCGTTTTATTGTGGCCGCGGAGCTTGATGTGGTTCTCGGTGAGCTCGATAACCTCATATTCAAGCGACTGGCGCTTGCCCCGGAATTCGGACTCGGCGTGGTACCGGTGCCCCACGGCGACCGGACCGGGCGTCAGTTTATCCATGACCGGGGTGTTGGGGTCCCACTCGCTGGTGTTCTCGAACGCGCTCAGGAAGGCAAAGGCCTTTTCCGCGGACAGTTTGGTTTCCACACTTCCGGTGACTGTGATCATCACCCCAGTGTAGGAACAGGCCTCCCCGAATCACAGCCCTTGAGCATATGGACACGCCCACTCGTGGCTATGCCCGGCCTGTGGCACCTGCAGGAATTGGCCGCAGGGCCGCGGCCATCTTGTAGCACAGCCTTCCTTCCAGCTCCCGGGGCCGGATCCACACCTCGTAGCCCTCGGCAGCTGCGAAAAGCGCCCGGCCTGAGGAAGCATCCGCGGCGAGCCACAGGGCTGAAGAATCCTCCATGGCATCGTCCACCACGCCCGACCGGACGTGCTCAAAGTCCTTCCGGACCTCCACGGGAATGCCGATCAGGCGGTTCCAGTCCCTGAACCGGTAAGTCTCCATCGTGATCCTTCCTGCAGCTGGACAGGCCTTGGCAGAAGCACAGGGCCTAGCAGGCTTCGAAGTCCGTCAGGACCTTGACCTTTCCCGCGGATGCGGAGGCAGGGTCGAAGGTGTAGCCGATCCACTCCCGGACGAGCCGGCGCGCGAGTTCGATGCCCACCACGCGCTGGCCCATTGTCAGGACCTGGCAGTCGTTGGACAGGACAGAGCGTTCCACGGAGAAGGAGTCGTGCGCCGCGGTGGCCCTGATTCCCTCCACCTTGTTCGCCGCGATGGCCACACCGATGCCGGTGCCGCAAAAGAGGATCGCCCGGTCCGCGGCACCGTCCCTGATCATTTCTCCGGCCGCGATACCCACGTACGGATACGGCCTGGTGAAGTCATCCGGAGCATCGGAACGGTTGACCCCAATATCGATCACCTCGCTGACCCGGGGGTCCTGCCGGAGGTCCTCAAGGACCTTGTCCTTGTAATCGACTCCCGCCTCGTCTGCACCAACAACAAGCCTCAGTCCCATAGTTCTTCCTTCAGTGTTCATTGCCGCACTCCAACGGATTCCCGGGATGCGGCGGCGGTGAGGTGCGGGCCCATGACGGTGAAGATCATGGCCAGCGAGGTTGCGCCGGGGTCCGGTGTGCCCAGGCTCTTTTCGGCCAGCGGGCGGGCCCGGCCCTTGAGGGGCATGAGGCCGGCCGTGGCTTGGGCTGCTGCCGTGGCGTCGCGGGCGGCGTCCTCCCACGCCCGGCCCGGTTCCGCACCTGCTGCCACCAGGCCGGCAAAGGCGGACGCGAACGGCAACAATGCGTCCACCATGGTCTTGTCGCCTGCCTCGGCCTTCCCGAGCCCAACAATCCGGTCAGCGAAGGCCCTTACTGCAGCTGCCAGCTGTTCAGGTTCCGGCGCCGAACTGTTGCCCACAGCTTCGCCGAAGGCCCGCAGGCCGGCTCCCCACAGGACGCCGGAGGTCCCGCCTGCCTTATCCGCCCAGGCATCACCGGCGGCCGCCAGCACATCGCCGGCACCGGCCCCGTGCCCAAGGGCTGCGGAAGCAGCCGCCGCGGCAGCGTCAATCCCCCGCACCATGCCGCGTCCGTGGTCGCCGTCGCCGGCAACCGCGTCCATCCTGCCAAGCCGCTCCTCGGCGTCGTGCAGCAGGGACTGCGTGGCCTCCAGCGCGGCGAGGCATGCTGTGGCATAGTCCCGGGAGGCACCGGTAGCCACGAACGGGGCGGAAGTTGCGTCGGCGTCGGACGTTCCCTGCTCGGCCGCCGCTCCGGTTTCCCGGACTGTGTTGCCGCGGCGGTAGGCTGGCGTTTCCGCCGGGGCGAGCCACAACGGCTCCAGCTCCCCATCCAGCCAGGTGACGGTGAGCGAAACCCCGGCCATGTCCAGGCTGGTGACGAGTTCTCCGACTTCCGGCATCACCAGGGTGTATCCGGCCGCCCGGAGCAGCGGGGCCACGGTGCCCCAGAGAACGAAGAGCTCCTCGTGCTTTGTAGACCCCAGTCCGTTGAGGATGACGGCGATCCGACCGCCCGCGTTGGGCGGGGTCTCTGCCAGCAGGCGGGCCACAAGCTCTTCACCCAGTGCCTTTGCCGGCGGCAGGTCCGTATCGAAAAGTCCGGGTTCACCGTGGATTCCCAGGCCAAGCCCCATCTGCCCGTCGGGCAGGGAGAACAGCGGTGAATCCGCACCGGGGAACGTGCAACCGGCAAAGGCGCTGCCGATAGTGCGGGTGAGACGGTTGGCCTTGCGGCCCAGGCGAACGACGTCGGCCAGGCTGTCACCGCGCTCGGCGGCGGCCCCCATGACCTTGAAGACGGTGAAGTCGCCGGCGATGCCGCGGCGCTTTTCTGATTCCGACGCCGGCGCGCTGGCGATGTCGTCCGTCACCAGGACGTTCTCCACGGCTATGCCCTCTGCAGCCAGGCGTTCGCTGGCCATGGCGAAGTTCATCACGTCCCCGGCGTAGTTCCCGTAGGTGAAGACGACGCCGGCTCCGGACTCTGCTGCCTTGGCCACGGCGTACGCCTGCTGCGCCGAAGGGGAGGTGAAGATATTGCCCACCACGGCGCCGTCAGCCAAACCTGTTCCGATGAGGCCGGCGAAAGCCGGGTAATGCCCTGACCCGCCACCGGCAAGGACGGCAACCTTGGGCTGCGCAGGGCGGGAGCGCCGCACCGCGCCGCCCGGGACCTGGCGCACCAGGTCCGCGTGGACGTCGCAAAAGCCCGCCAGGGCCTCCTCGGCGAAATCTGAGGGGTCATTGAAAATTTTTGTCATGGTGGGCTCTCTGACGTGCGGTCGTCCGGGTGGAGGTGGGTTCCGGTGGGCTCCTAGTGCATGTGGCTTCCGCCATTGATGTCCACGGTGGTGCCCGTGAGGTAGGCAGAGTCCTCGGAGGACAGGAACGTGATCACGGCCGCGACTTCCTCCGTGGTGGCGTTGCGGCCCAGCGGGATGCCGGCGTTGATGGCGGCTTCCTGTTCCTCGGTGCTGCCTACGCGGATGTTAGTGTCCACGGCGCCCGGGGTAATGGCGTTGACGGTGACGCCGGTGGCGCCGAGCTCGCGGGCAAGCGCCTTGGTGAAGCCGAGGATGGCGGCCTTGGCTGCGGAGTAGGGAACCTTGCCGAACACGCCGCCGCCGCGCTGGGCGGAGACCGATGACATGTTCACGATGCGGCCCCAGCCGTTCCCGATCATGTCCGGCAGGAAGGCCTTGGTTACCAGGTAGGTGCCGGTGGCGTTGACGTCCATGACCTTGTGCCAGAGCTCAAGGGTGGTTTCCAGGAACGGAACGGGCGAGGTGATGCCGGCGATGTTGGCCAGGGCGCCCACCGGCGGCAGGTTGCCGGCGGTGACTTCGGCTGCGACGGCGGCTTGCGCGGCGGTCACGGACGCTTCGTTGGCGACGTCGATCTCGTGGCCGAAGGCGGGGACGTTGAATTCATTGCCGATGTCGGCGGCGACCTTGGCGGACTTCTCGCCGTCGAGGTCCAAGATGACAACGGCCCAGCCCTGGCTGGCGTAGCGGCGGGCGGTGGTGATGCCGATGCCCCGGTCCGAGGTGGCTCCGGTGAGGACGGCGGTGCGCTGGATGGTGCTCATGATGGTGCTCCTTAGGTTTTCTTTGGGTCGATGGTCAGATGAGGTCGGTAATGAAGCTGGCGGCCTTGGCGGCCGCGGCGGGGCGCTCGCCGTGGGTGACGTCCCGGGTTTCGAGTTCGAGCGAGAAGTGTCCGGTATAGCCGTCCGCGGCCAGCCGCTTGAGGCCGCCTGCGAAGTCGGCTGTGCCATTGCCGATGCTGAGGTTGATGTTTCCCGGGACGGCGTCGCGCAAATGGACGTGGCTGATGCGTCCCTGGTGCCGGTCGAGGTAGGCATGGACGTCCTCGCCGGCCGCCGTGATGTGGCTGAAGTCCATAACGATTCCGACGCCGGATCCCGCCAGCCGGTCAGCCAGGAGTCCTGCACGCTCGAGGTTCCAACAGAAACGCAGGAAATGCAGGGATTCGGTCCAGAGTTCAACGCCAAAGCCGGCAGCGCGTTCACTGGCGTTGACCAGCTGGCCAGTGATGGTGTCCAGGTCCTCGTCGAGGCCTCGGACCGGGGTGTGGTCCAGGGAGCCGCAGGGAAGGACCAGCGCCCGCGCGCCCGTGTCCGCGGCCAAGGTCAGCAGGGCGTCAAGGTGCTGTGTCCGCGCTGACCGGGCATCGGCGTCGAGCACTGCGTTGAGGTCCCCGATGTCGCCGTTCACTGAGCGCACGCGAAGGCCCGACGCCGAAACCTCAGCAGCGACGGCGGCCACCGCTTCAGGATCAAGGTTGTAGGGCACGTGGTCGCACACCCCGGGAAGGGCGCCGAGGTCGATTTCCTCGAAGCCAAGGTCCTTCATGGTGCGCAGGGCCAGAGCCAGTTCCTGGTGCCGGAAGCTGATGGATGAGCACCCAAGCCGCGAATGGAACATCATTGATCCTCTTGTTCGTGCCAAGCCCGGGCCATGCCCATGACTAGTGATGGGCACCACATTAGTTTAGTTAACTGTCAACAGTCAACTCTCGAAGTTGACTGTTGACAGTCGGCATGGCCTAGGTCACACTGGGAGCTATCATTTTGTTAACAGTCGACAGCGGGGATCCGATCCGGCCGCTTTTCGAAAGGGAACCACCATGAGCAATGAAGCTCTGAAAATGCGCGGGCATGTCCATGGCACCAAGGACGCCAAGCGCGTCGCCTATGGCTCAGGTGTCGGCGCTGTCATTGAGACATACGACTTCATCGGGTTCGGCACCGCCGCTGCGCTGTACTTCGGGACTGCCTTCTTCCCCACCGGTGATCCGGTCACCGGCACCCTGGCTGCCTTCGCCACCCTCGGCGTTGGCTTCGCTGCCCGCCCCATCGGCGGCATCATTGGCGGCCACCTGGGTGACAAGGTGGGCCGCAAGCCCGTCCTGGTGGCCTCCCTGATCCTGATGGGAGTGGCCACGTTCCTCATCGGCCTGCTCCCTACCTACGAACAGGTTGGCCTGCTGGCGCCGGCACTGCTGGTGTTTGTACGCATCGTCCAGGGCCTTGCCTTCGGTGCTGAATGGGGTGGCGCCATCCTGATGAGCTACGAGCACGCGCCGTGGAAGTCCAAGGGCAAGTACACGGGTATCGTGCAGGCCGGCTTCCCTGTGGGCCTGCTGCTGGCCAACCTCGTCTTCCTGGTCAGCGTGAACCTCGGCGGCGAGCTCGCCTGGCGCGTCCCGTTCCTCGCAAGCATCGTGCTCGTCGCCGTCGGCCTGATCATCCGGTCCAAGGTTCCTGAGTCACCCGTCTTCGATGAGGTCAAGGAAAGCGGCTCCATTGTGAAGTCGCCCATCATCGAGGTCATCAGGACCGACTGGCGCAGCATCGTCCGCGGCATTGGCCTCCGCATTGCCGAGACTGCCGGCTACGCCGTGTCAATCACGTACATGATTTCCTACCTGCACACGCAGCAGCTCGCAGACAAGACCGAAACGCTCGTAGCCCTCTGCATCGCATCCTTCATTGGCATCTTCGCCACCATGGCCTGGGCCCGCCTCACGGACCGCATCGGCCGCCGGCCGCTGTACGTCTGGTCCTGCGCTTTCGCCGCCCTGTTCGGCATCCCGATGTTCCTGCTGGTCAACACCGGCCTGTTCATCTTCGTCATCGCCACGATCGTCATCTCCTACGCCGTCTGCCAGAACTCCCTTGCCGGCGCCCAGGGCCCATGGTTCCCCGAACTGTTCCAGGCCAAGACCCGCTCCTCCGGAGCCTCCCTGGCCTACCAGATCTCAGCCATGGTCTCCGGCTTCACGCCCTTCGTCACCACCCTGCTGTTCGTCGCCCTGGGCTGGATGGGCCCGGCACTCCTCTTCAGTTTCTACGCCGCGATCGGCCTCTGGGCCGCCGTGGTCACCCGGGAAACCTGGGGAAAGCGCGAGCGCCAGCTGGCCGAGGAAGCCACCAAAAGCACCCCGAACACGGTGAGCGTCTAATGACCGCCACCCACGAAACAACCACGGAGCGAGACATGCCAACGGATACCATCCAGGAACACACCGTCCAGAACGGGGTGACGCAGGAACGGTTCGCAAAGATCAGCAGCGCCGCGTACCGGATCAGGCACCACGCCCTGAACATGGGCGAGGTCCAGGGCCAGGGCTACGTGGTCCAGGGCCAGGGCTACGTGGGCCAGGCCCTGGGCGCGGCGGACATGCTGGCCACGGTCTACGGTGACCAGCTCCGCTTCCGCGCCGAGGACCCGCACTGGGAGGCCCGGGACCGGTTCCTGCTTTCCACGGGCCACTATGCCATCGGCCACTACGCGGCCCTTGCCGAAGCCGGGATCGTCCCGGTGGAGGAGCTGGAGACCTACGGCTCAGACGACTCACGGCTGCCGATGTCCGGAATGTCCACCTACACGCCCGGCATGGAAATCTCCGGCGGCTCCCTGGGCCACGGCCTGACTATCGCCGTCGGCATGGCCCTTGGCCTGCGGTACCAGGGCTCAGAAGCAAGGGTGTTCAACTTCCTGTCCGACGGCGAGCTGGATGAAGGCTCCACGTGGGAAGCAGCCATGGGCGCCCACCACCACCAGCTGGGCAACCTCACCGCCATGGTGGACATCAACGCACTCCAGGCGGACGGCAAGACAGACACCGTGCTCCGCACCGAGCCGGTCACCGAAAAGTGGGAATCGTTCGGCTGGTACACGCAGCGGGTGGACGGGAACGACGTCGGCGCGTTGCTGGCGGCGTTCGACAACGCGGCCGCCCAGGCCGCCGCCGTCGGACGTCCCTCGGTGATCCTGTGCGACACCAAGGTGGGCCGCGGAGTTCCGCTGCTGGAAAACCGCGAAAAGGCGCACTTCATGCGCATCGACGAACACGAATGGCAGATCTGCCGCGAGCAGCTGACTGCTGGCTACAACGCCACCGAAGGAGACACCAAGTGAGCACCTCCACCGAGGCTCCCGACACCACGACAGCCGCCAAGCCGAAGCTCAAGACCTCGGCGATGATCGCGTCCTTCGCCGACCCTGGCCAGAAGACGGCATCCGCCCCCTTCGGGCACGCCCTGGTCAAAGCCGCTCAGCAAAACGACAAAATCGTGGGCCTCACCGCTGACCTGGGCAAGTACACGGATATGCACATCTTCGCCAAGGCGTTCCCGGAGCGGTTCTTCCAGATGGGCATGGCGGAGCAGCTGCTCTTCGGCGCAGCCGCCGGCCTGGCCGAAACCGGGCTGGTGCCGTTCGCGTCCACCTACTCCGTATTCGCCGCCCGCCGGGCCTACGACTTCCTGTGCCTGGACGCCGCCGAACCGAACCTGAACGTGAACATCGTGGGTGGCCTGCCGGGCCTGACCACCGGGTACGGGCCCAGCCACCAGGCCACAGAGGACATGGCGATCTTCCGCGGCATGCCCAACCTGACCATCGTGGACCCCTGCGACTCGATCGACATCGAGCAGGCCGTCCCGCAACTGGCTGCCAGCGACGGTCCCACGTACCTGCGCCTGCTGCGGGGAAATGTACCCACGGTCCTGGATGAGTACGGCTACACGTTTGAGCTGGGCAAGGCGAAGGTGCTGCGCGGCGGCAACGACGTCGTGTTCATCTCGTCCGGCCTGATGACCATGCGGGCGCTGCAGGCAGCCAAGGCGCTGGCGGCACACAACGTGGATGTCGCCGTCGTGCACGCCCCCACCATCAAGCCGTTCGACGCCGCCACCGTCCTGGCGGAAATCAACACCGACCGGCTGGCCGTGACACTGGAAAACCACTCGGTGGTGGGCGGCCTGTTCGAGACCGTTGCCTCCGCCGTCGTTACGGCCGGCCTGGGCAAGCGCGTGGTCCCCGTGGCACTGCCGGACCAGTTCCTGGACGCCGGCGCGCTGCCCACCCTCCACGACCGCTACGGCCTGGCGGTGGACCGGATCGTCGCCAAGGTGCTGGCCGAGCTCGGCTGACACCAGGGGCCCAAGGAAGCACGGCACCGGTTCCAGCCGGGGCCGTGCTTCTGCCGTACTATCGAAACTACGCCGACTGTAAACAGTCGACTTCCAACATTGAGGACAAAACGATGGCCGGAGTGACAGCACCGCTGCTGGGACTGCAAAAGCGGAGCCTGCGGGAGCAGGCCCTCGCGGCGCTGAGGACCGCGATCACCAGCGGGGAGCTGGAGCCCGGCAGGCATCTGGTGGAAACCGAACTCTCGGACATGCTCCAGATCAGCCGGGGCACACTCCGCGAGGCCCTCCGCCAGCTTGAACAGGAGGGCCTGCTCGCCGCCGGGCCGCGCGGGCGGCTGTCAGTCCGGCACCTGGACGAGAAGGAAATCCGGGACATCTACGCCGTGCGCGCGGCCCTCGAGTCACTCGCCGCCCGCACCCTGTGCGAACTGCCGGAGCGGCAGCAGGTCACCGAATCACTGCACAAAGCCATAGACGCGATGGCGGCAGCCGCCAACGGAACGCTGGAGGAACGCATCGAGTCCGATCTTGAATTCCACCGCACCCTGTGCAGGCTGACCGGGAACGAGACACTCCTCCACTCGTGGGAGTCGCTTGAAGGGTCCATCAGGATGTCCATCATGTTCGCGGGGCTGGAAAAAGGCGTCAGCAACATGAGTGTGGACCGCCACCGGGACATCGTGGCCGCCATCGACACGGGCGACGCCACCCTGGCCCGCAAGACCATTTTGGAGCACATGGACACGGCCGCCGCGAACCTTGTGTCTTAGTTTCTACTTGGTAGTTTCGTAATTCGCGCGAATAGTCCGGCCGCCCCCGGGTACGTTGGACTAAGAGCCGGGTGGCCAGGCATTACGCCTTGGGACCGCGGGACCAACTGTAGAAAGAGGACTCAATGCGGGAACCGAAGACCAGCGACGGAGTTTTTGAAGCGGAGACCGTTGCCGGCGAAAACGAGGAAGCAGCTGCTGAACCGTCAGTGGACCCGGACGTCAATTTCGATGAACATCTGTATCCGGCCCGCCCCAAGGCGCTGAGGCCCACTGCGCGGCGGCGCCAATATTTCGCCACCAGGCCGTCCTTCGAATTCGACGGGCGCAACGCCGCCTACGTTGAGTGGCTGCGGAACCAGGCCATGCTGGGAGACGCCAACACGCTGGCCCGGCAGCTCTCAGGGCAGGCCAGCATGTGGCAGAACTCTTACGCGCATCCCAATCCCCGGGCTGCGGTTGAGCGTGCACCCGTATGGTTCACCGCCTATCCCCTGTCCTTCATCACCAGGTCCAGCCAGTCCTTCCTCTCCGCCCTGGGCGATCCGGCCATGTGGGAAGCGTTCAGCGAGATTGGGATCAGGGCCATCCACACGGGCCCGGTCAAACTGGCCGGCGGCATCAGCGGCTGGTCGCAGACCCCCAGCGTGGACGGGCACTTTGACCGGATCAGCATGGCAATCGATCCCGTGTTTGGCACGGAGGACGAGTTCCGCTCCATGTGCCAGGTGGCCGCAGACCACGGCGGCACGATCATCGATGACATTGTTCCCGGGCACACCGGGAAGGGCGCCGACTTCCGCCTTGCCGAAATGAACTTCCGGGACTACCCGGGGATCTACCACATGATTGACATCCCGGAGGAGGACTGGCACCTGCTGCCGGACGTCCCCGAGGGGCAGGACTCGGTAAACCTGAGCCCCGACTCCGAGCAGGCCCTGCAGAAGGCCGGATACATCATCGGCCGGTTGCAGCGGGTCATCTTCTACGAGCCCGGCGTCAAGGAGACGAACTGGAGCGCAACCCGGGCGATCGTTGACACCGCAGGGAAAACCCGCCGCTGGGTCTACCTCCACTACTTCAAGGCAGGCCAGCCCTCCATCAACTGGCTGGATCCCACTTTTGCCGGGATGCGCCTGGTGGTCGGCGACGCACTGCACTCCCTGGTTGACCTTGGCACCGGTGCGCTCAGGCTCGACGCGAACGGCTTCCTTGGCGTGGAAAAGAGTGCGGAGGAGCAGCCCGGCTGGTCCGAGGGGCATCCCCTCTCCGAGGCAGCCAACCAGCTCATCGGATCCATGATCCGCAAGGTGGGCGGGTTCTCCTTCCAGGAGCTGAACCTGACCATCGACGACATCAAGGCGACCTCGGAAGCGGGCCCGGACCTTTCCTACGACTTCATCACCCGGCCGGCCTACCATTACGCGCTGGTCACCGCCGACACCGAGCTGCTGCGCCTGACGCTCCGCCTGTCCATGGAGATCGGAGTGGACCAGGCGTCACTGGTCCACGCGCTGCAAAACCACGACGAACTGACCTACGAGCTGATGCACTTCGCCGCCGGGCACCGGGACGAGATCTTTGAGCTCAACGGCCAGGAACTTACGGGGGCGCAGCTCGCGGAGCAGGTCCAGCAGACCATGCGGGAACGCCTCACCGGGGAGAACGCCCCCTACAACGCGGTGTTCACCACCAACGGGATCGCCTGCACAACGGTCAGCTTCATCATGGCCGCCCTGGGGGTCCAGGACCCTGACGCTGTCACTCCGGAGCAGGAGGCGCAGATCCTTGACGTGCACATCCTCCTCTCCATGTACAACGCCCTGCAGCCGGGCGTCTTCGCCCTGTCCGGCTGGGACCTTGCCGGCATCACCGCGCTGGACCGCAAGCGCGTCGAGGAACTCACGGCCCAGGGCGACACCCGCTGGATCAACCGCGGGGCCCACGACATCATGGGCACCAGCCCGGACGCTGAATCCTCCTCCTCGGGCATGCCGCGCGCCCGCAGCCTGTATGGCCCGCTCCCCGACCAGCTGCAGAACTTGGGTTCCTACGCCAGGCGGCTCCAGCGGATCCTGGCTGTCCGCGAAGAACACGGCATCGCCACCGGGGCCCTGCTGGACGTGCCGGACGTTTCACACCGCGGCCTGCTGGTGATGGTCATCCGGCTGGGGAGCGGGGCGCTGGAGGTGACAGTGCTGAATTTCTCCGACCAGGATATTTCCGGCAGCATCCAGTCCAGCCACCTGGTTCCCGGCGCCACCGTCCACGACCTGTTCAGCGGCGCAACAGTTGGCCAGGTTGACGACCTGCACAGTTTCTTCCTCGAACTGCCTGCCTATCAGGGGACCGCGCTGCTGCTGACGGAGGAGATTGCCGCCCCTGACCAGGAAGAAGGCGCGCAGCACGGGGAGGCCTTGCCGTAGCGGAAGGGCTGCCCGGCGCCGTTCGGGAATCCCTTTGAGTTGTGAACCGTTAACCCAGTGTGCGGCTGAAGCGCCGCTCCGGTTAACGAGGGATTGAATGAACGCGAAGTTTGTTTCAGTGGAGGACGACGCCGGGAAGGTCACCCGGTACGTCCGGCATGTTAACGGCGGCGGGCTCGTTGCCCCCGGAGCCTCGGTCCCGGAAACTACCCGCATCGGACCCATGACGTATGTGGAGCCGGGGGCAAAGGTGGGTTCCGGCTGCCGGATCGGCCACGGCAGCTGGATTGACCGCGATGCCACGATCGGCGATCGTGCCATTATTGGCGACGGCGTGCGCATCGGCCGGGGAACGGTGGTGGGAAACCGTGCGAACATCGGCAGCCACTCACGGATCGGCTCCGGGGTCCTGATCGAGCACGGGGCCCAGGTCCACGCAGACTCCGCAATTCCCGACGGCGGGGAGGTCCTCGCTGGGCCGCGCGCCCCGCGGCGGGCCCAGGGGAAGAGCAGGCAGCGCCGGCAGGCCAGGGGCCGGGTGGCCGCCTGAGGTGCTGAGCGCCTGGGCGTTCAGGGCCTGCGCATTCAGGGCCTGCGGCTGCCCGCCAGGCGCCCCGTCACTCCTGCCGCTCCCCACACCGCCAGCAGCAGCGCCACCAGCAGCAGGCCGGCGTCGCCCAGGTCTATTGATCCCAGCCACACCGTCAGGGGATCCTCCAGCGCGAAGGCGGCATTAGTGAACCCGCCCAGCGTTATTGCTGCGATGAACAGGGCGGACACCGCCGAGATGCCGGTGACCAGGGCATTGAAGCCCAGCCGCCGCTGCGGGTCATCGAGCGCGGAACGGTACATCCGCATCATGGCCACCCCGTTCACGGAATCGCAGAGGGTCATCGCCGCTGTGAACGCCAGCGGCAGGGCGAGCAGGCCGAACGGTGGCACTCCCGCCAGCGAGGCCGCCGTCGTCATCATCAGCAGCCCGATGGTGGTGGCGGTGTCGAAGCCCAGCCCGAACAGGAATCCGATCACGTAGATGTTCCGGGGCCGCCGCACCCTGGACAGCGGCCGGGCCAGCAGCCGCGCCACCAGTCCGTGCGGCTCAAGGTCGCTGGACCCTATCGCCGCCCCGGCACGGGCCCGGCGGAAGGCCCGCGCTGAACGGGCGAAGGCCGAGCCGTTGAAGAGGCCCATGGCCAGCAGGAACAGCCCCGAAACACCGCTTCCAATCAGGCCAAGCACCAGGTTGCCCGTGGTCCCGTCCTGCATGAACTGGCCCACCAGGCCGGCTCCTGCGATGACCAGGATCCCTGCCAGCGTCACCACCGAACTGTGCCCGAGGCTGAAGGCGAAGCCCACGCTCACCGGGTCCTGGCGCTGCGCCACAAACTTGCGGGTCGAGTTGTCGATCGCGGCGAGGTGGTCCCAGTCGTAGCTGTGCTTGACGCCGGCGAGGTAGGCCGTGAGCACCAACCCCCACATGAGCGGCTCCGCGCCGGAGCCTGCGGCGTTGCCGGCCAGCAGGATGACGACGGCGGCCGCGTGCAAGGCAGCCACGGCACCGAAGGTGAACATCAGGCGGGTCCGTAGCGGCAGCGATTCCCGCCGGCGGTACAGCGTGGCGAAATTCGTGAGGACTGTCATCAGTGCTTCCTCAGGTTCAGGGGTTCCTGCCCGTGCCATCGCTTCCGGAGGAGGTTGGCGCAGGCATTGAGCAGGCAGTTCAGTTCGCCGGTGCTGTTGGAGAGGGCACGCAGTACCAGCCCGGTGGTTCCCCAGACCGTGCCGGTCAGGGAAACGCCTGCACGGGCATCGCGGTCCAGGGTCAGTGCATGCAGGTCGTCGGCGAGCGCCTGGTCCACCCTGGGGTCCACCACCACCAGCGAGCCCACGTGGCTGAAGCCCTCCATGTACCCCATTCCCGTGACATCCCCGGCCGGCGGCCGGATCAGGAGATTGTCGAGGGCCAGGAGCCGGGTTCCGCCAGGGCCTTCAACACGGATATCGTTGCGCAGCCGTACTTCCTCGTACCGGAAAGCGGCGCCGTCCGGAGACCATCCCGGAGTCACCACTTCAGCCATGACCAGGGACGACGACGGCCGTAAGGTGATGTGCGTACGCTGCCGGTAGCTGGCCTCCCGGTAGGCGATGAGCTGGTCCGGCATCAGCTCCAGCCGGGCCCCCTCCCCCAGCCGAAGGGTCATCCGCTGCTCGGCAAAGGACCCGGGAGTCCGGTAAACCTTCGTAGCGGACTGGGTAGTCAACAGCAGGTCGGCCCCATCCTGGACCTCCACATCCAGCACAAAGAGATCCGCTCCAAGATATGCCCCGCCAGGATTCACCACGACATAACAAACCTGCCCCGAGTCATCGAGATAGTGAGGCCGCAAAACGCGAAGAGCCCCCTGATGGTACTGGTGCGCGGCTACTGAACGCTCCCCACGCACAGCGACCCGAAGCTCAAGCACCCCCATAGGTGCCACGCCGTGGACGGGCCCGGCGACCGCCGTCGTGGTCATGACGCGAGGTCGAGCATCAGGACGTCGCGCCTCACCCAGTCAATGACCTTGTCGAGGCCTTCGTCGGTCTTGAGGTTGGTGAAGCAGAACGGCTTGGCGCCCCTGAATTCCCGCGAGTCCCGTTCCATGACGTTGAGGTCAGCGCCGACGTGGGGTGCGAGGTCGGTTTTGTTGATGATGAAGAGGTCGGATTTGATCATGCCCTGGCCGGCCTTCCGCGGGATCTTCTCACCCTGGGCCACGTCGATAATGTAGATGGAGAAGTCCACGAGTTCGGGGCTGAAGGTGGCGGAGAGGTTGTCACCGCCGGATTCGACGAAGATGACCTGCAGGTCGGGGTGGCGGGCTTTGAGTTCCTCGATGGCGGCGGTGTTCATGGAGGTGTCCTCGCGGATGGCGGTGTGCGGGCAGCCGCCGGTTTCGACGCCGATGATGCGGTCCACGGGAAGGATGCCGTTGGTGGCCAGGATTTTGGCGTCCTCGATGGTGTAGATGTCGTTGGTGATGGCGGCCATGGAGATCTCGACGCTCATGTGCCGGGTGAGCCGCTCCACGAGCTGGGTCTTCCCTGCGCCCACGGGCCCGCCGATGCCGATCTTGATAGGTTCAGTCATATTGTCCTCCTGCTAGCTCATGAACATCCGGGCACGTTGGCGTTCGTGCCGCATTTGCGAAATTTCCAGTCCGGGGGTGACGGCCCCAAAGTCGTCCGGCGTCAGGTGGGAGACCCGTTCGACCGCGGCAGCGACGTCGTCGGCCGCCTGGCGAAGCAGCCGCTGCCCGGCGTTCTGGCCGAGCGGGATGGCGCGGACGGCGTTCTGCGTTAGGGACGTGACGGAGGCGAAAAGGTAGGCGGCGAGCGCCTCCTGCAGCGGCACCCCCAGCGAACGGGCGACGACGGCGAACGCCAGCGGCTGGTGCCCCGCGGACCGGCCGGTGGCCACCAGGTCCCGGTACAGTTCCAGCGCAGGCGAGGGAAAGACCTCCGCGCCAATTTCCAGCAGCCGCCCGCCCATCTTCACGGAAGCCTCCCGAACCTGCCGAGGCAACAGTGAGGCGGACAACAGTTCATCCAGCTCCCCAACATCCCACCCCTCATAGAAGAACCGGATAGCCAGCCCGTCGGAGTAAGTAAGCGACTGCGAGATAAAAGCAGAGAGCCACACCCTAAAAGATCCCTCATCAAAAACGAGCCCAGCGTCGACATAAGTCTCAAACCCAAGGGAGTGCGCAAAAGCCCCAGTAGGAAGCGCGGAGTCGGTGAGCTGCTGGAGCGCCAACTGGTAGCTAATGACTGTGCTCAGCATGGCGGAAAGGTACAGGCATGACGCGTTCCTGGCGGGAGTAGGGCACACCCACGTGGAGAAGGTAGTCCTCGACGGTGTGGTCGTAGGCGCACACCATGACTTCAGCTTGGTATTCCGACGATGCATCGAAGAACTGGGCCTGGAGGTGCCGGTTGCCGAGGGAGTGGGCCACGACGCCCATCTCGTGGATGGTCCGTGGCGCGATCACCAGGACGTCGGTGGGCAGCACGGACACCACAATCATGTTGGCGTCCTCGACGTGCAGGATGTCGCCGTCGCGCAGGTCGCCGGAGCCGGACGGGAGCCGGATGCCGATTTCCTTGCCGTGGTCCGTTGTGGCGCGCTGGATCCGCCTGACCAGCTGCGCGCTCGGCAACACCACTTTCTCCTGGTGCAGGCTCGCGTAGGTGGCCGGGTCCGGCAGCTCGTGCAGGTTGCCGAGAACTTTTTCGATGATCACTGGGTCTCCGAGGGCTTGGAAGAAATCAGAAGAGGAAGTAGCGCTGGGCCATGGGCAGCACATCGGACGGTTCACAGGTGACGTCTTCGCCGTCGACCGTCACCTGGTACGTTTCGGGGTCCACCTGGATGTCCGGCGTGGCGTCGTTGTATTTCAGGTCCGCCTTGGTGAGGAAGCGGATGCCGGAAACGGGCCGGATGACCTTCTCCAGCCCAAGCTCCGCGGGAACCCCGGCGTCGATCGCGGCTTTGGACAGGAAGGTGATGGAGGACTGCTGCACGGCTTTCCCGAACGCGGCGAACATGGGCCGCATGGTGCGCGGCTGCGGGGTGGGGATGGAGGCGTTGGCATCCCCCATCAGCGCGTAGGCGATCTGCCCGCCCTTGATCACCAGCTCCGGCTTGACGCCAAAGAAGGCAGGATCCCACAGGACCAGGTCCGCGAACTTGCCCACCTCCACGGACCCCACGGAGTCCGCGATGCCCTGGGCGATGGCCGGGTTGATGGTGTACTTGGCCACGTAGCGCTTGAGGCGGAAGTTGTCGCTGCCCGCACTGCCGTGGGAGCCGCCGTCGTCAGCTGCCAGGACCCCGCGCTGCTTCTTCATCTTGTCCGCAACCTGCCACGTACGGGTGACCACTTCCCCCACCCGGCCCATCGCCTGGGAGTCCGAGGACGTGATGGAGAAGATTCCCAGGTCCTGCAGGACGTCCTCGGCGGCAATGGTCTCGGCACGGATCCGGGAATCGGCGAAGGCCACATCCTCCGGGATGTCCGGGTTGAGGTGGTGGCACACCATGAGCATGTCCAGATGCTCTTCGATGGTGTTGCGCGTGTACGGCAGCGTGGGGTTGGTGGACGCGGGCAGGACGTTGGGCATTCCGGCGATTTTGATGATGTCCGGGGCGTGCCCGCCGCCGGCGCCTTCGGTGTGGAACGTGTGGATGACGCGGCCGTTGATGGCGCGGATGGTGTCCTCCACAAAGCCGCACTCGTTGAGGGTGTCCGTGTGGATGGCCACCTGGACGTCGTACTCGTCAGCCACGGTGAGGGAGGTGTCGATCGAGGAGGTGGTGGAGCCCCAGTCCTCGTGCACTTTCAGCCCGATGGCCCCGGCGCGGATCTGCTCAGCCAGGGGTTCGACGGCGGAGGCGTGCCCCTTGCCGAACAGGCCGATGTTCATGGGGAAGCCTTCGGCGGCCTGCAGCATGCGCTGGATGTGCCATTTTCCGGGCGTCACGGTGGTGGCTTTGGTGCCTTCGGCAGGGCCGGTTCCGCCACCAATCATGGTGGTGATGCCGCTGGTCAGCGCCGTGGGGATCTGGTCCGGGGAGATGAAGTGGATATGGCTGTCCACTCCCCCGGCAGTGAGGATCTTGCGTTCACCGGCAATGATCTCGGTGCTGGCGCCGATTATGATATCCACGCCGTCGGTGATCTGCGGGTTGCCGGCTTTGCCGATCCTGAAGACATGCCCGTCCCTGATGGCAACGTCCGCCTTGTAGATCCCGGTGTAGTCCAGGATCACCACGTTGGTGATCACGGTGTCCGGGACGTCCTCATCCCGCACCACCTGGCCGTTCTGGCCCATGCCGTCACGGATCACCTTGCCGCCGCCGAAGACAACCTCCTCGCCGTAGACGGTGAGGTCGTTCTCGATCTCCAGGAACAGGTCGGTGTCCGCCAGGCGGATGGCGTCGCCCGTCGTCGGGCCGTAAAGGTCGGCGTATTGCCGGCGGGGGATCTCGAAGCTCATTTGCCGTCCCCTTCCGTGACGGACCCGCCCAGGCGGGTGGCGCCGTCGAGCTTTCCGTTGATTGCATTGCTGAGCCCGTACACCTCGCGGGCGCCGGCCAGTTCTATCAGCCGGACGCTGCGCGAGTCCCCCGGTTCAAACCGTGCCGCGGTCCCGGCGGGGATGTCCAGACGCCGCCCGTACGTGGCTTCCCGGTCGAAGGCCAGCGCGGCGTTGGCCTCGGCAAAGTGGAAGTGCGAGCCCACCTGCACGGGGCGGTCTCCGGTGTTGGTGACTGCAACCTCGATGGCCTCACGCCCGGCGTTGGCCGTCACCGGCCCGGACCGGAAGACGTACTCTCCTGGAATCATGGCGTGCCCTCTCAGCGGATCGGATCGTGGACAGTGACGAGCTTGGTGCCGTCGGGAAAGGTTGCCTCGATCTGCACGTCGTGGATCATCTCGGGCACGCCTTCCATGACGTCCTCCCGCCCCAGAAGGGTGGTGCCGTAGCTCATGAGGTCAGCTACGCTGCGTCCGTCGCGGGCTCCCTCGATCAGTTCGTAGCTGATGATGGCCACAGCCTCGGGGTAGTTGAGCTTGAGGCCGCGGGCCTGGCGGCGGCGCGCGAGGTCGGCGGCCACCACGATCAAAAGCTTTTCCTGCTCGCGCGGCATCAGGTGCATGTTGGTCCCTTCAACGGGCCGCTTGCGGCGGCGTGGGACCCACAGTAGGTTGCGGACGTTTCCGCCACGTTTCAGGTTTGTTATGCCCGGCTCTCCATTCACCGGGCACGGGTGCGCGTCGCTGAATTTCCCCAAGTTTCACGCTCTGGAAGGCGAGGACGACGGCGCGTGGCCGGGACACGCCGTCGTGCCCTCCAAAAGGTGGGGAGGCTCAGCGGCTAAGACCGGCAGCGGGCGTCACCGCCGGAGGCAGCCGGGGTGTTACGGCTGACCGAGACGTGCCAGGATTTCGTCACTGGACTGGACCGGCTGGCGGTAGCTCGTGGAGAGGATGCGCAGCATGTCCGCTGCGTCCTGGCTGTCCTCCGAGGCCATCGCATCCTTGGCGTACGTGACACGGATGTTGTGGGCGAACGCGTCCGCGCCCGTCTGGGCGATGCAGTTGTGCGTGGAAACCCCGGCGAGCACGATCTCCTCAGCGCCCCAGTTGCGCAGCCTGGCCAGCAGGTTGGTTCCCACAAACGCGCTGTCCCGCGTTTTGGTCAGCTGCGGCAGGCCCCCGGTGGCCAAGCCGGACACCGCCTGCGCCTGGCTGCTGCCGCGGAAAATGAAGCCTTGGTCATCGTCCAGCATGTTCAGTGACCAGGTGGATTTATCCCGCTCGTGTTCCGTCCCCACCAGCAGGACCTTGTGCCCGCTCGCTTCGAAGCCCTCCATCAGCTTGTTGCAGGACGCCACCAGACGCTCCTGCTGCGCGGCAAGTTCCGGCGCCTCGAAAAACGCGTTCTGCATGTCAATGACAAGAAGGGCAATCATGGGGCCACCTTTCCTCGTTGGTCTGCCGGAGAAGTACCCCGAGGTTGGGCGGGCGAAACCTGGTTCAGGGCACGTGGGGCGCCGACTCTCGGACTTCCAGCTGGAATCCGGCTTCGATGTGCGCTGCCTGGCCCTCCGCCTCCCGCCCCTCGATCCGGTCGATCAGCAGGCTGATGGACCGTTCGGCGATCTCCTCCATGCCCGGCGAGACGGTGGTCAGGGAAGGCGAGGCGAACCGGGCCTCGTCGATGTCATCGAAGCCTGCCACCGCCACGTCCCGGGGCACCTGCAGGCCGCGGATCAGCAGCTCGTGCATGGCACCCAGGGCCAGGACGTCGTTCAGGCCGAAGACGGCGTCGAACTCCACGCCCCTGTCCAGCAAACCGGCGACGGCGGCGGCGCCGTTGTCCCGGCGCCAGTCGCACGGGGCGATCAGCGCCGGGTCGAAGGGAACGCCGGCCTCATCCAGGGCCTTGCGGTAGCCGTTGAGGCGCAGGCCCACGCTGCCGGCGGACTGGTCCGGGTGGGCGCCTATGACGGCGATCCGGCGGCATCCGCCGGCCAGCAGGTGGGCGGTCAGGGCGGCAGCGGCTTCCCCGTTTTTCATGGTGACCAGGTCGAACCGGGGATCCAGGATGTGTTCGCCCAGCAAAACCAGGGGTTTCTTTCCCAGCCGGGCGGCAATGGTGTCCGCGTCGATAACCAATGGGGTGAACAGCAGGCCGTCGGTGAGCTGCCGGAACGGGCCCTGCAGGGCGTTCAGTTCCACCTCTCCCGCTGCGTCCGACTGTTCCACCAGGACCCGGTAGCCGCGGCGGGAGGCGGCCTTCATCAGCCTGGAGGCAAGTTCCGCGTAGTACGGCGCCGAGAGGTCGGACAGGACCAGGCCCAGCATCCTGGTTTTCCCGGAACGCAGGCTCCGGGCCGTCAGGTTTGCCTCGTAGCCCAACTCCGCGATGGCGTCCTGGACCCGTTTCTTGGTGGCAGGGCGAATGAACTCGTAGTCGTTGAGCACGTTGGAGACCGTCTTGAGCGACACCCCCGCCGCCCTCGCAACGTCATTCATGGTGACCGCCATCATGGCTCCTTTAGGTGGTTCCGCCAGTTCCTGCCATACATCGTTGCAGAATTTCGCGGCCACGCTGCACCCGCCGGCCACGCATGGTCACTGCGGCGCGGCGTATGCGGCGCGGCGTATGAAGTGCGGTCAGGCCTTCGCCGCTTTCGCGGCTGCCTTTGCGGCCTGCTTGCTGGCCCGCACCTTGGCGAGGGATTCCGGATCCACGATGTCTGCCACGGAGAGGTAGGAGCCTTCCTCTCCGTAGTGCCCGGCCGCTTCACGCCACCCGGGAGCCTGCAGTCCGCACTGCTTGCCGAGCAGCGCAAGGAAGATCCTGGCTTTCTGATCACCGAAGCCGGGCAGGGCCTTGAGCCGGCGCAGCACCTCGGCTCCGTCCGGGTTGCCCCTGGTCCAGATGGCGGTGGCGTCGCCGTCCCAATCGTTGTGCACGGTCTCAGCGAGCGCCTGCACGCGGGCCGCCATCGAGCCGGGAAAGCGGTGGACGGCCGGACGTTCCTTGAACATCTCCACGAACTCGCCCGGATCCTGCGAGGCGATGGCCCCGGGCTCCACGGATCCGATCCGTGCCCTGATTTTCTCCGGACCGGCGAAGGCCGATTCCATGGTCACCTGCTGGTCCAGCAGCATCCCTGTCAGCAACGCGAAGGCGTCCTCACTCAACAACTTGTCCGCGGCGGGATCACCCGTGATGTGCAGTTCCATGCCGTCCATCCTCCCAGAGGCGTGGCGCCGCCGTCATGCCGTCCCTCCCCGTGGAGTTTTTGTCCAGATATGCAGGGTTGTGGGCGGTTTATCTCCGCATACCTGGACAAAAACTCCTGGACAGGGTTACTGGTTGACGGCCAGCCGGATCATGGACCAGGACACGGCCGGCAGCTCCGCAGTGAGCCTGCCGCCGTCCGTTTTGACCGTGACGTTTTCCGTAGGCAGGACCGACGTCGAATCATCAGCGGTTGCCTGCCAGTACGGGTCCTTGTTGGCGTAGGTCACCGCTTCAAGCACGCGCACGCTGCCCAGGCCGGACACCACGGCATCCAGGCCCAGCGCATCCGTGGCGGAGCGGTTGACGGCGAAGACCACGGCTTCACCCTTGGCGGCGTCATACGTTGCGACGGCGGACACGGCGGCGAAGCCGGCGGTTTTCCCGCCGCTGGCCAGCGGGGATTCGACGGCGAGCTGAAGCACCGTTCCGGAGGCGTGGCGGGAGGTGAGGGCGAACGGGTGGAAGGTGGTCTGCTTCCAGGCGCGGCCTCCGGGCTCGGTCATGATGGGAGCGATGACGTTCACCAGCTGGGCCAGGCTGGCTGAGTGGACGCGGTCCGTGTTCTTGAGCAGGGTGATCAGCAGGTCACCGACGACGACGGCGTCCGCCACGGTGTAGGTGTCCTCGAGGAGGACCGGGGCCACCGGCCAGTCCTTGCCGGTGGGCGCGCGCGACTCGTCGCGGCTCATGTGCCACACGTTCCACTCGTCGAAGGAAATGTTGACCTGTTTGGTGGACTTCTTCACCGACTTCACGTGGTCGATGTGGCTGACGATGTCCTGGATGAAGGTTTCCATCCGGTGCCCGGCGGAGAGGTGTTCCTGCAGGTCGCCAAAGTCCTCGAAGTACTGGTGGGCGGAGATCAGGTCCACCAGCTCGTAGGTTTCGGAGAGGACAACCCGCTCCCACTCACCGAAAGTGTCCATGGTGGGCCCCGAACTGCCGCACGCCACGAGTTCCAGGTCAGGTTCGATCATCCGCATGCCGCGGGCGGTGTCTGCCGCCAGCCGCCCGTATTCAAGGGCGTTCTTGTGGCCGATCTGCCACGGGCCGTCCATTTCGTTGCCCAGGCACCACATCTTGATGCCGTAGCCCTCCTCTGCGCCGTTGGCCCGGCGCTGGTCCGAGAAGGCCGTGCCGCCGTCGATGTTGCAGTACTCCAGCAGATCAAGCGCTTCCTGCGTGCCCCGGGTGCCCAGGTTCACGGCCATCATGGGCTCGACGCCTGCCTTGGCGGACCACTTGGCGAACTCGTCCACGCCCACCAGGTTGGGGTCGGTGGAGTGCCAGGCGAGGTCCAGCCGGACCGGGCGCTTGTCCACGGGACCCACGCCGTCCTCCCAGCGGTAGCCGGACACGAAGTTGCCGCCGGGATAGCGGACGGTGGAGACTCCGAGTTCCCGGGTCAGTTCCAGCACGTCGCTGCGGAAACCGTCCTGGTCCGCCTTCGGGTGTTCGGGCTCGAAGATCCCGGTATAGACACAACGGCCAAGGTGCTCCACGAAGGCACCGAAAGTGCGCCGCCGGACCGGCCCCACAGCGAAGGCGGGGTCCATGGTGATCCTGGCGGTGGCTGGTTCTGCAGTGGTCACGAAAACTTCCTCGTTTCTCATTTGTACAACGTTATAGAAAACATTCTTGGCGCTGCCGTGGCAGGAGTCAAGCAGCTGCAGGGAAGGTGGCAAGTGGAGGCAGGCCGGGATTCGGGCAGCCCTATTCCCGGCCACCCGCGGCAAAGGCGAAACGAATGCGGCGCCGGCCGAAATCCAAGTAGTACCTAATCTGAAAAACGGGTATCCCTTACGCATTCACCGGCGCGGATGGCCCAACTAAGTTCTTCTCAGAGGCAAGACGACTTCTGACTCGTAGTACTTGTCTCACGAGGGGGTGTGAGACTGCAATGCACGCACAAAACATAAGTTCGGCTTTCCCGGCCCGCAGGGCACGGGTACTAAACGGGGCCGGCGACGAGGAGGCCTTTGAGACCAAGGCCTCTCCCCCAGCCGTCGCCGGCCCTCTTCATGCGCAGAAGGGCAAAGGCCGCCGGCCTGCACAGCACGCTCCGGCGGCGCTGGCCGCGGCGGGCGAGGCCGGTCCGGCGGACAGCGGCGCCCAAGATGACCTCCTCCTCGACCTGGTCAGCGGCACCCACAACCTAGGTGAATCCCTTGACGTGCTTGCCGCCGCAGCCGTCCGGACAATTGTCCGGGCCGCGGGCCTGAGGATTGAATGCGGCGTTGTGGTGCACCAGCCGAAGAGGAATTCCGCCGTTACCGGCACCTCCGGGGGCGTTGTGGAGCTCCTGGAGTGGGAGCAGCAGGCTGGCGAGGGCCCTTTGCACGAGGTGCTGGCCGGCCACCATCCGGTGGCCGTGCTCCAGCGCAACGGTGATTTCCGCTGGCCGCGGTATTCCACCCAGCTGCAGATGGCGGGTTTCGGCAGTGCCATGGGGATCAGGCTTCGGATCGCAACCGATGCCGACGGCGACGGTACCGGCCCGGCTGACGCACCTGCCGCCCTGGCACTGTTTGCCCAGGACGCCAAGGCGTTCCCGCTTCAGGTCATCTCCGAAGCCCGCAGCTTCGCAGGCCTTGCGGCCAAGAGCCTGGAAGTTGCCGTCAGCCTGCATTCAGCCAGGTCCACCGCCACGGACCTGCGCTCAGCCCTGGACAGCCGGACCTCCATCAACGTGGCGTGCGGAGTGATCATGGCCCAGAACAGGTGCTCCTACCACGAGGCTTTCGCCATCCTGGCCAAGGCGTCGAGCCACCGCAACATCAAGGTGCGCAGGGTGGCCGAGGACATCCTGGACAAGCTCCCCGAAGGACCGCCCCGCGCACACTTCGGCAGCTAGATCCCGCCTGCCAGCTTGTAGTAGGCAGCATTCCAGTTCAGGTCCTTCTTGAACTGCCGAATGGTGGTTCCCTCGTCGATCGTGAGCAGCTCTGTTTTGGCGATTTCGGCGAAGTCCTCGAACACGTCCATGCCCACCTGCGTGGACAGAACGGTGTGGTGCGCAGCTCCCGCCGTGAGCCAGGCCGCGGCGGAGGTGGCGAAGTCCGGCTTAGGCTGCCAGAGGGCGCGGGCCACCGGAAGGTTGGGCAGCGGCTGGTCCAGGGGAACCACATCGACGGCGTTCGCCACCAGGCGGAAGCGGTCCCGCATGTCCGAAAGGGCCACCACGACTCCCGCGGAGGCATCGGCGT
This sequence comes from Pseudarthrobacter sp. NPDC092202, assembly GCF_044755505.1. Lineage (NCBI taxonomy): Bacteria > Bacillati > Actinomycetota > Actinomycetes > Micrococcales > Micrococcaceae > Pseudarthrobacter > Pseudarthrobacter sp. NPDC092202. The sequence continues at coordinate 68,645 of NZ_JBIVRG010000007.1, read as the reverse complement.
CGAACACCAGGCGGACAGGGTCCTCCTTGCCGCCGATGCCCAGCGGGTGGATCTCCAGCCGCGGCTTCGCGGCAGTGAGCGAGGGGCAGACCTCCAGCATGTGCGCGCCCAGGATCTTCTCCGCACCGGGGGCCAAGTGGTAGGTGTAGTCCTCCATCAGGGACGCGCCGCCGGGCAGGCCCGCACCCATGACCTTCGCGGCGCGGACCAGGATGGCGGTCTTCCAGTCGCCCTCGGCACCGAAGCCGTAGCCGGCCGCCATCAGGCGCTGGACGGCCAGGCCGGGGAGCTGGCGGAGCGCGCCCAGGTCCTCGAAGGAGGTGGTGAACGCGGCAGAGCCGTTGGCCTCCAGGAAGCTGCGCAGCCCCAGCTCGATCCGGGCGCCGTAGCGGAGCGACTCGTGCCGTGCCGCGCCTGCGCGGAGCTCCGGAACCACGTCGTAAAGGTCCTCATACTCGGCAACCAGCGTGTCGACGTCGGACTCCGCAGCACCGTGCACGGCGTCGGCAAGCTCGTTGACGGACCAGGTGTTGACCGCCACGCCGAAGCGCAGCTCGGCCTCCGTCTTGTCCCCTTCGGTGACGGCGACGTTGCGCATGTTGTCCCCGAAGCGGGTCAGTTTCAGGGTGCGGACGGCGGCCCAGCCCGCGGCGGCGCGCTGCCAGGAACCCACCTGGCGGGCCACCTCCGGGTTGGAGACGTGCCCGACGACGGTCTTGCGGGCGATGCCCAGGCGGGACTGGATGTACCCGAACTCGCGGTCGCCGTGCGCGGCCTGGTTGAGGTTCATGAAGTCGAAGTCGATGTCCGCCCAGGGCAGTTCCAGGTTGGCCTGGGTGTGCAGGTGCAACAGCGGCTTGCGGAGCAGGTCCAGGCCGGAGATCCACATCTTGGCCGGGCTGAACGTGTGCATCCAGGCGGTCACGCCGATGACGGAATCGTCCGAGTTCGCCTCCAGCGCTGTGCGCCGGATGGCGTCGGAGTCGGTCAGGACCGGTTTCCAGACGATCTGCACCGGGACGGCAGAACTGGCATTCAGCTGGTTGGCGATCTCCTGCGACTGGGCGGCCACCTGCTTGAGGACGTCCTCGCCGTAGAGGTGCTGGCTGCCGGTCAGGAACCAGACCTCGTAGCCGTCAAGGGAAGTGTTTGCTGCGGTGCTCATGAATTCTCCTGCGAAAGTTTTTAGGACGTTGCGGCCGCGGGTCCGGCCGGAATGTTACTGGCCGTAGACGTTCTGGTAGCGGGCGTAAAGGGAGTCGATGTGGCCCTGGTCAATCGGCACCGGCTCGCCCAGCTGCCGGGCAATGTGGACGGTGCGGGCCACTTCCTCGCACATCACGGCTGCCTTGACTGCCGATTTCGCGTCCTTGCCGATGGTGAACGGCCCATGGTTCTGCATGAGCACCGCCGGTGAATTGGAATTCTTCAGCGTCTCAACGATCCCGTGGCCGATCGAGTCGTCGCCGATGAGGGCGAACGGCCCCACTGGGATGCTGCCGCCGAACTCGTCGCTCATCATGGTGAGCACGCACGGGATGGCTTCGCCGCGGGCTGCCCAGGCGGTGGCGTAGGTGGAGTGCGTGTGCACTACCCCGCCGACGTCGGGCATGTGCCGGTAGACGTAGGCGTGCGCCGCCGTGTCCGACGACGGCGAGAGCGGCGGGTTCCCCCACTCACCTGCCGCGTCTCCCGCGACAGGCTCGCCGTACAGGTCCGTGACCACCATCTGTTCCGGCGTAAGGTCCTGGTAGGAGACACCCGAGGGCTTGATGACCATGAGGTCCTGGCCGGGAACCCGGGCAGAGACGTTGCCCGCTGTCCACACCACGAGTTGATACCGGGTCAGTTCGGCGTGCAGGGTGCACACTTCTTCCCGGACGCGGGCAATGGTTTCCAGGATTCCGGCGCTCATGCGGACACCCCTGCCGTGGCGCGGGCCGGCGATGCTGCCGCGGGGCCGGGAAGCACTGCACCGGCAGCCCGGCGCTGGATGGCCTTGAGCCGGTGCATCACATCGTTGCTGCCGCGCCCGAAGTAGTCGTGCAGCGTCTTGTACTCCTGGAAGAGTTCCTCGTAGGCCGCAACGTTTTCCGGGATGGGGGTATACACCTCGCCGGGTTCGGAGCCCATGGCGGCGGCCGCCTCCCGGATGTCGGCGTACTTCCCGGCGGCCACGGCGGCGTGGATGGCCGAACCGAGTGCCGGCCCCTGGGCCGACCCGATGGTGGAGAGCTGCAGCCCGGTGGCATCGGCGTAGATCTGCATGAGGAGCGGATTCTTGAGCAGGCCGCCGGCAACGATGAACTCCTTCACGGGAACGCCGGAGTTCCGGAAGGCGTCCACGATGGTGCGGGTGCCGAAGGCTGTGGCTTCCAGCAGTGCGCGGTAGGTGTCCTCGGGCCGGGTTGCCAGCGTTTGTCCAACGACGATCCCGGACAGCTCATGGTCCACCAGAACCGAGCGGTTGCCCGAGTGCCAGTCGAGGGCGATGAGCCCGTGTTCGCCGATCGCCTGCCGTGACGCCAGTTCCGTGAGGTACTCGTGGATGCCAAGCCCGGCAGCTTCGGCTGCCTGGTGGTATTCGGGCGGCACTCCGTACTTGGTGAACCAGCCGAAGATGTCTCCCACGCCGGACTGGCCGGCCTCATAACCCCACAGTCCGTCCACGATGCCGCCGTCCACCACCCCGCACATGCCGGGCACTTCACGGAGTTCGGTGCCGTTCATGACGTGGCAGGTGGAGGTTCCCATGATGGCCACCAGCTGGCCGGGGTCCACGGCCTTCGCCGCCGGCGCCGTGACGTGGGCGTCCACGTTCCCCACGGCCACGGCAATGCCTTCCGGCAGCCCGGTCCAGGCCGCGGCTTCGGCGGTGAGGTGCCCTGCGGCGTCCCCCAGCCGGCCGATGGCGTGCTCCAGCTTGGCGCTGACGAAGTCCTTGAACTGCGGGTTCAGGGCGGCCAGGAAGTCCTCCGACGGGTAGCGGCCGTCCTGGTAGATCCCCTTGTACCCGGCCGTGCAGGCGTTGCGGACGTAGCGGCCGCACAGCTGCCAGACAATCCAGTCCGCAGCCTCAACCCAGTGGTCCATTTCGGCGTACGCCTCGGGGTCTTCCTCCAGCAGCTGCAACCCCTTGGCGAACTCCCATTCGGAGGAGATGAGCCCGCCGTAGCGGGGCAGCCAGTCTTCGCCGCGTTCCGCTGCGAGCCGGTTGATCCGGTCGGCCTGCGGCTGCGCCGCATGGTGGCGCCAGAGCTTCACGTAGGCGTGGGGGCGGTTCTCAAAACCGGGCAATTCGTTCAGCGGGGTACCGTCCGCCTTTACCGGCACCATGGTGCAGGCGGTGAAGTCGGTGGCAATGCCGACGACGGCGGCCGGGTCGATCCCAGCCTCAGCCAGTGCTGCGGGAACCGCATGGCGCAGGACGTCACGGTAGTCGTCCGGCACCTGAAGGGCCCATTCCCCGGGAAGGCGCACGGGTTGTCCGTCAGCACTGCGGCCTGCCGTGTCCTCCGGCAGGGCGCCAGTCACCACGGCATGCGGGTAGTCGTATACGCCGCTGCCAAGCTCCTTGCCGTCGCGCACCCGTACCACCACGGCGCGGCCAGAAAGCGTTCCATAGTCCACGCCAATAACAAACGAGTCCGGAGCGTCCACTGCGTCCATAAGAAAAGTTCCTCCATAGCTGCCGCCACTTCGCGGCCTGTGTTAATTGTGAGCGCTAACAAGCGGGAAGTCAACAGCCACGCGGCGGCTGCCAGAGGTGGAAAGAAATGGCCGGGGAGCAGGGGCAGCGGCCCCGCCTGAGACTGGCCCCCTGGAGACAGGGCGTGCCGGAAGTGACTGAGGAGCGGCCAAGCGGGGTACGGGCAGGAAGACTGGAAGCGGCAGGGAAACAGGAGGGGGAACCATGGAAGGCGTGCGCGCCGTTGGGCACACGGATACGCCTGCACCTGCAGCAGGGAGCCACTCCCCCGCGTGGGCCGCCGGGCCGGTGTCAACCGCCTTGGGACTGGCCGCCCACCTGGCCGCCGGAGGACAGGCGCCCGGGGTGCCCATCGTTGTCGCTTTGGCCGCCCTGCTGGGCATGGTCGCCGCAATGGCCGGGCGGCACCGCCTGCCCGGGTGGGCAGTCCTCGTCGCAGCCGGAGTGGCACAGCAGCTGCTGCACCTGGCCTTCGCCGCATTCTCCACGGCCAGCGGATTCACACTGCCGGGCCACCACGGCGCGACGTCCATCCCGGAAGGGCCGGGTGTGCCCACTTCCGGCGGCCCCGCCCCGGACGCAACCGGCGCCACGCACTCCCTGCACCTGATGCTGCACCTTCACGCAGCCGCGGCCCTGACAGCCGCAGCCGTACTTACGCAGTGGACCAGGCTGGTTCCCATGGTGCGGCGGCGGGGCAGGTCAGGTGGCGAGCGTGCCCCTGGCAATGCTGACGCTTGAGTGGGCGGGGTTGCCGTCAACAGGCTCGTCGGAGACGTCCACAATCGGGTACTCCGAGATCTCCAGGCCGGCCGGCAACTGGAAAGTTCCGGAGTCGGAGTTCATGACGCCCAGGCTGACCAGGCGCGAGAGGTCGGGCGCGATCAGCCAAACCTCTTGGTAGCCCTGAGCCTCGTCCTTGCTGAGCCGGACCTCCAACGCCCGGGACCCGTCTGCGGTTTCCACAACCCTTGCTGACCCGGCGGCGGAATATTTGGGCAGCGGCGCCAGGTCGGCCTCCGCCAGCGGCCGGGGCGCCTGGTTGAGGGACCACACCGCTCCGGCGGTTACCAGGACCGCAGCCGCGGCAGCGGCCATCCATGGTCCCGGACGCTGCCACCATGCCGGGGACCGGCGCGAGGCAGCACGGGAGGCGGCCCTCTCCTGCAGTGACACCGGCTCGGCCGGCACTTCACGTTCCGCGGCGGATTCATCCGCCTGCCGGACATCCTGGCCCGTATCCCGGCCGGCGTCCTGGCCGCCGCCCCTGGAATCCCTTGCGACTTCACCCGCAGTGGTTTCCGCCGGCGCCCATCCCGGCCGGACAGTTCCGTAATGTTCCCTGACGCCGGCCAGGGGGTCGTCCTGCACGGATTCAGAAAGCCCCAGCTCCCGGTGGATCCCGGCCCACACGCCGGGGCCGGGCACTTCAAGGCGGCTGGTTTCGGGCGGTGTTTTGACGGCCTCCACGGTGCGCCGCAGTGCCGCGAAATCCGCCGCGCATTCGGGGCAAACCCGTAGGTGGTCACGGGTATTGCTGTCGTCCCAGTCGTCGTACAGCGCAAGGAGGCATAACTCTTCCGGATCAGGATGCGGCATGGTTTACCTCCAATCTGTTTCTTAGGTGGGACAGGCTGCGGCGGATATGGCTCTTGACCGTACCAAGAGGCAGGCCAAGTTTCCTCGAAATCTGTTCGTGCGTCAGGTCATCGTAGAAGGCAAGCTTCATGATGGAACCCTGGGGCTCGCCGAGCCGGTCCAGCTCCCCGTCCAAAAGGAGCCTGTCAGCCAGGAGCTCGGCATCTTCATGGCCGGTGCCCGCGTCCTCCGCCATGCCGGCTCCGGCCGCTGCCACGGCTTTCCGCACCTCACGGGCGGAAGCGGACAAGGTATCCGAGATGACGTTCCGGGTGATGCCCACAATCCACGCCGGCAGCCTGGCCACCTGGGGATTGAAGGTGCTCCGCGAGCGCCACACGCGGATGAAGACCTCCTGCGTGACGTCGTCGGCCGCTGAACGGTCCGGCAGGGAACGCAGCGCCAGGGTGTGGACCAGCGGGGCAAACTCCCGGTAGGCGGCTGCCAGGGCACGTTCATCTCCTGCAAGGAAGGACGGCGTCAGGCCGTCTTCCCACCCCGGCGGAGCCTGGTCGGGAGGTACCAAACGGGGCTCCTTCGCAGCGTCGGTAGCGACAATCATGGCAGGATCACCGCTCACTCCAGGACCGCGGTGACAATCACATTGTCGCTGTAGTCCATTCGTTCGTCCAGCCACTTGCCGCCGCATGTGATGACTTTGAGTTCGTGGGGCCCGGACCGCCGGAACACCGAGCTTCCGTCGAACCGGTCCTTGGCCATCAGCTCAACGCCCACCACCCGGTAATTCAAGGTGGGAGCGCCCTCACGGCCCACCTGCACCAGGGTTCCGGCAGCCACGGACTTCAAGGCGGAAAACGGCGCGTTGTCAGACTTTGTATCGATGTGCCCGGCGATCACGGCCGTGCCCGCGGCGGCACCCGGTGCGGGCCCGAAGCGGTACCAGCCGGCCAGGTCGAACGCGTCAGGAATCTCCATGGCGCCGCCGCCGGATACGCCCACCGGCACCACCGGCATGTTGATGGGGGTGCCGGCAACGGTAAGGGAGACCGGGGCTGGCGCCGCGCTCACGGCCGCCGGGGCCGCCGGGCGCACGGGAATGTTCGGGATTGCCGCCGGGCTGCCGGCAGCCGCTGGGGCCGGGGCAGGGCTTTCGGGCTGGGCCGGGGCGGGCTGGGCCGGGCCTTCGGATGGGGCCGGGGCGGAGTTTAGGGGCTGCGCAGGGTTTACGGGCTGCCCCGCCGCTGCCTGGTTGGCAGGCGGGGGTGTAACCGGCTGGGACGGGGCGGCCGCGCAGGAGGAAAGCACCAGGGCCCCGGCGAGCAGGACTCCTGCACCCGGGAAAACGGGGGACCGACGGCGGGACTCCCCTGCCGTCGTCGTACCTGTTTCCTTGTGTCCGGCTTCCATCGTGCCCGGCCTTTCTCTCGGCAGGCCCGGAAGGAACCTGCATCAGTGATGGAAAAGCGGCAGCCGCCCGGCACGTGCCGGGCGGCTGCCGGTTGAACTACTCTGCCCGGCGGGCGGCGACGGTGCGGGCCACGCCCACGCCGCCAAGGAGCAGTGCCAGGGCTGCGGCGCCGAATCCGGCCATGAGGGCGGTGGAGTCTGCCGGAGCGGCAACGGTGGAGCCGTCGAGGGCACCCGGTACTGAACCCGGAGCGGAGTGCAGGCCCTCAATGGTCTGCACGGCCAGCTGCAGGTTCGCATCAGCCAGGCTTCCCCAGGCGTACACAATGGTGTGCGTGCCTTCGGCGATGGTGACGTCGGCCGGGCCGATGACCGGGGCAGTGGTTCCGGTGGCGGCAACTGCTGCCGGAACGGTTCCGGGGTCCAGCGTCAGCGTCTGCTCGTTCGGGTTGGCCAGGTTGGTGATGACCGGCGATCCGCCGGCGAGGACGTCCACCGCAGGGGCGGCTGCTGTGTGCCGGACGGTCAGCTTGCCTTTGCCGGCCTCAATCTGGGAAACGTCATTGGTGAAGAGGTTGGCGGTGGGGTTGCCGGCGGCGTCCAGGTTGGCGACCGCGGTGTAGTTGCCGTTGGCGGCCAGGGTGACACTGACGGGGCCGATGACCGCTGCGGAAGCGTCGGCGGCGTCCGAGGCAGTGATGGCGAGTTCGTAGGCGCCTGCGGGCAGGGCCAGCGGGCCGGCCAGGCTGCCGGGGGTGAAGTCATCGAGGGTCCGGTCACCGTTGACCCAGACGTCCACGGTCAGGCCCGGGACGCCGTGGAGGACGGACAGCTGGGCGTCCCCCTCCGCTGCCTGGGCCGGGCCGGCGAGAGCGATGGCTGCTGCGATTGCCGCTGCACCGGCGCCTGCTGTGAAAATGCTGTTGCGCATGTCTATCTCCATTGATCGGCCCGCCTCGCGGGCATTTTTTGCTTACACCTCTACTACCGGCGCAGCATCGGAGTTGGATGCACATGCATGGAAAATTCTTAAAAGTTTTTTTGGGACTGCCATCCGGGCGGGCCCGCTGCGGCGACGCCGGGGCTACGGCGCGGCGTCCACCGGCGAGGCTTTGCCTACCGGCGGTGCTTGGCCTTCCGGCGGGGCGGTGCTGGCGCGGAGGACCAGTTCCGGCGTAACCACGATGGAGCTGACGGCAGCGCCTGCTTCGATCTCCTTGAGCATGATGTCCATGCAGCGGCGGCCCAGTTCCTCGAAGTCCTGCCGCACGGTGGTGAGCGGCGGGGTGAAGTACCCGGATTCCGGCTGGTCGTCGAAGCCCACCACGGAGACGTCGTCGGGCACCCTGACCCCTGCCTCGGCGAACGCGCGCAGCATGCCCAGCGCCATTTGGTCGTTCCCCACGAAAATCGCCGTGGCACTGCGATCAGCTGCGAGCTTCCGTCCGGCGGCATATCCGCTGCCGGCGCTCCAGTCGCCCTGCAGCAGGAGATCATCCGTAAGTCCGGCACCCAGAAGGGCCTCGCGCCAGCCCTCGGCGCGTTCTGTACCGTCGATCCAGTCCTGCGGCCCTGCCAGGTGTCCGATCCTGCGGTGCCCCTCCCCAATAAGGTGTTCGACGGCGAGCTGGGCGCCGCGGCGCTGGTCCACCATGGCCCCGCTTACGTTGTTGTTGCCAAGGGACCCCACGGCCACAACAGGCACCGGCAGCCGCATTTCATCCAGGGCAAGAAGGGTGTCCGAGTGCGGCACCAGCACCGCGATCCCGTCCACCGCCTGGTCCATGAAGTGGCTGGCGGCGTCGGCAATGGCATCCCGGCTGACCTCGCGCAGCGCGGCGATGCTGACGAAGTAGCCGGCATTCCGGGCTGCCTGCTCCACGCCCAGGAGGGTGTTGGCGGGGCCGTACTGTGACAGTTCGCTGGCCAGGACGCCGATGGTCTGCGAGCGACGGGTCACCAGGCTCCGGGCTGCGGTGTTGCGCCGGTAGCCCAGTTCGGCGATGGCCGCCTCAACCTTGGTGCGGGTGGCTTCGCTGACGTTGGGGTGGTTGTTGATTACCCGGGAGACGGTCTGGTGGGAGACTCCGGCCCGGTCGGCCACATCTTCCAGGCGCGGCATGCGCCCCTTGCTGCTTTTTGCCATGTGCCCATTCTGCCCGCTGCCTGCCGGATCGCCGGATCAGCCGATCCGCCGGGGATCCTGGGCTTGTTCGCGGATCCGCGCCTTCAAAGTCCGGTCTCGCCAACAAGCTTAGGACGGACGGGCCGGCACCTAGCACAGCCCGGGAAAAGGAAACGTCCCCGGCGCCCTGTTGCCAGGGTGCCGGGGACGTGCCACTCTTCGCTAAAAGAGTGGGCCCTGTGGGGCTCGAACCCACGACCCACGGATTAAAAGTCCGATGCTCTACCAACTGAGCTAAAGGCCCCTGCCGGATGGATTCGCAGCGTATGTGCGGGCCATCCGGCCCAATCCATTTCTGGACGTTAATACTCTAACCCATGGTTCCGGCCGCTTCGCACGAAGCTCCCGGGTCCGGCGTGGGCCGCGGAAGCCCGGGCCGGGCAAGGGAATAGATGCTCGATTTCCGCCTCGGCACAGGAGTAGCGTGGGGGCATGAGTGAGCAAGCAGCATCCAGCCCGTACGGCGGCGCGAACCGGCACCATAAGCCAAAGCCCTTCGCTCCCATTGACTTCGAGCCCTTTGCCGGGGGTGCGGACCCCGCGCGCATCTCGGAGGCTGCCCACCTTGCTGCCCAGGCACTGGTGCGCCACGGCCGTGACAGCGATGATCCCGTGGTCACCGAGCGCCTGGTGAAGCTCGCCGACGAGCAGGGGCTGGAGGCCATCGCTGAGATGTGGGCGGAGAGTCCCGCGCGTTCACTGCCCGGCGCCCTGTGGCGGCTGTACGCCCTGCGCGCTGCCACGGTCCAGGACCCGGAGCGCATCTCGGTCTACTTCCGGGCCGGCAAGGACACCGCCCAGGTGTCCAACGTAGTGGCAGGGGCGGCCGAGCCGCCGGGTGCCGACGAAATGCGGACCATGGCGGATGCCATCCTTTCCGGAGCGTTCGACGGCGAGTTCGACGTTGCGCTGGAACGTTCCGCAGCGTTTTGCCGGGTGGTGGCGCTCGGCCAGGCCACCATCGCCGACGGTGCCGAGCATGGCAACGAGGCGCATGCCAGCAAGCTCACCCGGAACTCGCACCAGCTGGTCAAGACCGCGGAGGACCTTGAGCACGCGGCGAATGCGTGGCGGCTGGGAGAACTCGACTGACTCAGTCCGGCTGCCCCGCCCTTGCCCCATCTGTCAAGATTGACTTGCGCCAGCCAAAGTAGAAAACTGAAACCGGTGCCGAGCCGCGAAACCCCCGGGCTTCAACAATTAGCCGCCTAGAGCGGCCTACCGCCGAGAGGCGTATCCGGTTCGGCACCATTTTCATGCCCGCTTTTCAGGTGCCCAGCCAAGGGCCGGTAGAGTGGGGCTCAGTTGCCCGCCGGGGTCAAGTCACACGGCAGCAACCCCCCGCCCTTACTTTTCCCGGAGACCGGTAAACACGTGAAGCTGCGCCTTTTTCCCCAGGAGCCCGCCGGGCTGGACCTCCTTTCGCAGCTGGCCCAGCAGATCGTGCTGGCCAGCGCCACCCTGGCCGAAATACTGGGCGTCCCCGCCGCTGAGCACGGCAAGCTCGTGGAGGACATGCACAACCACGAGGCAAAGTCCGCTGAACTGCACTTCGCCCTGCTGACGCACATGCGCACCAGTTTCGTGAACCCGCTCCCCCGCGAGGACATGTACGCGCTCTCCCGCTACCTCAACGAGGCCATGGAAAAGATGGACGCAGCTGCGGAGCTGGTGGCCCTGTACAAGCTGGAGCGGCTGCCCAAACGCGCGGCCGACCAGCTGGAGATCATCAGCCGGCAGGCCGAACTGACAGTGGACGCCATGCGCCGGCTTAACAACCTGGACGACCTCGAGGACTACTGGATCGAAATCCTCCGCCTTGCCCAGCGTGCCGAGAGGACGCACCGGGTGTGGGTGGCGGACATGATCGCGGACATGAAGTGGGCCCAGTACTCCCGCAACCGGGACATCGCCAACCAGCTGGTGGAAGTCACCAAGGACATGCGGCGGATCGCCACCCAGGTGGGCAGCATCATCGTCAAGGAATCCTGAGGTGACGCCGGTCATCTTCGGATTCGTGGTCCTGCTGGCCGCGGCGTTTACGTTCCTCAACGGCTTCCGGGATGCCTCAACCTCCGTGGCCCTTGCTGTGCGCACCCGGGCACTCACCCCCAGCGTGGCGGTTCTGCTGGCTGCATTCTTCAACTTTGTGGGTGCCCTGCTGAGCGCCGGCCTGGCCGTGGCTGTCAGCCAGGCCTGGATCAGCCTTCCGCCCGGCAATGGGGGCCTGAGCATCCTTGTGGCCGGCCTGGCAAGCGCCTGCGCCTGGGGAATCCTGCTGTGGTGGCGGGGCATCCCGGCTTCCTCCACGCACGCCCTGGTGGGCGGACTGGCCGGTGCCGGACTGGCCAGCCTGGCGCTAGGCGGCCCCGGCGTCGGCGGCGTGGACCAGTCCCTACTGTTCCAGGTAGTGCTGCCGCTGGTGCTGTCCCCGCTTGTTGCCTACAGCGGCGCCTTCATGCTGGTGTATCCGGCCACGTGGGCGGCACGCTACACGCAGCCCAACGTGGTCAACCACCGCTTCCGCCGGAGCCAGGCCATCGCCGCCGGGGCCGTGGCTTTTGGTCACGGCCTGCAGGATGGGCAGCGTGTGAGCGCCGTTCTGCTGCTGGCACTGCTGGCAGCAGGATATGCCGATCCCGGCACCATACCCCTGTGGGTGGTGCTGCTGTCCGCCGTGATGATGGCCGCCGGGACAATGTTTGGCGGATGGCGGATCTCGCACACCATCGCGTACAAGATCACCCGGATCGATCCGCTGCGGGGTTCAGTGGCGCAGATCTTCAGCGCGGTGATGCTCTTTGTGGGCGCCATTGGGCTGCACTGGCCGTTGTCCACCACGCACACGGTGACCTCAGCGGTCCTGGGCGCAGGCGAGAACCAGAATTTTTCCGTGACGAACCGGAAGCTGGTGATCCGGATCGTGGGGCTTTGGCTCCTGACTCCGCTCGCCACGGCGGCGCTTGCTTTCGTGCTGGCCTTGGCCATGACCCCGCTCGCCGGCTAGCTTCCGGCACGGACCGGACCTGGCCGGGGCTCGGGGCTTGGAGGCTCGGAGATTAGAGCTCGGAGTTCGGAGGCAGGCTTGCCAGGAGCATGGAGAAGGCGGCCCAGGGTACGGTTACGGGTTCGCTACGTTGCCTGCAGTTCCCTATACAGCCGCAGTTCCGTCACGTAGATTCGAAAGTGGGCCCCAGGAAATTCGACGCTGCACAGTAGTAAAAGGCACCCAGCAGTAAAGTCATGCAGCAGCAGAAGCCACACAGACAGGGCCTTACATCCGCCGCCGGGTGCACGGCCGCGGACGAGCCGCTGCAGCATACCGGCGGCCAGGATGCACATTGTGGAAAAGAGCAGGCATCATGTCTACTTCGAATCCCCGGCACTCCCCGCCCCAGCCACGCCAGCTGCGCTGCGAAACCTGCGGTACGGAGCACCAGCTGACCATCCATGCCATCAGGGCGATGGGCGCAGCCAATGGGGACCTGGTCACTGTCTCCTACACCTGCAACGACTGCGGGTTGTTCAACGAGCATCTCGCCTACGCGGGGGATGTTGCCGCGGCGCTGCACCAGGTCCGCTGGATGGCCAAGGTCATCATGTTCGGTGATGACTACATCCATTGCGGCTTCCCCATGGAAGAGGCCGGGCTCGAGATTGAACGGCTGTGCTACCGGAGCAGCAACAACGGTGGCAGCCTCAACGCTGTCTGCCTGCCTACCCGGGTCCTGCGCTGCCGGTGTGGTTTCCAGCTGGAAATCCCGGAGTAGCAGGAGTAGCAGCAGGCTGCCGCAACCGGACGCGCGATTCCGGCCGATGCCTAGATCGCTGCGGGAAATGCAGGCGTGGTGTCCACCATGGCAGCTGCCAGCTCGTTGGGCGTCATGTTCGCAGCCTGGAGCAGCACAGCCTGGTCCACCCCGTTAGCCGCCGCCTCCCTGATGGCCTGCACCAGCGACTCGTGGGCAACATCCAGCTCCCACTGCACGGTTTCCAGGTACGAACTGGTGCGCCACACCGCGGAAACGTAGTCCTCCCCGGCCGGAGCGTCCGTCCCTGCAAGGCCCGCTGCCACCGGCGCGGCAGCCGCCCCGGCTGCGGCGAAGGAAAAGGGGGCAGCGGCGGCCGGCCCGGCGATGTACGCATTGTCGAGGGCCTCGTTCTGCTGGGCAGCCTTGGCCGCCCCCGGCTTGGAAACTCTAAGCGGGTGGCCTCTGCGGCCAGTTGCCATCTGCGTCACGGCAAAACTCCTAAGCATGCTATTTACTAGTTTCCAAAGTATCTAGTTCAGCGTACTAAATACATTCGCTTATAGCTAGCAGCGGCATGGACCTGGCCGAGTCTTGGGACGCTAGCCGGCGCAGGGCCCGGATGCGGTCCAGGGCCGGGCCGGGGGTCAGGCCCAGCGGCGCGGGTCAGGGCCCAGCGGCGCGGGTCAGGGCCCAGCGGCGCGGGTCAGGGCCCCGGCCCGGGTCAGGGTAAGGCCGCTAAGGCCGGTCTCTATCCGAAACGGCCGGAGACGTAGTCCTCGGTGGCCTTCTGGACGGGGTTGCTGAAGATGGTCTGGGTGTCCCCCACCTCGATCAGCTTGCCCGGCTTTCCGGTGCCTGCGATGTTGAAGAACGCGGTGCGGTCCGATACCCGGGCGGCCTGCTGCATGTTGTGGGTAACGATCACCACGGTGTACTGGTCCTTGAGCTCGTTGATGAGGTCTTCTATGGCCAGCGTGGAGATGGGGTCCAGCGCGGAACACGGCTCGTCCATGAGGATCACCTGCGGCTCCACGGCGATGGCCCGTGCAATGCAGAGCCGCTGCTGCTGCCCGCCGGAGAGGCCGGAGCCCGGCTTTTCCAGGCGGTCCTTGACCTCGTTCCACAGGTTGGCGCCCTTCAGGGAGCGTTCCACGAGGACGTCAGCCTCACCCTTGGAAATCTTCTTGTTGTTCAGCTTCACGCCCGCCAGCACGTTGTCGCGGATGGACATGGTGGGGAACGGATTGGGCCGCTGGAACACCATGCCGATCTGCGAGCGCACGGTCACGGGGTCCACGCCGGGGCCGTAAAGGTTGTCCCCGTCCAGCAGGACTTCGCCTTCAACGCGGGCGCCGGGGAGGACCTCGTGCATACGGTTCAGCGTCCGCAGGAAAGTGGACTTGCCGCAGCCCGAGGGGCCGATGAATGCCGTAACGGATTTGGCCTCGATGTTGATGGTGACGTCCTCCACGGCAAGGAAATCGCCGTAGTAGACATTCAGGTCCTTGACGTCGATGCGCTTAGACATGGTGTTCCTTCACTAACTGGGTATGAATTGAAGTCTGGCATCCGGCCCGCCGGACCGGAAGGGGTGATGGCCGGTTAGCGGCCTGTCTTGGGGGCGAAGATCCTGGCAATCAGCCGTGCGGCGAGGTTCAGGACCATCACCAGGATGATCAGCACCAGGGCGGCACCCCAGGCGCGCTGCGACGACGGGTCGGGGTTCGCCGGCGAGGTGGGGTTCAGGATCTGGGTGTAGATGAAGGTGGGCAGCGAAGCCATCCAGCCGCCGAACACGTTCGAGTTGATGCTGGTGGCGAACCCTGCGGTGACCAGGATCGGCGCTGTTTCGCCGATGACCCGGGCGATGGCCAGGGTGACGCCGGACGCGATGCCGGAGATCGCCGTCGGAATAACCACCTTGATGATGGTGCGCCACTTGCGCACGCCCAGCGCGTACGCCGCTTCACGCAGTTCGTTGGGGACGATCTTCAGCATTTCCTCGCTGGAACGCACCACCACCGGAATCATCAGCACGGAAAGCGCGACGGCGGCCACGGCACCAGTCTTGGTACCCGGGCCCACCACTGCAAAGAAGAACGCTGCTGCGAAGAGGCCGGCCACGATGGAGGGGATGCCGGTCATAACGTCCACGAAGAACGTGATGGCGCGGGCCAGCCGGCCGTCGTTGCCGTACTCCACCAGGTAGATCGACGTCAGCAGGCCCACCGGCACGGAGATGATGGTGGCCAGCAGGGTGATCTGGATGGTTCCCAGGAGCGCGTGGTAGATGCCGCCGATGACCGGCGCGCCGTCCTCCACTGCACGGTTGTCGAAGACGCCGGTGACGCCGTTCATGGAGGTGGTCATGAATCCGGGGGCCAGGAGGCCGGGGATTCCGTTGACCAGGACAGTCCAGATCACCGAAATCAACGGGAGCAGTGCAATGAGGAAGGAGCCCACCACCAGGCAGGTGGCCAGCTTGTCCTTGGCTTTGCGGGAGCCTTCGACGGCGGCGCTCCAGGACACCAGGCCCACAGCGAAGAGGATCGCCGAGACAATTCCCCAGCCGAAGGCGTTGAAGCCCACCAGGGCGAGGACGGCGGCGCCGGCGATCAGCGCTGCGGCCAGAACCACGTAGGGAGCGTACTTGGGCAGCTGGCCCTTGGTGAGTGCCGAGCGCTTGCTGCGAACGGGGGTAAGCGTGGAGGTCATTTAGTTGGCTCCCGAAAATTCTTTGTGCCGGGTGATGATCCAGCGGGCGATCATGTTCACGGCCAGGGTGATGACGAACAGGACCAGGCCGGCAGCGATCAGGGTGCTGACCTTGAGGCCACTGGCCTCCGGGAAGTTCAGGGCGATTTCCGCGGCAATGGTCTGGTTGCCGGACTGGATCAGGCTGGCGGTGAGGGCGCCGGAGGAGAGCACCAGTGCCACGGCCATGGTTTCCCCCAGGGCACGGCCCAGGCCCAGCATGACGGCGCTGATGATGCCTGGGCGCGCGAAGGGCAGGACGGACATCTTGATCATTTCCCAGCGGGTGGCACCCAGGGCAAGGGCTGCTTCCTCGTGCAGTTTAGGGGTCTGCAGGAAGATTTCCCGGGACAGCGAGGTGATGATGGGGAGCACCATCACGGAGAGCACGATGCCCGCGGTGAGGATGGTCTTGCCCGTGGCCGAGGCAGGGCCCTGGAAGATGGGCAGCCAGCCCATGTTCGCTGCGAGCCAGTTGTAGGCCGGCGAAATTTCCTTCGCAAGGAAAGCCGCACCCCAGGCGCCGTAGACCACGGACGGGATGGCGGCGAGCAGGTCAACCACGTAGCCGAGTCCGGCGGCCAGCCCGCGGGGGGCAAAGTGCGAAATGAACAGGGCCACGCCGATGGCGATGGGGGTGGCAATCACCAGTGCGATGACTGCGGCGATGAGTGTGCCGATCACGATGGGCCAGATGTAGGCGAAGAAGCCTTCTCCGCCCTGGATTTCCTCGGCCGGGGCGGTGAGCGCGGGGATGGCCTGGACCACCAGGAAGAGCGCGACGCCGAAGAGGACGGCGAGGATGAGGCAGCCGGCGGCGAGTGCGGCGCCGGAAAAGATTTTGTCCCCGGCGCGGCCGGCGCCCTGGGTGCTGGTCAGGGTGGTGGCGGTCATTCGACGGCCCTTCGATCGTGGTGGTACTGGGGCTGGAAGGGGAGGCATCCAATGCCAAGTTCCCCGCACTGCCTTTCGGCAGGCGGGGAACCCGGAATCGGAGCGGTTATTAGGACTTGACCTTGATGGACTCGATCGCTGCGGTGGCCTTCTCCGTCAGGGCGGAGGACAGCGGCGCAGACTTAGCGGAGTCCGCGGCGGCCTGCTGGCCCTCCTCGGAAACTACGTAGTTCTCGAAGGCCTTGACCAGGTCAGCGGTCTCCTGGCTGTCGTAGGCGCTGCAGACCACGTGGTAGGAAACCAGCACGATCGGGTAGGCGCCGGAAGCGGTCGTCTTGCGGTCCAGCTTGATGGCAATGTCGTTCTCGGCGCGGCCCTCAACCGGGGAGCCGGCCTCCACTGCGCTGGCGGCGGCTTCTGCGGAGATTTCGACGAACTCCTCGCCCACCTTGATGGCTGCGGTGCCGAGGGAGCCGCCCACGGCTGAGTCATCCGCGTAGGTCACGGCGCCGGGGGTGTCGGTGACGGTCTTGACCACACCGGAGGTGCCCTTGGCGTTCTCGCCCTGCAGGCTTGCAGGCCAGACTCCGGAGGCCTTGTCCGTCCAAACCTCGGGGGCAGCGGCCGCGAGGTAGTCGGTGAAGTTGGTGGTGGTGCCCGAGTCGTCCGAGCGGTTCACCGGGGTGACCTTGAGGTCGGGGAGCTCGACGCCTTCATTCAGGGCAGCGATGGCGGGATCGTTCCAGTTGCTGATCTCGCCACGGAAGATCTTGGCAACGGTGGCCGCATCCAGCTTCAGCTCGGTGATGCCCGGCAGGTTGAATGCCACTGCGATCGGAGAGATGTAGACCGGGATGTTGATGGCGCCGTCAGGGCCGCACACAGCTTTGGAGGCCTCGAGTTCTTCGTCCTTCAGGTAGGCGTCGGAACCGGCGAACTGGGCCGAGCCGTCGATGATCGCCTTGCGCCCTGCGCCGGAGCCGTCCGGGGAGTACTGCACGGTGGCACCCTGGTTGGCGGAGGCGAAGCCGGCCTTCCAGGCATCCATGGCTGCACCGGTGGAAGATGCGCCGATGCCGGTCAGGGTGCCGGTGACCTTGGGGCCTGAAGCAGCCTGGGTGCCTGCGGGGGCGGTACCCGTGGCGTTGTCTGAACCGCAGGAGGTAAGCGCCAGAGCGCCGGCTGCGATAACAGCGATAGCCGCGTGGCGGCCGAAGCGGAGTGCCTTCACTAGATGTACCCCTTCCAGGGTTTTTCAGTTGCGGACAGGGACGGAGAACCCTGCTGCGCGATGCGTAGGTTTTGTACCTTCAACGAAGTTAGGCCCCGCAGGTAACGGGATGGGCGGACCAAAGTGAACGGAGGATTAACGACGGCGGGATATTCGCTGACAAATGCCCGGTCACCATTGCGCAGATCACATGTCCGGCCGTAGTGCACCGGCGCCAAAGAGTCGCCAAAGGAAATGTGCGGGCCGGCAATAGACTGGACCGCATGGCCCCCGCAGCAGGACTCTCAGCAGGCAGGCGCTTCCTGCGCGGCCGCTTCCGCACCGGCATGATCCGGAGCCGCAATTCCCTCATCCCGGCCATCCAGATGACGGTCTGTGCCGTGGGTGCCTACGCTTTCGCTGAATACGTGCTGGGCCACTCCGGTCCGCTTTTCGCGGCTACCTCATCGCTGATCGCACTTGGCTTCTCCCGTGAACCGCGGCTGCGGCGGGTGCTGGAGGTGGGCCTGGGCTGCACCATCGGTATTGCGGTGGGCGACCTCCTCCTGCACTGGCTGGGCGCCGGAATCTGGCAGGCCGCCGTCGTCCTTTTGTTTTCCATCCTGCTCGCAAGGTTCCTGGACAGCGGGAACATCTTCACCACCCAACTGGCCCTGCAGTCGCTGCTGGTGGTGCTGCTGCCCGCGCCGTCGGGCGGTCCGTTCACCAGGAGCATCGATGCCGTGGTAGGCGGACTGTTCGCCCTGCTGGTGACCATCCTGGCGCCCAAGGACCCCCGCCGCGAACCCCGCAAGGACGTGCAGAAGCTGCTGCACGAGCTAGCCGAGGTATTGCGTGAGTGCGCCGGAGCGCTGGTCAACAGCGATTCCACCCAGGCGTGGCACGCCCTCATCCGGGGCAGGAACTGCCAGCCGCTGGTGGACGGGATGCGCCAGTCCCTGCGCGCTTCCGGCGAGGTGGCCACCCTCGCGCCGGCCTACCGCCGGCACCGGGACGAGCTGGACCGGCTCAAACAGTCGCTCGACTTCATCGACCTGGCGCTGCGGAACAGCCGCGTTTTTGCACGCAGGCTGACCAGCGCCATCAACCACGCGGCGCTGTCCGACGAGGCCACCGAAAACATCGCTGAGGTGCTGCAGGAGACCGCTGCCGCCATTGATGAGCTTTCGCTGGGCCTGGCGGAAACGCACGACGGCGCCCGGCGCGCCCACCTGCGCACCGCCCGCCAGGACCTGAGCGAGATTGCCCTGCGCCTGCACCCCAAACTGCTGGAGGTGCAGCGGCTTGAGGGCGAGACGGTGGTGATGCTGTACCGGCCGCTGATGGTGGACCTGCTGGAGGCCACCGGGATGGACGCCCGCGAAGCCCGTGACGTGCTGCCGGCGCTCTAAGTGGTAACCGCCCGCGCGTCGTTCGCGTAGTGCAGCCCCAACTGCTCCCGGGCCTGGTCCAGCAGCCCCATCATCTGCACGGTTTCCGCCCAGGGCATCAGTGGGCTCTCCTGGAGGCCAGCCCGGATGCAGCGGGCCGTTTCGCGCAGTTCGTGGATGAAGCCCTCAGCTTCCTCGTGGAATTCTTCCACCCGGATGGTTCCGTCCTGGCCGCAGATTTCCAGCTTTCGCGGGTTGTACAGCGGTGAACCGGTCCGTATCCATCCTGCTGTTCCGCTGATGGTTGCCGTCCCGGGACCGGCGGACTGGAGAGAGGACGTGAGCTGGGCTGCCGCCCCTTCCGGGTACTCAAGCGCAAGGGTGTTCTGGACGTCCACGCCGTCCTGGTTCAGGTGGCCTTGTGCCGTGAGCCCTGCAGGGAAGCCCAGTGCCGTCGCCGCCCACGTCAACGGATACACGGCGAGGTCCAGGAGGGCTCCTCCCCCGGCCGCAGGGTCCCACAGCCTGTCCGCCGGATCATACGCAGCCGGAAAACCAAGATCGGCCTGGACCCAGCGCACCGTTCCAATCCCGCCGCCCCTGATGATCTCAAGGGCCCGGCGGGTTGCCGGCAGGAACCGTGTCCAGACGGCCTCCATCAGGAACAGGCTGCGCTCCCCTGCCAGCTGCACCAGCTCCCGGGCTTCGCTGGCGTTGATCGTGAAGGGCTTCTCGCACAGGACGTGCTTTCCGGCTTCAAGGGCCGCACGGACAACCTCAAAATGCTGGGCGTGCGGCGTGGCAACGTACACCACATCCACCCGGGGATCATCAAAAAGCTGTTGGTATCCGGAGCCGGAGGGATTGTCATGGTACCTGGCAGCAAAACCGTGCTCGTCAGCGAAGGCCCGCGCTGAGCCTTCGCGGCGCGAACTTACGGCATAAAGCTCAGCTCCTTCAAGGCGGGCCAGGTCGCGGGTGACCCGGTGCGCGATCCGTCCTGTGGCCACAACGCCCCACCGGAGGGTTTGCCCGTGTGCTGCGCGGCCGCCGGAGCCGGGGCCCGCCGTCATGCGGACTCCCGGATCACCAGTGAGGTAGGAATCTGCGTGACGCGTGCGGTGTCCTTCCCCTCGATGAGGTCCACCAGGATTTCGGCCATCTTCTTGCCCATCTCAATGATCGGGTGGTGCACTGTGGTCAGCTGGGGGTTGACCGAGGTGGCGAACGAATCGTCGTCGAAGCCCACCACGGCCACATCCTGCGGTATGCGGAGCCCCCGTTCCTGCAGCACGGTGTAGGCACCGGCGGCCATCTGGTCATTGGCCACGAACAGGCCGTCGATCGGCTTCCCGCTGCCGAGCAGGCGGCGCATCGCCTTCGCCCCCGACGCCAGGGTGAAGTCCCCGTACTCAACCAGGGAGTCATCCAGGCCTGCCTCGGCCATGGCCAGCCGCCAGCCGCTGATGCGGTCAATGCCGGGCGGCATGTCCTGGGGCCCGGCAATGGTGGCGATGTTGGTCCGTCCGTTGTTGATGAGCAGCCTTGTGGCCCCTGCAGCAGCAGCTTCGTTATCCACGTCCACGTAGTAGCTGGCGCTTTCTCCCAGCGGCCTGCCGGCAAACACCATAGGGATGTAATCGCTCAGGTGGGTCCAGGACCGGTCCCCTGCGTGGTGGGACACCACCAGCGCCCCCGCCACATTCCCGCCGAGCAAGAAGGCCCGGGTCTTCTCCGGCTTCGCCTCGGAAGCAATGACCATGTTCAGCGTGTAGTCCGTGTCCGCAAGGTACAGCGCCACGCCCTGGACCACGGACGCGAAGAACGGGTCCGCGAAGACCTTGGACGTGGACTCCGGCACGATGAGCGTCACCGAGTTGGGGCGCCTGCTGGCCAGGGACCGGGCAGCCCGGTTGGGCGTGTAGTTGACGGCCAGGATGGCCTGCCGCACTTTGGCTGCAATATCCTCGTCAACGCTTGGCACGTCATTAACCACGCGCGACACTGTGGCGCGGGAGACGCCGGCCAGCGCCGCCACCATTTCCAGGGTGGGCGTGGGCCGGTTTCCGCTGGTGTCTTGCTTCACTTTTCTTCGCTCCGTGGTCTGGCTGGCACAGGTGCCGGGAAGTTCAGTTTAGGCGGGCAGGAACGCAGGCGGTTGGGACGTGCCCTGCCGTGCCGCGGCGATCAGCCCGGCGTAGGCCTTGCCGCTGTCCTTGACGGTGCGTTCCAGCGTGCCGTAGTCCACCCGGACAATGCCGAAGCGCTTTCCGTAGCCCCAGGACCACTCGAAGTTGTCCAGGAGGGACCAGACAAAATACCCGCGCACGTCGGCGCCCTGGTCTATTGCTTCGCTGACGGCAGCCACGTGCTCCAGGATGAACCCGGTCCGCTCTTCATCGTGGACGGCGCCGTCGGGGCTGACAATGTCCTCATACGCTGCTCCATTTTCGGTGATGTACAGCGGTGGCAGCGAGGGGTACTCCTCCCCCAGCCGCACCAGGAGTTTCCGGAGCCCGTCAGGGTTCACTTCCCAGCCCATCGCCGTCCGCGGCAGCCCACGGCTGGGAAATGCGATGTCCTCCGAACCGATCCATGGTGAGGCGGAGTCACGTTCCGCGCCGCCGGAGTGGCCGTCGCTTCCGGCATCGTCTGCATGGCCGCTGATGAGGTCATCGTGGTAATGGTTCACACCGAGGAACTCCAGCGGCGCGCTGATGACCTCCAGGTCGCCCGGGAGAATCAGGTCCTGGAGGCCGAAGGGGGCGAGGTCCCGGAGGGAGTCTTCCGGATAAGCTCCACGCAGGATGGGATCGAGGAAGATCCGGTTCTGCAATGAGTCGAAGCGGCGTGCGGCCTCCAGGTCCACAGGGTCCTGGCTGTCCCGCGGAATGGAATTGCTCAGGTTCAAGGTGATGCCCAGGTGCCGGGCACCGCGCCCACGCAGGGCATGTACTGCCAGCCCGTGGGCCAGGTGCTGGTGGTGCACCGCGGCGATGGCTGCCGCAGGCTCCTGCCGGCCGGGGGCATGCACTCCGGAGCCGTACCCCAAGAGGGATGAGCAGAAGGGCTCGTTGAAGGTGGTCCAGTGCTGGACCCTGTCCCCCAGCGCCGAGTAGACGTCGTTGGCGTACTCCACGAACCTGTACGCGGTGTCCCGGTTGGCCCAGCCGCCCTTTTCTTCGAGGGCCTGCGGCAGGTCCCAGTGGTAGAGGGTGAGCCACGGCAGGATCCCTGCTTCAAGAAGCTCATCCACCAGCCGGGAGTAGAAGTCCAGCCCTTCGCGGTTCACCTCCCTGTCCCCAGGGCGCACCCGCGCCCAGCTGGTGGAAAAGCGGTAGGAGTCCAGCCCCAGCTCTTTCATCAGCCGGACGTCCTGGGGCATCCGGTGGTAGTGGTCCACTGCCTGCTCAAGGTTCTCGCCGCGGGCAATCGCTCCGGGGATCCTCGCGAAGTGGTCCCAAATGGAATCTTCCTTGCCTCCTTCGTGGCCGGCGCCTTCTATCTGTGCGGCCGCCGTCGCCGACCCCCAAATAAAGCCCTCGGGCCATTGCCGCCTGTAGGTAGGGTGCTGCATTAGCCCTTCACTGCTCCTTGCATGATTCCTGAGATGAGTTGTTTGCCGGCCAGTGCGAAGAGCACCAGGAGCGGCAGGGTGGCCAGCACCGCTCCGGCGAGGACCACGGAGTAGTCCACGTAGCGGGCTGACTGCAGCTGGCTGAGCGCCGTCTGCAAAGTGGGATTGCCGGCGTCGAGCACCAGCAGCGGCCAGAGGAAATCGGTCCAGGCCGTCATAAAGGTGAACAGTCCCAGGATGGCCATGGCGGGACGGGCGGCGGGCATGGCAACGTGCCAGAACGTGGAGATCATGCTGGCCCCGTCCATCCTGGCGGACTCGATAAGTTCATCCGGAATGACGTCCACCAGGTACTGGCGCATAAAGAAGACGCCGAATGCGGTCACCAGCGTGGGCACCACCACGGCACCGATTTCGCCGGTCCAGCCAAGGGTGCGCATCACCATAAAGAGCGGGATGATGCCCAGCTGGGTGGGGATGGCCATAGTGGCCACCACCATGAGCATGAGCCCGTTCCGGCCCCTGAAGCGCAGTTTGGCGAATGCGTAACCGGCCAGGGTGGAGAAGCCCACTACGGAGACGGTGATGATGCAGGAAATCAGGACACTGTTTCCGAGGGCGAGCCAGAACGGAATGGTGTCGAAGACCTCGCCCACGTTGGTCCAAAAGTTTCCGCCCGGCAGGAGTGGCGGCCAGGTTTCGCCGAGTGCCTCGTTGGAGCGGCTGCCGATGACGGCGGACCACCACAGCGGGTAGGCCGAGGACACCAGGAAGGCGAGGAGCAGGCCGTAGGTGAGGAACCCGGGCTTTTCGCTGGAGCCCGTAAAGCGCTTTCGGAAAGTGGCCGGGCGGCCGGCAGGCGTCTTCCTGCCCGGCAGCGTGCCGGCCGGCGCGGGAGGCGCCCCCTCGATGATGCTCATCGCGTAGTCCTTTCAGCACGTTCCCGGGCCCTCCGGATTGACCGGGAGGGCTTAGCGGCATCGGCAGTGGCGATGCGCCGGGAGATGAGGTAGTTGATGACACCGAACAGCACGATGATCAGGAACAGCAGCCAGGCGATGGTGGACGCCTTGCCGAAGTTCTGGCGCTGGAAGGCCATTTCCCACAGGTAGAGGACAGTGGTCTGGAACTGCCGCTGGGAGCCGCCGGCGCTGGCGGGATCAAAGAGGCGGGGTTCGGTGAAGATCTGCAGGCCGCCGATGGTGGAGGTGATCACCACGAACACCATGGTGGGACGGATGCTCGGCAGGGTGATGCTGAAGAACCTGCGCAGGGCTCCGGCACCGTCCAGGGCCGCCGACTCGTACAGGTCGCGGGGAACGGCCTGCATTGCCGCCAGCAGGATGAGGGCGTTGTAGCCGGTCCAGCGCCAGTTCACCATGGTGGCGATGGCTATGTGGCTGGGCAATGTCTCGTTCTTCCACATCACTGGATCGAGGCCGAAATTCCCCAACACATTGTTAATGAGGCCGTACTGCTCGCCGAACATGTTGGTGAAGATCATGGCCACCGCCACCGGAGTGACGATGTAAGGCAGGAGGACGCTCATCCGCCAGAAGGTCTTGGCCCGGAGGTTCTGGTCCAGCACGGCGGCAAGGAAGAGCGCCACGGCCAACTGCGGTATCGCGGAGAGCAGGAAGATGCTCATGGTGTTGAACAGGGAGTTCCAGAAGAAGCGGTCCTGCAGGACTTCCGCGAAGTTCTGCAGGCCTACGAAGTCGCCCTGGCCCTTGAGCAGGTGCCAGTCGAAGAGGCTCACCACGAAGGTGTAGACCAGCGGGAACAGTCCCACCAGCGCGAAGAGGATGAAGAACGGGGCGATGTACAGGTAGGGCGAGGCCTTGACGTCGAAGACGTTCAGCCTCTGTTTGAAGGTGGGTTTGGGCTTGATGGCCGCTGGTTGTTTAGCGGGGCGGTTCAGGGTGGTTGTCATTGGGCTCTTGCCCTCCATCGGGGGGCCTCCCGGACGGGAGGCCCCACAGCGGGTGGTGCTAGTTGTTTACGACCAGGTCGTTGAGGAGGGTCAGCGCTTCGGACCAGGCCTTGTCTGCGTCAGCGGTGCCGGCGTCAAGCATCTTCAGCGCCGGGCCGAAGACGTTTTCCTGGATCACCGAATCGTCCGGTCCCTTGAACTGCGCCACTACGCCCTTGGCCCGGTTGGCGAGGATGACGCCGGTGGGGGCGTTGTTGAAGACAACGTTGGGGGCGGCATCTGCCACCAGCTTCTCCTGAGCCTTCAGCGTGCTGGGGAAGTTGTTGGCGGCAGCTGACTGCTTGACCTGCTGTTCGGGTGCCGTGAGCCAGGCTGCGAGCTTTGCGGCCTCGGCCTGGTGCTTTGAGGTCTTGGGCACGGAGAGGAAAGCTCCGCCCCAGTTGGAGGCTCCGCCGGGGAAGACGTCGGCGAAGTCCCAGCCGCTTTCCGTGCCGCCGCCCGCTGATTCCAGCTGGCCCTTGATGGTGCCGAGCATCCAGCCCGGGCAGACGAAGGTGGCGAAGGAGCCGTCAACAAAGGCCTTGCCGTTGCCCCAGTCCCACTGGGTCTGGTTCGCTGAGAGACCGGCAGCCGTGCCGGCGGCAAGCATCTCGAACTTGGACTTCATCTCCGAGTTTCCGTCGACGTTCAGCTCCCCGTCCTTGGTGTAGTAGCCCTCTTCCATCTGGTTCACCATGGAGTTCCAGACGAATCCGGACTGGTCGTACCAGGCTTTGCCGGTGGCTGCCTTGTACTGTTCACCGAGTTTGAAGTAGGTTTCCCAGGTCGCGTCCTCGCCGCCGAAGAGCTTCGCCACTGATTCCCGGTCGCTGGGCAATCCGGCGGCCTCGAAAAGCTTGCCGTTATAGCAGAGGCCCTGGGGGCCGATGTCCGTTCCGTAGCCAATAACGCGGCCGTCCGGGTCGGTGCCCTGCTGGAACTTCCAGTCCACCCAGTTGTCCTTGAGATCCGCTGCACCGTGCTCGTTCAGGTCCACGAACTGGTCCGAAACCTCCATGATGGAGCCCAGCCAGCCTTCCTCGATGGCCACGACGTCGCTCAGGCCGGAACCGGCGGCGAGCTTGGTGAAGGCGTCGGTGCGGGCATTGGACCCGCGGTCAATATTGGTGGCCTTGACCTTGACGCCGGGATTGGCCTCCTCGTATTCGGCGTAGAGATCGTCATAGCCGAAGGTCCCGAAGGTGGTGACCGTGAGCTCAACGGGATTGTCAGCGCTTGCTGCTTGTTCCGAACTGCTGCTGCAGCCGGTGGCCATCATGGCGATGGCTGCCACGCCCGCGATGGCGGTCGCTGTGTGTCGGCGTACGAATTTCAACGTCACTCCTTTGTGGGAACTTCCGGCGCTGAGAGAGCGCTCTCTGGCAAGTTCCTCAACTGTAGGCGTGGCGCGGATCACTGTCAAGAGAGCGCTCTCTCGAGCGCGCAGTTAGCCCGCGATGACCACCGGGCGGTGATTGTCAGTGCCCGCCGCTAGGGTGGAACCCATGGCAACAAAGACTTCCCGGGCCTCCAAAGCGCCCGCCTACAAATGTGCTGAATGCGGCTGGACCACGGTCAAGTGGGTGGGCCGGTGCGGCGAGTGCCAGGCGTGGGGAACGGTTGAGGAGACCGGCGCTGCCGTTGCGCGTACGACGGCGGCCACTACAGTTCTGGAGCCAGCCCGCCGTATTGCCGAGGTGGACGCCACCACGGCAGCGTTCCTGCCTACGGGCGTCGATGAACTGGACCGGGTGCTGGGCGGCGGACTGGTACCGGGTGCCGTCATCCTGCTGGCCGGTGAACCCGGCGTGGGCAAGTCAACCCTGCTGCTGGACGTCGCGGCCAAGTTCGCGCGGACCGCTCAGGACGTGCTCTACGTGACGGGTGAGGAATCCGCGGCCCAGGTGAAGCTCCGCGCCGAGCGGATCGACGCCGTGGCGGAATCGCTGTACCTCTCCGCCGAAACGGACCTGGGCCAGGCCTTGGGGCAGGTGGAGAAGATTGAGCCGCGGCTGCTGATCGTGGACTCGGTGCAGACCCTCAGCAGCGCCGACGTTGACGGCAGCGCCGGGGGCGTCTCGCAGGTCCGCGAAGTGGCAGCATCCATCATCGCGGCCGCAAAGCGGCGGAACATGACCACCCTGCTGGTGGGCCACGTGACCAAGGACGGCTCCATTGCCGGGCCGCGGCTGCTGGAACACCTGGTGGACGTGGTGTGCCAGTTCGAGGGCGAGCGGCATTCGCGGCTCCGGCTGCTCCGTGCGGTCAAGAACCGCTACGGACCCACGGACGATGTCGGCTGCTTCGACCTGAACGAGGACGGCATCCAGGGCCTGGCCGATCCCAGCGGGCTCTTTGTCAGCCGCACCAAGGAACCTGTCTCCGGCACCTGCATCACGGTCACCATGGAAGGCCGGCGTCCGCTGCTGGCCGAGGTCCAATCCCTGCTGGCGGAGAGCCCCAACTCCCAGCCGCGGCGGGCCACCAGCGGACTGGATTCTTCGCGCGTTTCCATGCTGCTGGCCGTCCTGCAGCAGCGCGCGGGAACGCTGCTGCACAAGGATGATTCCTATGTAGCCACTGTGGGCGGCGTGAAGCTCAGCGAACCGGCCACGGACCTGGCGGTTGCCCTTGCCGTGGCATCGGCGAAGGCGCGCAAGCCGCTTCCCATCCGGCTGATCGCTTTCGGCGAGGTGGGCCTGGCCGGTGAGGTGAGGCCGGTGCCGGGCATCAACCAGCGCATCCAGGAGGCCCACCGGCTCGGGTTCACGCACGCTGTGGTACCCGCCAGCCACGCCGGGCCGGGGCCCATACCGGCCGGGTTTTCCGTGCGGGAAGTGGAGCACCTTACCGAGGCTTTGAGCCTGCTGATTGGCTAGCGGCTTTCTGATTGGCCGGCAACGCCTGTTTGTCTCATGCCTGTTTATTCGCGGGTGACACTGGCGGCGACTGGTGGCCGCTATGCGCCCCTGATGTCCGTGCCTGTGCTGCGTTTGTCAGCCGTTGTGGCGCGGCAAGGAATCGGGATCGTCGCGGCGGGAGCCCTGAAGCCAACCTGACACATCACTGCGCAGCACCAGGAGCGGCCCTCCGGTTGCGTTCACGTTGCCCGTGGGCACGTAGTAGCCGCGGCCGGAACCCGGACCGCCGGCCGCCCGGTCCAGGGCGTCAACCAGGTGCCGCGGCAAGTGGCCCTGCGGACCAAGGCTGTGCAGCTCATCAAGTTCTTCCGGCGTCAGATGTCCCAACACCTCGGCAATACTGGCCATGACGGGTCCCTTCGAGCAGAGTGCCTGAAGGAATAACCTAAAGCAGCGCCGTGAACTGCGGGTTAACGTTGGACGGCAGCTTCAGTTCGTGCGTGAAAATTCCAGCTACAGGAGGACAAGTGCCCGTTCGCAGTGCAGGGATCCTGCTCTACAGGCTGGCCGCACCCAACGGCGTCGAGGGGGCATCCCGGGACCGCATGCCGGAGAGCCTGGACGGGCTCGAGGTGTGGATCGCCCACATGGGAGGGCCGTTCTGGGCCCGCAAGGACGCCCACGCCTGGTCCATCCCCAAGGGCGAATACACGGAGGGCGAGGATCCGCTGGCCGCGGCACTGCGCGAGTTCGCCGAGGAGATGGGCACCCCAGCACCAACCGCCGACTACCTCCACCTTGGCGAATTCCGCCAGCCCTCCGGCAAGGTCA
Source organism: Pseudarthrobacter sp. NPDC092202 (assembly GCF_044755505.1). Classification (NCBI taxonomy): domain Bacteria; kingdom Bacillati; phylum Actinomycetota; class Actinomycetes; order Micrococcales; family Micrococcaceae; genus Pseudarthrobacter; species Pseudarthrobacter sp. NPDC092202. The sequence goes on along the minus strand of NZ_JBIVRG010000007.1, from coordinate 40,503 downwards.
TCACCGTCTTCACCGCCGAGCAGGACTTCCAACCGGAAACCATTTCCAGCAACACGTTCCCGCTGGAGTGGCCCAGGGGATCAGGCCAGATCCGGCACTACCCGGAAATTGACGACGCCCGCTGGTTCCCCGAATCCGAAGCCGGGCTCAAGCTCGTGAAGGGCCAGCTGCCGGTCCTGGATGCCCTTGTCCGCCATGTCCGCGCTGACCCCTAGTAGGGTGGCACCCGCTACTGGTCCTTGCACCCGTGAGCGCCCGGGTGTGTTGTCCACATGCGGGTGCAAATGTACTCGCTGTGAGATTCAAAGCGCATTACCACTGTTCCTGGCCGGCATGCGGGTGGCGCCGGCACGCCGGAACGCAGCCGGGACGCCGTAGCGTCCCAGCGTCGGGGCACTGTTCCGGCGTCCGGGGCGCACAACATCCGGGGGCGCAGGAGCTAAGAGCGGGTGATGACCAGGGCAACGCTGTGCCCGCCGAAACCGAAGGCGTTCACCAGCCCGGCCGGGCTGTAACCCGGCTGGAGGCGGTGGGCATCCTCGGTAACAACGTTGAGGTCCACCTCGGGGTCCACTTCCTGGACGTTGAGGGTGCCGGGAAGCACGCCTGTCCGCAGGGCTTCAACAACCACGACGGCGGCCAGCGCGCCCGCGCCGCCCAGGAGGTGGCCGGTGTGACCCTTTGTGGACGTCACCGGAACCTCAGGGCCGAAAATTGCGTTGATGGCCTGGCCTTCAAGCTTGTCCCCCACCGGGGTGGACGTGGCGTGGGCGTGGACAAAGCCGATGTCCCCGGCAGCCAGGCCGGCGGATTCGAGGGCCTTCTGCATGACCCGCCGCTGCATGGCGGGATCGGCTGCCACGATGTCGTTGGCGTCGGAGGTTACCGCTCCGCCGGCAACGGCCCCCAGCACCCCGGCGCCGCGCGCACGGGCGTGCTCTTCGCTCTCAAGTACCACCACGGCGGCGCCCTCGGCGAGGACAAAGCCGTCGCGGCCGCCGTCGAACGGGCGCGATGCACGCTGCGGGTCATCGTTGCGGGTGGACAGTGCGCGGATCTGGGAGAAGCCCGTGATCACCAGGTCGTTGACGGAGGCGTCAACACCGCCGGCAATAACGACGTCGGCGGCACCGGAGCGGATCATCTCGGCTGCCTGGACAATTGCTTCAGCCCCGGAGGCACACGCGCTGACCGGCGTCCGGGCGCCACCGCGGGCACCGAGGTCGATCGACACCCAGGCGGCCGGCCCGTTGACCATCAGGCGGGTCAGTGTATGCGGCGAAACCTTGCGCGGGCCTGAAGCTGCCAGCGTCCGGTCCTGCTCCAGCGTGGAACCCAGCCCGCCGTACGCGGAGCCGATCACCACGGCAAAACGCTCCGGATCCACCTCCGGGGCGCCGGCCTGGGCCCAGGCCTCACGTGCTGCGATCAGCGCGAGCTGCCCGCAACGGTCCATGCGCTTCATCTCGCGGGTGCTCAGGTGCTCCGAGAGGTCTGCGGTAACCTGGCCGGCAATCTTTACCGGCAGCTGGCCGGTCCAGTCGTCCTCAAGCGCTGCGATGCCGGATTTGCCCGCCACCAGGCCGGCCCAGGTCTCGGACACGGTGGAACCTACCGGATTGATGGTTCCGGCGCCTGTGATGATGGCGCGGGGCTGAACTGCGCTGTTTGGGCCTGCGTTCACGGTTCCTACTTTGCGGGGTTGTGGGTGCCGATGGGCACGAGGGTGAGGTCCGGGTGGTTCTTCTCAATGCGGCGCAGGGCCCAGACGTCGTTGAACAGGGCGAGGTACTCGCCGTCGGACCGCAAAAGCACCTCGGCGCCGATGACGTTGGCGAGCGCCGGCATGGCCTCCGCTGTCGAGATCCTTGCCAGGGAGTAGGGCAGGCGTTCCAGCCGCATGGGGGCGCTGAAGTCGTGCGCCATGCGGTCCTCCACCACCTCGAACTGCATGGGGCCGACGGCGGCAAGCACCGGAGCCTGGTCGCCGCGGACGTCCGAGCGGAGCACCTGGATGACGCCCTCGTGTTCGAGCTGCTCGATACCGCGGCGGAACTGCTTGAACTTGCTGGGGTCCTTGGAACGGGCCACCTGGAAGTGCTCGGGAGCGAACAGCGGGATGGCGGGATACTCCACCGGCCCCTCGAGGAAGAGGCTGTCTCCCACACGCAGGGAGGACGCGTTGACCAGCCCCACGACGTCGCCGGGGTAGGCCTCGTCAATGACTTCGCGTTCCCGGCCGAACACCTGCTGGGCGTACTTGGTGGCAAAGGACTTGCCCGTCCGGGTCTGCGTGACCACCATGCCGCGCTCAAAGACGCCGGAGCAGACGCGGATGAAGGCCACATGGTCGCGGTGGGCCTTGTTCATGCCGGCCTGCACCTTGAAGACGAAGCCGGAGAACGGGGATTCCACCGGGCGGGGGTTGCCGTCAACGTCCGGACGGGGGGCTGCCGGCGGAGCAAAATCCACCAGCGCGTCCAGCAGTTCCTTGACGCCGAAGTTGAGCGCGGCGGAGCTGAACAGGATGGGGGTGGCCTTGCCGGCGTGGAAGGCCTCGACGTCGAACTCCAGGTTGGATTCGATCACCAGTCCTGCCTCGTCCACGGCGTCCGTCCAGTTGCTGCCCTGGCTCTCCGCAGCTTCCTCGGGGGTGAAGTATTCGGTGAGGGCGATCTGCGCACCGGCGTTGTTGCGCTGGAACCGGGCGAAGCGGTCGTTGCGGAGGTCCCAGACGCCGCGGAAGTCACCGGAGATGCCCACGGCCCAGGTCAGCGGCATGGGCTGCAGGCCGGTGCGTTCGGTGATTTCGTCCATCAGGGCCAGTGCGTCCAGGCCGGGCCGGTCCCACTTGTTGATGACGGTGATGATGGGCAGGTTGCGCTGCTTGCAGACCTCGAACAGCTTCATGGTCTGCGTTTCCAGGCCCTTGGCGGCGTCCACGAGCATCACGGCGCAGTCGACGGCGGCCAGCACCCGGTAGGTGTCCTCGGAGAAATCGGCGTGGCCGGGTGTGTCCAGCAGGTTGATGACGGTGTCCCGGTAGGAGAACTGGAGCGCCGCCGAGCTGATGGAAATGCCGCGGTCCTTTTCCATCTGCATCCAGTCGGACACGGTTTCCTTGCGGTTGGCCTTGCCGCTGGAGGCGCCTGCCGTGCCGATCACCTTAGCGTGCAAAGCGAGAGCTTCGGTCAGGGTGGACTTGCCTGCGTCAGGGTGGGAGATGACAGCAAAGGTCCTGCGGCGGCCGGCCTCTTTGTGAATACCGGAGATCCGGGCGGGGGTCAGGACATCTTGGGACACGGTGCTACTTTCGCTGCGGTTGGGACTACCCGGGCGCTGCCTGATGAGGCACTGCGGCGTTGGGGCCGGGGGAAACGGGCTGGCAAACAGCCAAGTTCCAGTTTATCGCAGGGCAGCAAACCGGCTGCGGGCGCCGCTTAACACCCGCGAAACCGGACGTTCAAGGCCGTGAAACGACATCCCGCTAGCGTGGCCGCATGATGACCAAAGACAACGCGGCGCGGGACGGTTCCCCCTGCCGCGCGGAAAGGACCTGAACGGTGCAGGGCGTCTCCTTTTCCGGCAACCTCTTCTTCGACCCCCTGGCCTCGGGACTGGCCGCGGCCGGAGCCCCTGATCCGGCCCGCCCGGCAGCCGAGCACCGCCGGCGGGGAATCCAGACTGCGGCCGAGCAAAAAGCGCTCAGGGCGGCGTCGCTCACGAAAGTCAGCAAAGACCTGGAGCGGATGCTGCGGCAACGAATGCGCTGACGCGGTTCCCGCAGCCGGTGCGCAGTCGGCGCGCAGTCCGGGCGCAGCCTTAGGGCTGGCCGGAGCGTGCCGGCCGGAGGGCCGGCCGGACTGACTTGGCCGGACTGAGCTGGCTGGCTGGCTGGGCGGCATGATGGGTGGATGCAGAGCATTGAACTGACCTTCGCGGATTCCCTTGATTCCGCAATCAGGGCTGACTGGGCAAGGCTCGCGGAAGCCGGAATCCCAAGCCTGGCAGGACATACCTCGCCCAGCAACAGTCCACACATCACCCTTGCAGCCGGCGCGGACATGAATGTGCCGGACGCCCTGGAGGATCCCTGGGAGGGGCTGCCGCTGGACATCAGCTTTTCCGGCGTCCATATCTTCCCCGCGCGGACCGGAACGTATGTCCTTGCCCGCTCCGTGGTGGTGACCCGCCAGCTCCTTGAACTGCACCGCGTCCTGCATGAAGGCATTTCCGGGGCCCTGCCGCTGACCCGGCCGGATGCCTGGACACCCCATGTGACCCTTGCCCGCCGCGTCCCCGCGCACCAGCTCGGGAGTGCGATGGACCTGCTTGACCTGCGCCTGGCTGGCCGCTGCACGGAAGCCCGCCTCTGGGACAGCAACACCAGGACGCTGACTCCACTTTGGAACCCGGCCTAGGGCAGCCGGATCAATCCGCCTGCCCAACCCCTCCCGCAGTGGCACCAAAAATGCCCGCCCAGCCATCCGTCGTCGGACGCGTTCCGGAGCCCTGTTCCCGCACTCCCTAATGAGGCACTTTAGGGCTTGCCCGTACGGAAGACGCGGTTCCTTGCCCCTATCATTGAGCTTGCGGGAAACAGAGCATTTTCTGGTCCTGCCGGCAACCTGCTGAAGCCGGCAATCCTGCGGGCCGCGGTCCGCACCTTTGAAGGGAACACTATGGCGCGGAGCCCCGAAGAATCGCTCAGGGCAACACTGGGCAGGGTGGCTCCCGGAACTCCCCTTCGTGACGGCCTTGAGCGGATCCTGAGGGGCCGCACCGGCGCGCTGATCGTCCTTGGCTCGGACCGGACCATTGACTCCATCTGCTCCGGCGGCTTCGACATCGGCATCGACTTCTCCCCCACCCGGCTCCGCGAACTCGCCAAAATGGACGGCGCCATTATTTGCGACAAGGACGCCGGCAACATCCTCCGCGCCGCCGTCCAGCTTGTCCCCGACTCGAGCATTGAAACCCAGGAGTCGGGCACCCGGCACCGCACAGCCGAGCGCGTTGCCATCCAGACCGGCGTGCCGGTCATTTCAGTGAGCCAGTCCATGCAGATCATCGCCCTGTACGTCAACGGCCTGCGGCACGTCCTGGAGGGCTCGGAGAAAGTCCTTGCCCGCGCCAACCAGGCCCTCGCAACGCTGGAGCGCTACCGCTCACGCCTGGACCAGGTCACCAGCTCACTCTCGGCCCTGGAAATCGAAGCCATGGTGACCGTACGGGATGTCGCCGTGACGCTGCAGCGGCAGGAAATGGTCCGCCGGATTTCCGAGGAAATTGCCCAGTACGTCCTGGAACTGGGCGAAGACGGCCGCCTCCTCTCCCTGCAGCTCGATGAGCTCACCGTTGGCCGGGGCCCCGGCAGCGACGTCATCATCCGCGATTACGGGGCTCCGGACGCCACCCCGGAGGACATCGAGAACGCCGTCAGCGCGCTGGTCAGCCTTGGCCCCACGGAGCTGATCGACCTAGGGAAGATTTCCGGAATTGTCGGGTTCGCGGGCGGCGAGGCCAACCTCGACGCCGTCGTGCAGCCGCGCGGCTACCGCCTGCTGTCCGGGTTGAAGGCAGTTCCAAAGGCTGTCGCTGACCGCCTGGTGGACCACTTCGGCGGGCTGCAGTTCCTGATGGCCGCCACGATCGATGACCTGATGACCGTCGACGGCATTGGCGACCAGCGCGCCCGCACCGTCCGGGAGGGCCTGAGCCGGATGGCGGAAGCAAGCCTCCTGGACCGCTTCCTCTAGCCCCATCGATTGCTCCGTAACCGTCGTTATGGAGGCTGAAAACGGCATTTATGGAGCAGCGGATGCTAGTTCAGCTGGAAGACAGCCTTGGGGCTTGCTTTGGACCCGAGCTTCGCCGTGAAAATGTAGTACGCCCCGCCGCCGCCCGGCTTGGCCTCAATGGGCTGGCAGCCCTCCACGCTCCGGTTGCGGGACCAGGGGAAGTTAGCCGTCTCGCTGGCTCCCGGCGCAATGACCTTCACCAGGTCCTCGCTCTTTGCCTGGCAGTCCCGGGAGGAGAAGATCCGGTCCGCGCCGCTGGTCACCAGGAACTCCATCTGCGATGTTCCGATGTTGACTTCGCAGGGCATGGTGCCGCCGTTGGTCACCTTGAGCGTCAGCATGGGATTTTCGCCGGGGCCGTAGGCCGCCTTATCAGTGGACGCGGAAACAGTCACCAGGTTCTGGTTGCAGCCGGGCGTGGCGGACGGGGTGGGCGTCGCCGCAGGTTCGGACGCCGACGGCGAAGGTGAAGCCCCGGCCGCAGGTTCTGCAGATGCCGTCGCCCCCGTGGACGAAGCCTGTTCCGACTTGCCGCCGAAGGCGCCGGCCACGGCGAAGCTGCTGACCAGCGCAATGATCAACAGGAGTGCACCGCCCAGGAACAGCCGACGGCGGCGGTAAACTGCCGCGCTCGGCTTGCGGAGGGCACTGGAACCGGATCCCGGTACCCTGCCATGTGGTGATGATTCGCCTTGCCTGCCCATCCTCCTAGGCTAGAGAACAGGCCCGTTTCTGTTCACCCACCACGCCGCCGCGCCGCAGACGCTCTGGTCACATCCCGTTTCGGCCCGCCCGGACACATCCATTACAGTGTTGGCATCGACACCGAATCCTCTACCGCCGTTTCTCCGCGCCCTGCCGATCCTCTGGGTCCTGCATGCACTGCCGGCACCGTGGCCGGCCTTGATCTGCTGCACGAACGTATCAACGGCTGGTTCAGCGAAACTGCCCGCGACCTGCCCTGGCGTGAGCCCGCGTGTTCGCCCTGGGGCATCCTTGTCAGCGAGATCATGCTCCAGCAGACGCCCGTTGTCCGGGTGCTGCCGGTGTGGCACGAATGGCTGAAACGCTGGCCCACCCCGGCGGCCCTGGCTGGCGAACCCGCAGGGGAAGCGGTGCGCTCGTGGGGGCGGCTGGGATATCCGCGGCGGGCGCTCCGGCTGCACGCTGCAGCCGCGGCGATTACCAGGGACCATAACGGCAAGGTCCCGGACACGTACCCGGAACTGCTGGCGCTTCCCGGGGTGGGCAGCTACACGGCCGCCGCCGTGGCTGCCTTTGCATATGGCCGGCGCGAGACCGTGGTGGACACCAATATCAGGCGGGTCCATGCACGCCTGGTTTCCGGTACCGCGCTTCCGGCTCCGGCGTTGACCACGGCGGAGATGCGCCTGGCCGCGTCGCTCCTTCCGGCCGACGATGGTTCTTCCGTGCGGTGGAACGCTGCGGTGATGGAACTGGGGGCGCTCGTATGCACCGCCCGGGCACCAAAGTGCGCCGCCTGCCCGGTCAGCGACCTCTGTGCCTGGCGCGCGGCAGGCGAGCCGCCGCCGTCGTATGTTCCCAAGGGGCAGGCCTGGCACGGCACGGACAGGCAGGTCCGCGGTGCCGTGGTTGCCATACTGCGGCTGGCAGAAACGCCGGTGCCGCCGGACGTGTTCTTCCGGGAACCGGCCGACCTGGGCTTTGCTCCGGAGGGAATGGCCGTGCCACTGGCCGCCCTGCACCGACTCAATTCCGCACCGGAACAGCTGGAACGGGCGCTGGCCGGCCTGCTTGCCGACGGCCTGGCGGAGATGTACGACGGCGGCTACCGGCTTCCTGCCTGAGCACCGGGCACGGGCGGGGGCAGGGAAAATATGCGCTGGGTGGCATACTTTCAGGTGACGGGAACAAGGGGGAACCATGAAGATGATCCTGTACATCGTATGGGTGCTGTTCGTCATCGCCGCGGCGTTCGCGGTGGTCCGTGCTGTGCGCACCACGAAAAGCGAAGAGCAGCAGGCCGCGTCATGGCCCAAAGTGCAGGCCACCGTCACGGGCAGCGTGGCGGGGTGGACCAACGGAGGCGGCGGGTCCAGCCGCAGCCGGCGCTACTTTCCGATGTACCAGTTCACGGATCCGCACGGAACGTTGTTTGCCGGCGAGTCAGAGGTCCCCTTCGCAAGCCAGCCGGTGCCGGGTGCGCCCCTTGAGGTGGCCTACAACCCCGCCAATCCCAACGAGTCCCGGCAGGTTTCCTCCAAGCCCCGGTCCACGCTGGGGTGCGTTGTCCCCTTCTTCGCCGTTTTCGCCCTTGCCTCACTGTGGTTCATCAGTATCTTCCCTGTGGACTGACGCGGCCCCTGATTGCGCCAGTTACCGTTTGGCAGTCACTGCTGCGCCGGCCATAACGATGCGGGCATCAGTTGGGTTGGGCCCGGGACGCCCCGGCCACGGCGCCCTACCCTGAAGTATGCGCAGGCAAGGGCTGCTTTTGGCTTTGATCACGACGGCGGGACTCGCCACGGCCTGCGGTCCGGGTCCCGGCGCGGTTCCCTGCCCGGCGATCGCCCAGGCCACCGCAGTCTCGGTAATGATCCCGGCCAGCTACGCGGAGCAGGTCGCTGGCCTGCACCTGAAAGCCTGCCAGGAAGGCACCTGCAGGGAGGACGATGTGGAGCTCCGCCCGGGCAGCTCATCCATCGACCAGGGCTGCACCGACGGCGTTTGTTCCGCCACGGCCTCTCCGAACGGCAGCAAAGACGGGGTGCTGATGCTGCAGGCCCTCACCGAATCCCCCATGGCAGTAACAGCATCGGGAACCGCACCGGACGGGACGGCACTGCCCGTGCGCAGCGTCGAGTTCCGTCCGCGCGGAGACTATCCGTTCGGCGAGCAGTGCGGCCGCTTCATCACCGCAGCTGTAATACTCGATGCCGAAGGCCTGCGCCAGCAGGACTGACCCTTGGAGGCCAGGCTGGTTCAGGCGACGCGTGGCGCAGTGCCGGGTTGGGTCAGAACAGCGCCGGCTGCCCGAAGGCGTCGTCCCCTGCGGGGGCGGATCCGGCATCCTGCGCCGGAGTGCTGTGCCGCCATTCGAACCCAAGATCAGCCAGCAGTTCCTCGACGGACGTCTGCCCTTCCAGTACTTCAATTTCCGCGGGGCTGTCTTCGAGCTGGGGCCGTTCCATGGCATCGAGCTTATTCGCAGGAAGGGCCGCTACCCCGGGAACACACCGCCGGTTACCCAAACGAGGCCTACGGCTCGCCAAATCCTGCCTGCACCAGTCCGCCCACGTAGTTCACGGCCCGTTCCGCGTCGGCGCCCCAGGCTTCCACATGCAGCACGGACCCCTTGCCGGCACCGAGGGTCATCAGGCCCGTCATGGACGCCCCGTCCACCCCGTTGACCGTCACCTCCGCATCCAGCGCGGACAGTCCGCCCGCAATCTTCGCGGCGGGGCGGGCGTGCATCCCGGCCTGGTTTACCAGCTCAAAGTCGCCGGTGAAGTCCGGACCCTTTCCGGTGGCGGAGCCTTCACCGACCATCTTCAGCGGGGCGTCCTCCGGATGGCGGGCGGGACCGCCCACGGATTCCGCCGCCCGTTTGACCGCGTGCATGTCCGCACCGCCCTGCGCTGCTACCGCGGCTGCCACCAGCCCTTCCACCAGCGGGGCATCCGCCAGCACCATGGTTTCCGGGTTCTCGGCGAACTCGAGCGCGGATTCGGCCGTCATCACGGCCGACCCCAGGTCAGTGAGGATCACTGTGCCGCCGCTGTCCGCCTTGTCCAGCGCGGCCAGGACTTTCTCCAGGCTGGTGCCGATCCTTCCGTCGGTGGTGCCCCCGGCGGTGAGGACCAGGACGTCGGGCGCCATTTGCGCGGCAAGCTCCGCGGCGCCGTCGGCAATTTTCTCACTGTGGGAAACCACCACGATGCTCACGGTCACGCAGCGGCCCCCACGGCTGCGCGGAGAATCAGGGCGGACGAGGCCGCACCGGGGTCCCGGTGCCCCGCGCTGCGCTCCCCCAGGTAGCTTGCGCGGCCCTTCCGCGCCACCATGGGATCAGTGGCAACGGCGCCAGCTTCGGCAGCCTCGGCCGCCGCCACCAGGACGGTGAGGACATCGCCGTTGCCGTCCGTCGCGGCCTTCCGGGCGGCTTCCACGGCCGGCGTCCACGCATCCACCATCGTCTTGTCTCCGGACTCTGCCTTCCCGCGTGCCACGATGCCGTCCCGGGCTGCGGCAAGGGCGCCTGCCCAGGCTGCGGGATCGATGTCCGGCGCGTCCCCGAGGGATGTTGCGGCCCGGAGGAAGGCGGTGCCATAGAGCGGCCCGGCGGCCCCGCCGACCTTTGACATCAGGGTCATGGCTGTCAGCTTCAGGGCGGCCCCGGGGGTCTGCGGCGGGGCCTCAGCCAGCTTGTCCAGGACAGCCTGGAAGCCCCGGTCCATGTTTTCCCCGTGGTCCGAATCCCCGATTGCCCTGTCGAGTTCGATCAGCTCCACCCGGTGCTCGGCCATGGCCTGGGCGGAGAGGGTCAGCCACTTAACGGCCCAGGTAACATCAAGCCCCACCGCTACACGCCCCAGCGAAGGGCTGCCGTGTGCACCGGCGCGTCCCACAGTTCCGTGAGCTCATCATCCAGCCTCAGGACCGAGATGGAGCACCCCTGCATTTCCAGCGCGGTGATGTAGTTGCCCACCAGTGAACGTTCCACCGTTGCGCCGTGGTCCGCCAGGACCTGCGCCGCCCGCCGGAAGACGATGTACAGCTCACTCAGCGGCGTGCCGCCCATGCCGTTGACGAACAGGAGAACCCTGTCCCCGGATGTGACTCCCAGGTCGGCCAGGACAGGTTCCAGCAGGCGGTCGGTGATGCCGTCCGCGTTCTCCATGGGGATCCGGTGCCGGCCAGGCTCGCCGTGGATGCCGATGCCGATCTCGATCTCGTCCTCGGCAAGGTCGAAGCTTGGCGTGCCTGCGTGCGGGACGGTGCATGCGGACAGCGCCACACCCATGGTGCGGACATTTGCATTGACGCGTTCACCCACCGCAGCCACCGCCTCGAGGCCATCGCCCCTCTCCGCGGCCGCGCCGGCAATTTTCTCCACCAGCACAGTTCCGCCCACGCCGCGGCGGCCGGCCGTATACAGCGAGTCCTCAACGGCGACGTCGTCGTTGACCAGGACCGTGCGGACGCTGACGCCCTCAGCCTCCGCGAGTTCGGCTGCCGTTTCGAAGTTCAGGACGTCGCCAGTGTAGTTCTTCACGATGTGGACGACGCCGGCCCCTGAGTTGGCCGCGAGGGTCGCCGGAAGGATCTGGTCCGGCGTCGGTGAGGTGAACACCGCCCCCGGCACGGCGGCGTCGAGCATTCCCACCCCCACATAGCCTGCGTGCAGCGGTTCATGCCCGCTGCCTCCTCCGGAGACCAGCCCCACCTTGCCGCCCACCGGCGCGTCCTTGCGGGTGATGAAGGTGGGGTCTGTGCTGACGGTAACCAGATTGGGGTAGGCCATGCCGAAGCCCTGTACGGATTCTTCGACGACGGCCCGGGGGTCATTGATGAGTTTTTTCATGGCGGTGCTCCTGGCTCTGCTTCCTGGAGAATGTCACCTTGACCCTACTACCGGCAGGCCCGGCAGCGGTAGGTTCCTTGAAGCCGCCCGGCGGTCCGGACCTGGACGCAGAAAAGGGACAGCCCCCAATGACTGTCCCTTTCCTGTGGGCCCCCCAACCCGGCCACACAAAGTTTATCCATCAATTCGAATAAAACAAGTATGCGCAGGTCAGGGGGCTGCAGCTGGTTTTTGGGTTCGATCCTAGAGCGCCCGGATCATCCGGGTGTTGCCAAGGGTGTTGGGTTTGACCCTGGCGAGGTCTAGGAACTCAGCCACGCCCTCGTCATGGGAGCGCAGGAGCTCGGAGTACACCACGGGATCCACTGCGGACTGGTCAGCCATCACCTCGAAGCCGTGGCGCTTGAAAAACTCCACCTCGAAAGTCAGGCAGAAGACGCGCGCCACCCCCACGGCACGCGCTTCCTCGAGCAGGCTTTCCACCAGCACGTGCCCCACCCCTTTGCCGCGCCAGTCCTCGGACGTGGCCAGGGTGCGGACTTCAGCGAGGTCCTCCCACATCACATGCAGCGCTCCGCAGCCGATCACCTCGCCGTCGCTGGACTCTGCGATGCGGAACTCCTGCAAGCTTTCGTAGTAGGCCACCGTTTCCTTGGCCATCAGAATCCGCTGGTCTGCCAGCGGCGCCACCAGTTTCTTGATGGCGGAGACATCGCTGGTGCGGGCAGGGCGGATATGGAAGGACTCAGTCACAGAGCCATCCTACGAGGCGTGACGGCTGCGCTCGGGGAACAGTGCCGGCCCTGGTACGGCGCCAACCAATCTAGAGCCCGAGTTCAGGCGGCAGGGGCAGCTCCTGGTCCAGGACATTTTTTGCCAGGAACGATTCCACCACCTGGTACCAGACTTTGGCATGCTGCGGCTGGAGCACCCAGTGGTTCTCGTCGGGGAAGTACAGGAAGCGGTGCGGGGTCCGCCCGTCCTGGTCCGCGGCCAGTTTTGATTTGGACAACAGTTCGTACCAGAGGCGCAGCCCCTCGCCGATTGGCACCCGGTAGTCTTTGTCCCCGTGGATCACCAACATGGGCGTGCTGATGTTTTCCACGTGGAGGTGCGGCGAGTTCTCCAGCGCCATCTCTTCGGTCATTTCCTTCAGCCAGTACTGCGAGGCGTCGGTGGTGGGACCGAACTGGTCAAGGGCCCACAGGCTGGCGTGGGTCACGATGGCTTTGAACCGGTCCGTCTGTCCTGCCACCCAGTTGGCCATGTAGCCGCCAAAGGAGCCGCCCATCGCAGCGGTGCGGCCGGCGTCGATGTCAGGGCGTTCGACGGCGGCGTCGGTCACCGCCATGAGGTCGGTGAACGGGGCCTTGCCCCATGTCCCCCAGCCGCGCTGGATGTGGGCCTGGCCGTAGCCGGTGGACAGTGCCGGGTCGGGCAGCAGCACCGCGTAGCCCTTGGCCGTCAGCAGCCAGGGGTTCCAGCGCCAGGTCCAGGCGTTCCATGACCCGAGCGGCCCGCCGTGGATCCACAGCAGCATCGGCGCCGGGGACTCCGCCGCTGCGCCTTCCGGCAGCGCCAGGTAGGCCGGGACGCGGGACCCGTCAGCCGCCGTCGCCGCAATGCGTTCCAGCCTGCCGGGGCGGACCGGCCGCTCAGCGGGGGCGGGCAGCCGCGTGGTCTCGCCGGTCTGCAGGTCGATGCGGACAGGTTCGGGCGGGAACTCATACGAGCTCCGGAGCGCGTAGGCGCTGCGACCGTCCGGGGAAACCACGACGTCGGTATAGGCCGCGGCGTCCTCCGTCACCCGGGTGACGCCAACGTGAGCCGACGCGGCGGGGACGCTGATCCGGAAAACCGGCGACGCGCCGTCGTCGTCCGCGGTGGCCAGGATAGCGGAGCCGTCAGGAAGCCAGGCCGCAGGCTTCGGCCACCTGTCCCAGTCGTGGGCGAGCGGCGTAAGGCCGCCGGGAGCGCCGTCCGCCCCGGACACATCCAGCAGGTGGAGCTTGACCTGCGGCGCTTGGTGCGGCGTGGTGTCGCTTTCGCTGACCACTGCCAGGGTGCTGCCGTCCGGGCTGACGGGCCCAGGGAAGTAGCTCATGCCTTCCTCGTCCAGAAGCACCTTGGTGCTCCCGGAAGCCACATCCACGGCAACCAGGATGCTGCGGCTGTCAGCCTTGGCCAGCGGCCTGGTGTAGCTCGCGTAGATGGTCCTGCCGTCGGGGCTCACCGCCGTCTCGGCTTCCCGGAGCCTGGGCCCGGCATCGGGCGTGAGGTTCCGGAGCGCCAGTGGCGCCGAGGCGTCCACGGTGGCCGGCTTGCCGGGTGCCCTGTCGGTTCCCTGCTCGACGGCGAAAATGCGGGGCTGGCCCGGACCCAGGTCCGCGTCCCAGTAGCGGACCGGGTACTCGCTGTGCAGGATGGCGGAAACTTTGTTGTCCTTGCGGGACTTGCGCCGCTCGGCGTCGTCGTCCTCATCCGCCGACCCCGCCAGGACCTCCGCGACAACGAACGTGGCGTCCGCCGCCTTGGCGGTCATCACAGCACCCACGCCACCCGGCCGGTTCAGCACCACCCGGGCCTCGCCGCCGTCCGCAGGGAGCAGCCACAGCGCGTTCACGGGGTCGCCTTCCGGACTGTCCGGGTCCGGGCGCGCCGACGTGAAGTAGACATCGCCGCTGGCCGCGAAGGCCGCTCCGGCCTCGCCTTTGGCACTGCGGGTGATCCGTCGCGCCTGCTTCTGGCCCGCGGGATCCAACTCCCACAGGGCGGTGGCGAATTCGGTGCCCTTGCCGTTCAGCGTGGCCACGGTAGTGACCAGGCGCCGGCCGTCCGGGCTCAAAGCCAGTCCACTCACCCGCGGGATGGACAGGTAGTGGTCCAAATCATGAAAAGGGGTCAAAGGTTGCTCATCCGGGATCGCCGGTTCCAAGTTAGCCATGCCCCCGATTCAACCCGACCGTGTCCCACATCACAAACAGGCATGGCGACGCACATCGCGTCTCCCAGCGGCGGTGGCTGCGTCACCTTGGTGCCCGCGCGAGCGGTATGTGGCTGGGACGCGCCGCCACCGGCGCCATTTGCCGCTTGCTGCTCCTTCGTCGCTTTGACGCAAGCTACACAAATGACCCCGGCGCCTGCGCTGAGTGCCGCCGCGCACGAGGTGCCGGGCATCAGGGATTTATGTAGGCGCCGTCAAAGCGAGGAACGAGCAGGCGCCGGGAAATCTCTGATGGCCGGCACCGGACAGAACCGCGGCAGAGACCTGACCCACGGGTGACCGCCGGATGCCAACGCTTTGACGGGACGGAGGGCAAAGCGAAAGCCCCGCCGCTCCTTGTGGAGTGACGGGGCATTGGCTGTGGAAACTAGACGCTCGGAGCGATTTCCGGGATGCGTGGCTTGGCGTTGCCGGCGAACGTGAACTTCGCGTCGTCACCTTCGCCTTCCACGTCCACTACGACGATGTCGCCGGCGTGGATCTCGCCGAAGAGGATCTTCTCGGAGAGCTGGTCCTCGATCTCGCGCTGGATGGTGCGGCGCAGCGGCCGGGCACCCATGGCGGGGTCGTAACCGCGGGTTGCGAGGAGCACCTTGGCGGCGGGCGTGAGCTCGATGCCCATGTCCTTGTCCTTGAGGCGCTTCTCCAGCCGGGTGACGAAGAGGTCCACGATCTCGATGATCTCGTCCTGGGTGAGCTGCGGGAACACCACAACGTCATCCACACGGTTCAGGAACTCGGGGCGGAAGTGCTGCTTGAGTTCCTCCGTCACACGGGCACGCATGCGGTTGTAGCCGGTCTGCGTGTCGGTGCCGGACTGGAAGCCGGTGGCAACGCTCTTGGAGATGTCCCGGGTGCCGAGGTTGGTGGTCATGATGATCACGGTGTTCTTGAAGTCCACTACGCGGCCCTGGGAGTCGGTCAGGCGGCCGTCTTCCAGGATCTGGAGCAGCGAGTTGAAGAGGTCGGCGTGGGCCTTTTCCACTTCGTCGAACAGGACCACGGAGAACGGACGGCGCCGGACCTTCTCGGTCAGCTGGCCGCCTTCCTCGTAGCCAACGTAGCCCGGAGGGGCACCGAAGAGCCGGGAGACGGTGTGCTTCTCGGAGTACTCGGACATGTCCAGCGTGATGAGGGCGTCCTCTTCACCGAACAGGAACTCCGCGAGTGCCTTGGCGAGTTCGGTCTTGCCGACGCCGGTGGGGCCGGCGAAGATGAACGAGCCACCGGGACGCTTGGGGTCCTTGAGCCCTGCAC
The DNA here is from genome assembly GCF_044755505.1 of Pseudarthrobacter sp. NPDC092202. NCBI lineage: Bacteria > Bacillati > Actinomycetota > Actinomycetes > Micrococcales > Micrococcaceae > Pseudarthrobacter > Pseudarthrobacter sp. NPDC092202. The sequence goes on along the minus strand of NZ_JBIVRG010000007.1, from coordinate 24,875 downwards.
GGGTGCGGCGGATGGCCTGGGACAGGGCCTTGATGGCCTCGTTCTGGCCGACGACGCGCTTGTGCAGTTCGTCTTCCATCTTCAGCAGGCGCGAGGATTCTTCCTCGGTCAGCTTGAACACGGGGATGCCGGTGGAGTTGGCCAGCACCTCGGCGATGAGGTCCTCATCCACCTCGGAGATGTCGTCCATGCCGCCGGACTTCCAGTGGCGTTCCTTCTCGGCACGTTCGGTGATCATCTTCTGCTCTTTGTCGCGGAGCGCGGCTGCACCTTCGAAGTCCTGCGCGTCAATCGCGGACTCCTTTTCCATCTTCAGCTTGGCGATGCGCTCGTCCATGGCCTTGAGCTCCGGCGGAGCGGTCATGCGGCGGATGCGCAGCCGGGCGCCGGCTTCGTCGATCAGGTCGATCGCCTTGTCCGGCAGGAAGCGGTCAGAGATGTAGCGCTCGGCGAGGCTGGCAGCAGAGGCAAGGGCGCCGTCGGTAATGGTGACGCGGTGGTGCGCCTCGTAGCGGTCACGCAGGCCCTTGAGGATCTCGATGGCATGCGCCACGGAGGGTTCCTTGACCTGGATCGGCTGGAAGCGGCGCTCCAGGGCAGCATCCTTCTCGATGTGCTTGCGGTACTCATCCAGCGTGGTGGCGCCGATGGTCTGCAGCTCACCGCGGGCCAGCATGGGCTTCAGGATGGAGGCAGCATCGATTGCGCCTTCGGCGGCACCGGCACCCACCAGGGTGTGGATCTCGTCGATGAAGAGGATGATGTCCCCGCGGGTGCGGATTTCCTTGAGGACCTTCTTCAGGCGCTCTTCGAAGTCACCGCGGTAGCGCGAGCCTGCCACCAGCGAACCGAGGTCCAGGGTGTAGAGCTGCTTGTCCTTGATGGTCTCGGGGACGTCGCCGCGGACAATCGCCTGGGCAAGGCCCTCGACGACGGCCGTCTTGCCGACGCCCGGCTCACCGATCAGGACCGGGTTGTTCTTGGTACGGCGGGAGAGGACCTGCATGACGCGTTCCATCTCCTGCTCGCGCCCGATGACCGGGTCCAGCTTGTTTTCGCGCGCAGCCTGGGTCAGGTTGCGGCCAAACTGGTCCAGGACGACGGATCCTGCAGGTGCACCCTCAGGCTGGCCGGAGCCGACGCCTGCGCCGGTGGTCTCCTTGCCCTGGTAGCCCGAAAGGAGCTGGATGACCTGCTGGCGGACCCTGTTCAGGTCGGCGCCGAGCTTGACCAGCACCTGGGCGGCAACGCCCTCACCCTCGCGGATGAGGCCCAGCAGGATGTGCTCCGTGCCGATGTAGTTATGGCCCAGCTGGAGGGCTTCGCGCAGCGAGAGCTCCAGCACCTTCTTGGCACGGGGGGTGAAGGGGATGTGGCCGGACGGCGCCTGCTGGCCCTGCCCGATGATCTCCTGCACCTGCTCGCGAACGCCGTCGAGCGAAATGCTCAAGGACTCAAGAGCTTTGGCGGCAACACCCTCACCCTCATGGATCAGACCCAAGAGGATGTGTTCGGTACCGATGTAATTGTGGTTCAGCATGCGTGCCTCTTCTTGGGCAAGCACAACTACGCGACGGGCACGGTCCGTAAATCGCTCAAACATTTCGCCACACTCCTAGCTACGACGTACTTTGATGCTACGTGGCTGGCCACTGGTTGTGGAGCGTGTTCGCCACAGGGGAAACCGTGGTGGTTTCGGGAATACGGTGGCGGGCCGTCCGCGGGTGCCCCCGCCGGCTTCCGGACAGCCCCGCCGGCTACTCCTGCCGGGCAGGGCACGGACACCCGCCACCACCGGAAGCCTTTGAAACATGGAGGCCGTTAAAACCGAATTGCCGGTCCGCGCCGCAAAGCAGCCTTAAGTCCGGGAACGGAAAAAGCCCCGCTTCCCCGTTGTTGGGAAGCAGGGCTTACCGGAGCCTTGGGCGGAACTAGGAATTTGCCTTTTGGTAGGCTTCCTGGATTTCGGCCTGAATTCGGCCGCGGCTGTTAACCGTGTAGCCGTTTTCACGCGCCCACTGCCTTATTTGGGCAGAATCGTGGCTGCGGCCGCTGGCTGCCGCTTTGCTTCGGACGGCCCGGCCCCCGCCGGACGATTTCCGTGCGGCTCCAACAAACCGCTCAAGCGAAGAGCGGAGCTCGGCGGCGTTTGACGCCGAAAGGTCAATCTCGTAGTTGACCCCGTCAAGGCCAAACTTCACATTCTCGTCTGCGGATCCCCCATCCAGATCATCAACGAGGATGATGTTTACTTTCTGTGCCATTTAAAAGACTTCCTTTTGGAATGGGTTCGGTTTTCAGAAAAGCAGGATGTTTCCTAAAAAGTATGACTCTTTTTAGGGCAACGCGTCAAAGTACCGAATGGTTCCAGTGGATATTGGCAAGAAAGTCCGGGGGTTTATCTATTCGATTCCGGGTCAGGCCGGTCAACGGGTGCCGCAGTCCGGGTTTCAGCTTCTGCCTGGGCCTGGGCCTCGGCCTGGCGCTCGGCCTTGTCCGCATTGAAGATCGATTTCATGGCGAACCAGAAAAGCAGGCCCACCACAATGGACGGGAGGAGGACGGCCACGTATTCCATGGTCAGTGTCCTTCCGGCTTGAGGAGCGGGAAGAGGATGGTTTCGCGGATTCCGGCGCCGGTGAACAGCATGACCAGCCGGTCGATGCCCAGGCCGATTCCGCCCATGGGCGGAGCGCCGTACTCCAGCGCCCGCAGGAAGTCCTCGTCCAGCTGCATTGCCTCGTCATCACCGGCGGCGGCGTGGCGTGACTGCTCGGTGAGCCTTTCGCGCTGGATGACGGGGTCGATCAGCTCGGAGAAGGCCGTGCCGCGTTCCATGCCGCCGATGATGAGGTCCCAGGCCTCGATCAGCCGGCCGTCCTCCCGGTGCGGGCGGGCCAGCGGCTGGGCCGACGGCGGGTAGTCGTACACGAACGTGGGGTTCAGCAGCGTTGGTTCCACGATTTCGCCGAACAGTTCAACGGCCAGCTTCTCGGCGTCCCACTTCGGGTCCACCTTGACCTCGTGCTTGTCGGCGATGTCGCGAAGCACCCCGAGCGGCGTCTCCGGCGTCACTTCCTGGCCGACGGCGTCGGAAAGGCCCGGGTAGACGGCAAGCCATGCCCAATCGCCGTCGAGGTTAATCTCCCCCGCCTCGGTCTGGAGGACGCGTCCGGCACCCACGGCGTCGGCGGCGTCGAGGATGATCTCCTTGATGCGTTCGGCCATGACGAACTGGTCCGCCCACGCCTCGTAGCACTCAAGGGTGGTGAACTCGGGGCTGTGGGTGGAGTCCACGCCCTCGTTGCGGAACACGCGGCCCATGTCGTAGACGCGGTCGATTCCGCCCACCACGGCGCGCTTAAGGTACAGCTCGGTGGCGATGCGCAGGGTCATCTTCTGGTCGAAGGCGTTCATATGGGTCTCGAACGGGCGCGCCAGGGCACCGCCATGGACCAGGTTCAGGATGGGGGTTTCCACCTCCACGTAGCGGTGGCGGAAAAGCGTTTCACGGATGGAGCGGGTGATGGCTGCGCGGGTGTAGACCATTTCGCGGGCTTCATCGCGGACCATCAGGTCCACGTAGCGCTGGCGGACGCGGGTCTCCTCGTTCAGCTCGGCGTGCAGCACCGGCAGCGGGCGGAGGGCCTTGGAGGCCATGGACCAGGATTCCGCCATGACCGATAGCTCGCCGCGGCGGGAGGAGATGACCTCGCCCTTGATGAACACGTGGTCCCCGAGGTCTACCAGCGCTTTCCAGTCGGCGAGCGCCTCCTCACCCACGTTGGCCAGGCTGAGCATAGCCTGCAGCCGGGTGCCCTTGCCGTCGGTTCCGCCCTCCTGGAGGGTGGCGAAGCACAGCTTTCCGGTGTTGCGGACAAAGACGACGCGTCCGGTGACGCCCACGATGTCTCCGGTGGTGTCGTCCGCCTCAAGGTGGGCGTACTTTTCGCGGACCTCGGCGAGGGAATGCGTCCGTTCCACACCTACCGGGTACGCCTCGGCGCCGCGCTCAAGAAGTTTGGCCCGCTTCTCCATGCGGATCCGCATCTGCTCGCTGGCGTCGAGGGGCTCTGGGGCGTTCTTGGGCGCGGGGGTGTTTTGGGAAGTCACAATCCCCAAGTTTACCGGGATTTCGGGTAGGCCGGGTCCGGGCGCAACCCGCCCGGTCCCCGGCGCGCCCGGGACGGCAGTGCAGTCCCGCCTAGGATGGGGTGGTGAAAGAACAGGTACTTCCAACGCACGACGGCGGCCGGCTGGCTTTGTACAGCTACGGCACCGAGGATGCGCCGGGAGAGCGCCGCGTGCTGGTGATCGGGGGCGCCTTCCTGACTGCCCTGATCTACCGGCCGTTTTCCGAGGCGCTGGCAAACGGCCTGGGCGAAGGATGGGCCGTGGACGTGTACGACCGCCGGGGCCGCGGCAGCTCCTCCGGGCAGCCCGCCGACTACTCCATGGCCACCGAGATCGCGGACGTCCGCACCGTCCTGGATGCCACCGGAGCCCGGAACATCCTGGGCCACAGCCTGGGCGGTTCGGTGGCGTTGAACGCCGTCCAGGAGTTCACCGGAACCGCCTATGTGCCGGACAAGCTGGCGGTGTACGATCCCGCCGTCAATATCGACGGCAGCATCGACACCGGCTGGCTGGACGGGTTCGAGGACGCCGTGAACAACGGCAGGGTGGGGCATGCCCTGGCCCACATGAAGAAGGCCACGAGCGCCGGCTCGGCGATGTCCAAGATCCCCGAGCCTGTCCTTGCCGGGCTGATGGCCGTGCTGTCCAGGACCAAGGTCAACAAGATGTTCCGCGAGGTCATGCCCAGCGGCGTGGGCGAGCTGCGGGCTGCCTACAAGGAGGCGGACCATGCCAGGGACTTCAGCGTGCTTCCCGCCAACACCCACTTCATGGCGGGCGGCAAGAGCCCCAGCTACTACAAGGCAACAGCCGAGCGCCTGCACGCCGCCGTCCCCGGCAGCACGTACGAGCTCTCGCCCAAAGGCTTCCACGGTTCCATCCCGGCCGCCGTTGATGAACTGGTGACAGACATCTCGGAGTATTTCAAGGGCTAGGCACGGCCCCCGGGCCGAGTTTTCGTCCAGATATGCAGGGTTAAAGTGCCTTGAAGCCTGCATATCTGGACAAAAACTCCTGTGGCGGGGTCAGGTGCGCTCTCCCCTGCTGAAGCCGGCCAGGGCCGCGTCCCCCAGGTCCTGCCAGATGCTCCTGGACTGGCCTCCCCCGGTGCGGTCCGCCAGCCAGTCGCCGTAGCGGGTGATGTCCTCCCCGCCGGCAGCAGCCACGGCGTCGCAGGCAAATCCCACAGCCTTTGACCCGTCTGCCAGCTCAATGGATCCGAGCAGCATGGGTTCGGGCAGGGCAGCCAGGAATGCGCCCAGCCCTGCCGGGGACAGCAGCCACCGCTCACCCACCAGTTCTGCGCCGTCGTCCGAGCGGTACACTCCCGGCTTGGGCGGCACGGTGTCCAGGGACACCATGCGGTAGCGGGCCGCGGTCAGCACCGGGCCGTCCCAGGCGGCGCCCAGTTCTTCCAGCTGCGGCGCCAGCGGCTGGCCCTTGCGGTGCGCGCCCACCACAACGAGCGGCACGGCCTTGGCACCTGCGGCCAGCGGCCACGGAACGGACGACGACGGATTGGCAGCTTCGTGCGCCGGCGCCGCTCCCCCGGCAAAAAGCGCCGGAAAATCCGGGGTTGACTCCAGCCGGCGCGCAATATCGGCGGCAACGGCGTCGTCGAAAGTCCGGCCCACCACGGTCAGGCCGAACTGAGCGCCGTCCACGTCACCGGCCGGCACCGCTACCGCGCACAGGTCGAACAGGTTGCAGAAGTTCGTGTAGGTCCCCATCAGCGAGTTCACGCCCACCGGATCCGCGGCCACCTCGGCAAGGGTGGGGTGCAACGGGGCGGTGGGGATCAGCAGCGCATCACACCCTTCCAGCTGGGCCATCGCCCTGTCCTTCAGCGCTTCCAGCCTGGCCGTATCAGCCACGTACCGGTGGGCAGACACTTTGCCCGCGGCCCGGATGATGCCCTCCACGGTGGGGTCGATGCCCGCCGGAGTGCCAGCGCCGCCGTCGCGCTTTTCAAGGAATCCGCCGTCAAGGAATGCGCCGACGGCGGCGTAGCGCTCAGCCACAAGCCCGCCGTCGTACAGCAGCCGGGCAGCGTCGAGGAAGGCATCGAATTCGATGGCTTCAGCTTCCACGCCCAGCTCCCGCAGCCGGTGGATGTTCCGGTGGAACTCCGCGGCCCAGGATGCGGGCAGCGCCGGAAGGCTTGCCGGGTACGCAACACGTGGCCGCTCCGGCGCAGCCAGCCGGATACTCGCCGGCCACGGCCGCGCACCTCCAGCCATGACCCCCATGGCGAGTTCTGCCGTAGACAGATGGCGGGCAAAGATGGTGACGGCATCCCAGGACCGGCAGGCCGGCACCACCCCGGCCGTGGACACCACGTGCAGCGTCGGCTTGATGCCCACGATTCCCTGCAGCCCGGCGGGCACCCGGCCCGAGCCGGCGGTGTCCGTCCCGATCGCTATGTCCACCAGGCCCAGTGCCACGGCAACCGCGGAGCCGGAGCTGGAACCGCCGGAAATGAAGTCCGGGCGGCGGGAATCGCGGACCGCACCGTGCGGGCTCCGTGTGCCGACGAGCCCGGTGGCGAACTGGTCCAGGTTGGTGGCGCCCAGGACCAGGGCGCCGGCAGCACGCAGCCGGGCCACTGCTTCCGCGTCCTGTTCCGGCGTGTACGCAAAGCCGGGGCAGGCCGCCGTGGTGGGGATGCCCGCCACGTCAACATTGTTCTTGACGGCGAGCAGGAGCCCGGCGAGCGGCAGGTCCGCACCGCCTGCAGCGGCGGTGTCGATCGCAGCGGCTTCGGCGAGGAGCTCGTCCGCCCCGCGGAGGGTGATCCAGATTTCCGGCCGGTCCACCGCGTCCACGGCGGCGAGGGCGGCCCGGACCCGCGTGGCGGCCTTGCCGGTGGTTGTGCTGGTCATACTGCTGCCTCTTCCAGTTCCTGTGCTTCGATGACGGCCCCGGTTTCCGCGTCCACCGTGCCGAGGACCACCACGGCCTCACCCGCAACAACCTGCGAGCCCGCGGCCGGCAGGACCCGCACCACCACGCCGTCGCATGGCGCTTCGAGCACGGTTTCCATCTTCATCGCCTCAAGGGACACCAGCGGCTGGCCCTGCACCACCCGGTCCCCTTCCTTGACATCGACCTTCCAGACGCTCGCCGCGAAGGGCGCGGCCACGAGTGACCCGCCGTCCGGAACCGCCACTTCATCCACAACCGGTGACACAACAGCGGCAAGAGCGTCAGCGCGGTCAAACTCGCCGGCATCGGCCCACGCCTGCCGTTCCACGGCGAACGCCGCGCCCTGTGTCTCACGGAACGCCGTGATGGATTCGCGGTTTTCCTCGAGGAACACCTCATGCTCGGCCAGCGAGAAGGTGCCGTCCGCGATCTCGACGCCGCGGCCCCTTCCAGCGGCCATGTCCGCGCGCAGGTCCAGGAGCTCCTCGGGGCTGACCGGGTACCAGGAGATGCGGTCGAAGAAGCGCAGGAGCCACGGCGAACCGGGTTCGAACGGGGCGGAGTCCGCGTAGCGCGACCACACCTGGGTGGTGCGGCCAACAAACTGGTAGCCGCCGGGGCCTTCCATGCCGTAGATGCACATGTACGCGCCACCAATGCCCACCGCGTTCTCGGGTGTCCAGGTGCGGGCCGGGTTGTACTTGGTGGTGACCAGCCGGTGGCGGGGATCCAGCGGCGTTGCAACGGGGGCGCCCAGGTAGACGTCGCCCAGGCCGAGGACCAGGTATTCGGCGTTGAAGACGGTGTCGAACACGTCGTTGACCGAATCCAGGCCGTTGATCCGCCGGATGAACTCGATGTTCCAGGGGCACCAGGGGGCATCGTCCCGGACACCGGCCATGTAGCGTTCAATAGCTTCCCGGGTGGCGGGGTCGTCCCAGGACAGCGGTAGGTGCACGGTGCGGCTGGGAACCACCAGCTCCGAGCTCGCCGGCAGGGCTGCCTCGATTTCCTGGACGAGTCCCAGCAGCTTCTTCGTGGACAGGACCGACGGGTTAACCTTGATCTGGAGGGAGCGGATTCCCGGGGTCAGGTCCACGATCCCGGGCAGTCGGAGCTGCTCAAGGTGCTGGTGCAGGGCGTGCACCCTGGCACGGAGGCCAAGGTCCAGGACCATCTCCCCGTATTCCACCAGCAGGTTGTCATCACCGGAGCGCCGGTAGGTGACCGCAGGCCTTCCGGGACCTTCCGGCACCCGGCCCAGGACGCCGTCGTCGCCGTCACCCCGCGCCGTACGTTCGGGACGGCCGGCGGCGGGCGCAGGTGCGGCCGCTGGAAGGCTTGTTGAGAAGTTGCCTGACCACCCGTCGTCGCCCGGCAGGACCAGCTGGCGGCCCGGGCCAAGATCCGTGGCCGACGGCGCCTGGCTGACGCGGACGGGAACGAACCGTACCTTGTCGCCTGGCCGGAGCTGCCCGAGCTTCCAGCGGTCGGCGGTCACCACGGTCACCGGGCAGACGAACCCGCCCAGGCTGGGTCCGTCCGGACCGAGCAGGATGGGGGTGTCACCCGTGAAATCCAGCGCACCAACTGAATAGGCGGTGTCGTGGATGTTGGACGGATGCAGGCCGGCCTCGCCGCCGTCGGTACGTGCCCAGCGCGGCTTGGGGCCGATGAGCCGCACGCCGGTGCGGGCGGAGTTGAAGTGGACCTCGTACTCGGACGCATAGAGCTCGTCGATGTCCTCGCGGCGGAAGAACTCGGGGGCACCGTGCGGCCCTTCCGTCACGGCAAGTTCCCAGGTTGAGGCCAGGGCGGGCCGGCTGTCCAGGGGAACTGCCGCCGTCGCCATTTTTTCGCTAACGCCGCCAGCGGCCGGTGCTGCTGCGCGGAGGACGTCTCCGGCGCGCAGCACGCGCCCGGCATGGCCGCCGAACTGGCCCAGGGTGAACGTGGAGGCGCTGCCCAGGTACTGCGGGATGTCCAGGCCGCCCTGGAACAGGATGTAGCCGCGGAGCCCGGCGCCGGAGGCCGTGCCGGCGTCGAGCGTTCCGCCCGCCGGGACGGTCACGGGCGTCCACGCGGGCACCTCTTTCCCGTCGACGGTGACCGTTACTTCGGCGCCGGTGACGCAGACAGTGGTGGCGTGCGTGAAGGTCAGGGAGGGCCCGGTCATGGTGAACTCCAGGCCCGGGGCGCCTTCGGGGTTGCCCAGGGCGGTGTTGCCGAGCCGGAAGGACAAGTCATCCATGGGCCCGCTCGGCGGCACGCCGATCTGCCACAGGCCGGTCCGGCCGGGCCAGTCCTGGACGCTGGTCTGGAGGCCGGGGCGGCCCACGGTGATGCGGGGTTCGGGGTCCCCCACGTTGTCCAGCGTGCTGGTGGAGTGCTGCACGGTGCGGACCACGTCCAGTCCCGTGGCCGCGCGGAGCATCCCCAGGTTGGTCTCGATCCCGTCGATCCGGGTGCCGGCGAGCGCGGCTGCCAGCCGGTCGAAGGCCTCAGTGCGGGATTGGCCGGAGGTGATGATCTTGCCTAGGAGGGGATCGTAGTTGGTTGACACTTCGGTGCCTGTTTCCGCCCAGGCGTCCACGCGCACATCGGCGGAGGCGGGGTAGACGGCGTTGGTCACTGTGCCTGCGCTGGGCTGGAAGCCGCGGGCCGGGTCCTCGGCATAGACGCGCGCCTCAACGGCGTGGCCCGAAACGGGCAGGCTGTCCGGCCGGTCCGCCAGGACCGACGCCGCTTCGGGGCCGCCCTGGGCCAGGCGGAGCATCCACTCCACCAGGTCCACGCCGGTGACTGCCTCGGTGACGGGGTGCTCCACCTGCAGCCGGGCGTTGACCTCCAGGAAGGATGCCTCCTGGCGGGCGGTGTCGTAGACGAACTCCACGGTCCCGGCGGAGCGGTAGTTAAGGGACGCGCACAGGGCACGGGAGCTGCGGTGCAGTTCCTCGCGCAGCCCGTCCGGCAGGTCCGGGGCGGGCGCCTCCTCGAGGACCTTCTGGTGGCGGCGCTGGAGGGAGCAGTCCCTGTCGCCCAGGCTGACCACCCGGCCTTCGCCGTCGCCGAACACCTGGACCTCGATGTGGCGGGCGTTCTCCACGTACCGTTCGGCGAAGACGCCGGCGGTGCCGAAACTGGCACCGGCCAGGCGGGCCACGCGGGGAAAGCTCTCCGCGAGTTCGGCCTCGTCGCGGCAGACCGTCATGCCGATGCCCCCGCCGCCGCCGGTGGCCTTGAGCATCAGCGGAAAGCCAATAGTGGCGGCCGCAGCAACGGCGTCGTCAACGTCCGCCAGCAGGCCGGATCCGGCGATCATCGGCACTCCGGCGGCTTTGGCGGCATCGCGTGCCGTGTGCTTGGTGCCGAAGATGCGCAGCTGTTCGGCGGTGGGCCCCACGAACACCAGTCCGGCTGCCTCAACGGCTTCGGCAAACGCGGCATCCTCGGAAAGGAATCCATAGCCGGGGTGGATGGCACCGGCCCCGGCGGACCTGGCCGCGGCCAGCAGGGCGTCCACGCGAAGGTAGGACTCCTTGGCCGGGGCCGGCCCCAGGAGCACGGCTTCGTCGGCCAGCCGGACGTGTTTGGCGCCCCGGTCCGCTTCGGAGAATACGGCAACGGTCCGCAGTCCCAGCTTCCTGGCGGACTCGATGATGCGGCAGGCGATCTCGCCGCGGTTGGCAACTAAAAGGGTGTCGAAAGTATTCACAGTGCAGCCTCCGGCCGGGTGACAATCATGCGGACAGGGGTGGGGTTGAAGCCGTTGCACGGGTTGTTGATCTGCGGGCAGTTGGACACCAGGACCAGGGTGTCCACCTCCGCCTTGAGCGCCACGCGCTTTCCGGGAGCGGACAGGCCGTCCACAATGCCCAGGGCGCCGTCCGGGTCCACGGGCACGTTCATGAACCAGTTGATGTTGGAGACCAGGTCCCGCTTCCCGAGGCCCCAGCGGGAGCCCTCGATCAGGAAGTTCTCCACGCAGGCGTGCTGTTCGCGGGTGTGCTGCCCGTAGCGCAGGGTGTTGGATTCCTGCGAGCAGGCGCCGCCGATGGTGTCGTGCACGCCCACCTCGTCAGCCACCACAGTCATCAGCGGTGCGCCTGATTCTGCCCGCAGGACCGACCCCGTGGTGAGGACGATCGACTGCTGCCGGGCGATGGTGGCGGCTGCCGAGTAGCGCACGGTGGTGTCCCCGGCTGCATAGAGCAGGCAGTCCACGGCCTGGTTGCCTTCCAGGTCCACAATGGTCAGCACGTCCCCGGCGGCCACGACGGCGGACCAGGGACCGCGTGCCTCGACGTATTCGTCAAGGACCACGTCTCCGGGGGCGAGGGCTGTCCGGCGGGCATCAGCGGCAGGAGCGGCGGAGGTGGCGGTTTTCATCGGGCGTTCCTTGCGGTGAGATCGTGTTCGGTGTTCTGCAGTGCCTGCAGGTGTTCAGGGGGCAGGGCTCCGGTGAGGGTGCCCGCTGCGAGGGCCGCGAGGTCCTGCGGCGCGTGCCAGGCAACAATGTCCACTGCGGCCCCGGTGAAGTCCGGGCGGGGGTCCAGCGGGTGTGCGGTGTTGGCCAGCACCAGGACTGCGTCCATCTGGAGCAGGAGTTCGACGGCGGCTCCCGGGCCTGCGCTTCCGGTGAAGGCAATGCTGCCGGCAGGGTCCACGGTGATGCCTTTGAAGAAGGACAACGACGGCGCCACATCGGCGGGCCCCAGTCCGCTCTTGAGTGCGCCAAGGGTGAGCAGCTCGCGGGCCGCGGGAGATGCGCTGTGGGCGGTTCCGGCACCGTACCGGGCCGCGTTGCCTTCCAGGGTGGTGGCACCGGTCAGGGCGTCGTGCCGGGAGGAGGTGTCCGCCACGATGGTGGCCATCAGGCGCCCGGCATCGGACAGGAGCGGGTGGCCCATGCCCGGGTAGGCCTGCCAGGGGGCCTTGACGGTGTCCGCCACGTTGAGCCGCTCGTGGAGGGCTCCGGCGCGGTAGAGGAGGGTGTGCACGCAGGCGTCACCGGAGGTGTCGGTGAGCCTGATCCGGGTGCCCCGGGCCAGGGACATCGTGGTGTAGCGTCCAAAGGCGAGGGATTCAGCCCAAGTAGGGGACGCGCCGTCGGGCAGTCCTTCCGTCAGGCGCGCCGGGGCCGTGGAAGCGGGCACGAAACGCATGGTCTCCACGGTCCTGCCGTGCTGCTCCCGGGCGTGGGCGCGGGCGCCTGCGGTGGTGGCGGTGCCGGTGGCCGGGCTTTCGGTTACTTGTGTCATGTCGATCCTGTGCTGGTTCTGGAGAAGGGCTGTTGAACTGTTCGGGACTGGCTCAGGCGCTGGCCGCGAGGTTCCGGCGCCGCACCCAGATGCCCAGGAGCAGGACCACGGTGACCATCAGCGGTGCCGAGTAGAGCAGGATCCCGTTTTCACCGGAGGGGTCGTAGACCTCGGGCCGCGGCCAGGCGAGGTTGACCACCATCACGGCACCGTAGAGGACGGCGAGGAGGTTCACGGGGAGGCCCCAGCGGCCCAGGGAGAAGAGGCCGGCCGGCAGGGTCTGCCCCACCCGGTTCCAGTCGCCGCGGAGGCGGTTAATGAGCTGCGGCACGGTGACCAGGAGATAGGCGAGGTAGACCATCACGATGCAGACGCTGCAAAGGGTGGTGAAGAGTGCCGCGTTCCCCACATTGATGGCGAGGACGCCCACGGCCAGGGCCCCGATGACGATGGACGGCCACATGGGGGTGCCGCGGGTGGGGTGGACGGAGGAGAGCAGCGCGGATGCGGGGAGCTTGCCGTCCCGTGCCATGGAGAACACCAGGCGGGAACCGGCGGTCTGGATGGCAAGAGTGCAGACGAAGATGGCGATGGCGACGTCCACCAGCAGCACCTTGCCCCAGAAGGTGCCCAGGACGGCGGTGAGGACGTAGGGCAGGCCTTCGGTGGCGAGGCGGCCGTCGTCGAGGCTGGGTGCTGCCATCAGGGCCGTGATGATCATGAGCGCCCCGCCGATGCCCGAAATGAGAAGCGCCGAAAGAATGGTCCGCGGGGCCGTGCGGCGGGGGTCCTTGGTTTCTTCCGAGAGTTCGCCGGCGGAGTTGAAGCCCACCATCACGTAGGCGGCCATCAGGCCCGAGACCAGGAAGGCCCCCACTGCGCCGAGGTCCGATGTGTGGAGGACCGTGGTGTCCGCAACCACTCCCGGTCCGCGCTGGGCGGCGCTGATGAGGGCAAGGATTACGGCCACGACGCCGACGATTTCGCAGGTGACGCCGACCGAGTTTACGTAGGCCATGAGCTTGACGCCGAGCGAGTTGATGATGGTGGTGGCCACCAGGAGGACTGCTCCAAGGATCACGGCGTTGGCGGCGCCGGTAACGGTGTTCAGTGCGGGATCACCGCCCACCACCTGGAAGCCGTCCCACAGCTGGGGCAGCACCACCTGCAGGGCGATGGCAGCGGCCGCGGCGGTCACCACCTGGGCAATGGCCATGAACCATCCTGCGAACCAGCCCACCCCTTCCCCGCCCACCCGGCGGGCCCACTGGTACACGGCCCCGGACAGCGGGTAGCGGGCAGCGAGCTCCGCGAAGTTCAGGGCCACCAGCAGCTGGCCAATGAGGACCACCGGCCAGGTCCAGAAGAACGCGGGACCGGCAAACGAGTAGCCGAACGCGAAGAGCTGGAAAATAGTGGTCAGGATGGACACAAAGGAAAAGCCGGCCGCGAAGGAGGCGTAGCGGCCGAGTTTGCGGTGGAGGGTGGGCTGGTAGCCCAGGGACGTCAGGTCCGCATCGTCCGCATGGACGGTGGGAAGAACGGTTGAAGTCATCAGATTCTCCGGGGGGCTGGAATGCGTGGCGGGGGCCGCCGGTACTGCAGCACTCGGCCGAAAGCTGCGGAATACCGGTCACTTGATAGTTTTCCAGCGGGATGTCCCCGGGGAGTTTCACCCCTGTAAAAGGCGGATAGACATCTTGTTTCGGCAGTATTTCCAATCCCTCACCACGGATCCAGGCGCCGCATCCGTGGTGAGGCAATGCAAGAATGATGCGGTGACTTCAGCCGGACCGGGACGCCCTCGCAGCCAACAGCCCTCCAGGCCAGGGGCCACAGCCCGGGACGAAATCCTTGACGCAGCCGCTGAGCTGTTCACCACGCAGGGGTTCGCCACCACGTCCACGCGGTCCATAGCGGATGCCGTGGGAATCAGGCAGTCCTCGCTCTACCACCACTTCAAGACCAAGGACGACATCCTTGAGGACCTGCTGGAGGGCACCGTCCTGGCAGGGCTGGAGTTTGCCCGGGCGGTGGCCGCCCTGCCGCCAGCCAAAGGAGAGGCAGCAAGCCGCCTTCACGCCGTCGCCCTCTACGACGGAACGCAACTGTGCAGCACCCGCTGGAACCTCGGAATCCTCTACCACCTGCCCGAAGCGCGCAGCGGCCGCTTTACCCGGTTCCTGGCCGACCGGCAGGAACTGCGCAACCTGTACCGGGAGCTGGGCGCAGCCCTGCCCCCCGCCGTCACAGCGCCCAACTGGCAGTCCAGCCCGGGAGACCTGGCGTTCCGCCTGGTGGAATCGCTGATCAATCTCCGGGCGGACGGGATGGCAACCCCGGAATCGCCGCTGCAGGCTGCGGACGCGGGACTGATCCTGTGCGGGCTGGACGCAGACCTGCCTGCCATCCGGGAACAGGGCGCGGCGCTCATCGCACGCCTCGGCTGACCGCGGCCGGCTGCAGCCACTGTTCTCCCGGAGCGCAGCGTGGTGCCTGCAATCAGGTTGCTCAGCTAGGCTCGGAACATGACGCGTGAGAACATCAGGACCCCCGACGGCGGCACGCTGGAGCTCTTCTCCACGGGTGCCGAACTCGCTTCCGCCGGTTCGGGCGTTGTTATTGTCCCGCCTTCCATGGTGACTGCTGCGGATTACACCAGGTTCGCGCAGAAGCTCAGCGCCGCGCTGGGCCGGCCGGTGCACACGTTCAACAGGCGCGGCCGCGGTTCGTCGTCGCCCCAGCCGGAGGATTACACGCTGGACGTGGACATCCGCGATCTGCAGACGGTCATGAAACATACGTCCAGCACGGATGTGTTCGGCCACAGCTTCGGCGGCGCCGTTGCGCTGCACGCAGCCCGGACGCTGCCCGTTGAGCGGCTGGCCGTGTACGATCCCGCCGTCTCCGTGAACCACAGCGTCAAGGCGGACTGGACGGCGGAGTACGAGCGTGCCGCCGCTGCCGGCGACGACGACCGCGCACTGGCCGTGCTGCAGCGCGGGCTTGAAGCCGGCGGCGCGTTTTCGTCCCGCATGCCGCTCTCCATGCTGACCCTGGCCAACAAGCTCACGGCCGGCACCTCGGAGGGCAAGCAGCAGCGGGAGATGATGCGCACCGGCGTCCGCGAGATCAAAGCGATCATTGCCGCGGACATGCCGGCCGAGCCGTTCCTGGCGCTGCCGCTGGAGACACTGATTGTGGTGGGCGAGAAGAGCCCGGCGTACTTCGGGATTGCCTGCGGCCAGATCCACGACGTGCTCTCCGGCTCCAGCTACACCATCCTCCCCGGCCACGGCCACGACGGCGTCATCAAGGCCCCGGACAAGCTGATCAAGGAACTCGCCGACTTCTACGCCGGCTGACCCCATCCAAGTAGCAGCAGATGTCCGTTTGACGGCTCATTCCGGCATCTGCTGCTACCCAGTTTGGTCAGTGGGCCGCGTGGGCCGGGACGGCACCTTCGGTCTTGCGCATCATGGCGGAGAGTACGACGGCGGCAAGGGAGATCACGGTTGCCGTCATGAAGGCTGCGCTCATCCCCGCGACGAGTCCCGATGACGCGGACACCACAGCGAAAATGGACACCAGCAGCGCGGTGCCGGCGGCGCCGGCCACCTGCTGGGTGGTGCTCATGATGGCCGAGCCGTGGGAGTAAAGGTGCGGCGGCAGCGGGTTCAGGCCGGTGGTGAACGCCGGGGTGAACAGCAGCGCCAGGCCGAAACTCAGCCCCACGTGCAGGGTGACGATCCATGCCACGGACGTGCCGGCGTCGAGCATTGAAAACTGCCAGAGGGACAGCACCATCAGGACGGACCCGGTGGTGGTGAGCGGCAGCGGCCCCACCTTGTCGAACAGGCGGCCGATGACCGGCCCCAGCAGGCCCATGGCCAGGCCGCCGGGGAGCAGCGCCAGGCCCGTTTCGAGGGCGCCAAGGCCGCGCACTTCCTGCAGGTAGAGCGGGAGCAGGATGACGCCGCCAAACAGGGCCATCATGGCCACCACCATCAGCAGCACGGAGACCGTGAACATCCGGAAGTTGAACGCGCGAAGGTCCAGCAGCGGGGCTTCGGCCTTCTGAAGCCGCACCTGCCGCAGGACGAAGACCGCGAGGCTGGCCACACCGATCACCAGGGCGGCAACAGCTGTGGTTCCGGGGCCGGCCTGGCCGCCGTGGCCGCCGCCAATCTGGCTGAGGCCATAGACCAGCCCGCCGAAGGCAGGGACGGTGAGGACCACGGACAGCGCGTCGAGCCTGGTTCGTTCCGTTTCGCCGATGTTGGTCAGGTACTTTGCGCCGATCGCCAGGGCCGCAAGGGCAACGGGAAGGACGAACACGAACATGAAGCGCCATGTGAAGTGCTCCAGGATCAGCCCGGAGACGGTGGGACCCATGGCCGGAGCGACGGAGATGGCGATGCTGACATTGCCCATCACGGCCCCGCGTTTGGCCAGCGGGACAAGGGTGAGGATGGTGGTCATCAGCAGCGGCAGCATGATTGCGGTGCCGCCTGCCTGGATGATGCGGGCCAGCAGCAGCAGCTCGAACCCGGGGGCCACGGCGGCGAGGGCAGTACCACTGGCGAAGAGGCCCATGGCCAGCATGAAGACGGCCCGGGTGGACAGGGTTTGCAGGATAAAACCGGTGGTGGGGATGACCACGGCCATGGTGAGCATGAAGCCGGTGGAGAGCCACTGGACGGTGGGCGCATCCACCTGCAGGTCCACCATGAGCCGCTGCAGGGCAACGTTCATGATGGTCTCGTTGAGGATTACCACGAACGTGGCCACCAACAGCGTGCTGATGATGGTCACCGATTCGCGGGACATCTTCTCCGGCGCGGCGGCGGGCCTGGATCCTTCGGTGTTGACGGACTGGCCGCTTGCGTTCGGCGAGACTTCGGTAGACATGGGTGTTCCCTCAGGGAGTGTTTTGAGTGGTGCGCGGGGATGGCCGCTGCAGATGCCAACACTCTACCGGTTGGACTAATTCCCGGCACCGGAACATTTCTAAAACCCTGAGGGAACACCTGGGGGCTGCGCTGCCGGCAGCCCCCGCAGTTTTAGGCCGTCTGGCCGGCGTGCCGGCCTTCCGAGATTTCCTCCACCAGCTTGCTGTTGAAAGCGGGGAGATCGTCAGGGTTGCGGCTGGTCACCAGACCCTGGTCCACCACCACTTCCTCATCGGACCAGTTGGCGCCCGCGTTCTTCAGGTCGGTCGCCAGGGTGTGGTAGGACGTGACGTTCCTTCCCGTCAGGACACCGGCTTCGATGAGGAGCCAGGGGCCGTGGCAGATGGAAGCCACCGGCTTGTGCTGCTCGAAGAAGCTCCGGGTGAAGCTCTGGGCGTCCTTGTCCACGCGCAGATGGTCGGCGTTGACGACGCCGCCGGGAAGGACCAGGGCGTCGTAGTCGGAGGCATTTGCCTCCGCGACGGTGAGGTCGACGCTGAACGTGTCACCTTTTTCAGTGCCGTTGTACCCCTGCAGCTTTCCGCTCTTGGGTGCCACCAGGGTGGGCTGGCCGCCGGCGTCCTTCACTGCCTGCCAGGGACTGGTGAGCTCAACCTGCTCCACGCCGTCCGTCAGCAGGAATGCGACCTTCTTGCCTGCGATGCTGTGTTCTGACATTTTCTCCTCCTGGCCTGGGCCGGGCCGGCACCTGTTAACTGGCGCCGGCCGCGGCCCGAGAGTTTTGCTTGCCGGACAACTTCCAGCCTAAGAAGAAGAAAAGTCATAAGCAAGCTGACTATTCCGGGCTGCCCTCCCCTATTTGACGGACCCGGCCGTGAGTCCACCCACAATGAACTTCTGCAGGTAAAGGAACAGGAGGAGCACCGGCAGCGCGATCATCACCGATCCGGCGGCGAAGACGCCGAGGTTGTTGCTGCGGTCGCCTGCGATGATGCCGAACATGCCAACTGCCAGTGTCTTGACGCCGTTGTCCGTCAGGAAGATGCTCGCCAGGATGTACTCGCCAATGACGGCCACGAACGCCAGCAGTCCGGTCACGGCCAGCACCGGTGTGATCAGCGGGAGGATCACACTGGTGAACGTCCGGAAGTGTCCCGCCCCGTCGATCCGTGCCGCCTCGTCGAGCTCATGCGGAATGGAATCGAAGAAGCCCTTGATGAGCCAGACCTGCCCCAGCGCCCCGCCCATGAGCACCAGTGCATAGCCGGCCAGGGTGTTCAGCCCGATGGCCGGCACCACCTCGCCGAACTTCGCGATCATGAGGAACAGGGCCACGATGGCCAGGAACTGCGGGAACATCTGGACCAGGAGCAGCGCCAGCAGGCCGCCGCGGCGCCCGTAGAAGCGGAAGCGGGAGAACGCGTAGGCTGCAAGCGTGCTCAGCAGGACCTGCGCCACGGAAACCACAGTGCAAAGGACCAGCGTGTTCAGGTACCAGGTTCCATACGGCCCCTTGGAGCCGCCCAGCAGGGTCTCGAAGTTGACCAGGCTGAACGTGGTAGGAACCAGTTCCGTGGTGGCCACGCTGCCCAGCGGGTTGAACGCCGCGGAAATGATGTAGAGCACGGGGAACCCGGCAAAGGCGACGCCCGCCAGGCCCACCATGTGCCGCCAGCCCACTTCCCGCCACCACCGCCTGCCGCGGGGCAGCTCAAGCCCGTCCTTGCGGACCAGCATGTTGGTCCGGCGCGGCGGTGCACCTTTTTCTGCCGGTGCTTCCGTGAGCAGGTTGGTCATCGCACATCCTCCAAGGCTTTGGTGTAGCGGAACTGGATGCCTGCGAGCACTGCCGTGACAATGAACAGGACTACGGAGATTGCCGAGGCGAAACCGAACTCGGCGCCGGCACCGCCGAACGCGATGCGATAGGCGCCGCTGATCAGAATGTCGGTGGCGCCGATCTGACCGCCGCCGGCAGGGAAGGGACCGCCTCCGGTGACCAGCTGGATGACGTTGAAGTTGTTGAAGTTGAATGCGAACGAGGACACCAGCAGCGGCGCAACGGCCACCAGCAGCAGCGGGAACTGGACCCTGGTGAAGGTGGTCCAGGAGCCGGCGCCGTCGATTTTTGCCGCCTCTGCGATGTCCTGCGGCAGCGCCTGCAGCGCACCTGTGGCAATCAGGAACATGTAGGGGAAGCCCACCCAAAGATTCGTCAGCAGCACGGCCACCTTGGCCAGGAAAGGATCGCCCAGCCAGTCGATCTTGGCTCCGCCGAGCATTGAATTGATGAGCCCGAAGTCCTTGTTGTAGAAGCTCTGCCACACGATGAAGGAGATGAACACCGGGATGGCGTAGGGAACAATGATGACGGCCCGGTAGAGCTTGAGTCCGCGGATGCGGGGGTCATTGAGGGCGCTGGCCAGGAGGAGTCCGACGACGAAGGTGGTGGCCACCGAGCCGACGGCGAAGACGAGCGTCCACACGAAGGAGCCCAGGAGGGCGTCACGGACCTGGGGGTCGGTAAAGAGCCGGACGTAGTTGGCAAAGCCGACGTTCTTTTCCCAGCTCTGGTCGAATCCCTTGCTACCGCTGGCATCGGCAAAGTATTCCCGGTCTCCGAACTGCTGGACGGTGAAGACCTTCCCGGAAACCGCATCGGCGATGCTGTCCGTTCCGGCGTCGTAGGTCAAGGTCTGGACCCCCTCAAAGGCACGGTTGATGCCCTGTGCGCGGATGGCGCCCTTGTCCGTGGGAACGGTCAGTCCGCTGATCTTCGCCCCGGCGGCGTTGACTTCCTTGCCGGTGAGGATCTGGTACCCGTCCACAGCGCGGACGTAGCCGCCGTCGACCGTCACGTCCTCCGCGGCAAGCGGGCGCAGTCCCTGCCCGTCACCGGCAAAAACATCGTTCGACGGTGTCTCCACCAGGAAGAACGTGAAGGGGCCATCGGCGGCGGACCCTTCGGTGCCCACCGTGAGGTTGAAGGTCCTGGATTCGGGCAGCTGGGTCACGGAGTTCCGGACGATGGTGGATACCGCGTCCTCCTTGGACCCCCGGGTCCCGTCGCCTGAGTTGGTGAAGGAAAGCTGCACGGTGGAAAGAATCGGCAGGAGGACGAAGACCGTGAGGAGCAGGGTGCCCGGCAGCAGGTACTTCAGCGGCACCAGGCGTTTCGTGGAATAGACGGCCAGAAGCCCGGCCGCGCCGGCCCACAGTCCGATGAGCATGCCCCACTCGCCGCCGGCAATCAGCAGCGGCGTCAGGGACACAGCGGTCCCAAGCACGGCGCCAAGCCCAAGGATCTTGGCCAGCAGTGCGGGGACCGACGCGGTGGAGCCCAGCGAAAGTCCGGACCCCACCGCCTTCCCCGAGGTGTTCTTGGTTCGGGTGGTCATCGCCGGTGTTACTTCAGCGCACCGGCGATTGTCTGGCCGGCCTGCTCCATGGTGGCCGCGGGGTCTGCGCCACCGGCGATGGCGGCCTCCGCCTGGCCCAGCGGTGCCCACACGGCAGCCATCTGGGGCAGCGAAGGCATGGGGATGCCTGCGGCCGCGGCATCGGCGGCGATCTTGGTGTCCGGGTCGGTCTTCGCCACTTCCTCCACCAGGGATGCGATCGCCGGCGGGATGCGGACTGCCTCATACAGGGCGCGCTGGGTTTCCTTCTGCGATGCGGCCGTCTGGACAAAGGTTTCGGCGAAGGACTTGTTCTTGCCCTTGGACGCGACGTAGAACGACTGCACGCCGGTGAAGGGCTGGGCGGGCTGCATGCCGGCGAAGCCCGGAACGGCGCTCAGGCCGTAGTCAATCCCGGCTTTCTTCACGTCGCCAAGAGCCCAGGGGCCGTTCACCATGAAGGCTGTCTTGCCCTGGTTGAACAGCGCAATGGAGTTGTCGGCGCTGACGGAGCTGCTGAGGATTTTGGAGCCCTTTTCGCCCAGCTCAGCGATCTTTTGGGCAGCTGCGATGGAGCCCTCCTTGCCAACCCCGAGGTCAGCGGTGTCAAAGCTGCCATCGGCCTTTTTGCCGAAGAGGTAGCCGCCGGCGGAGGAGTAGAGCGGCTGCATGAAGTAGGCGTCGCCCTTGGGGCCCACCTGCAGGTTCAGCGCCCGTTCGGCCGCCCCGGCGGCAACAGCGGCATTGCCGGCGGTGAGCAGCTCCTCGAAGGAAGCCGGCGCCTCGGGGGCAAGTGCCTTGTTGCGGATGAGCACCAGGGATTCCACGGAAGCGGGCATGCCGTAGGTCTGGCCGTTGTAAGTGACGGCGTCCGTGGCGACAGGCAGGAGGTCCGCTTTCTGCTCAGCCGTGATCTGGACGGGATCGATGGCGCCGTTCTGGACCAGGTTGCCGATCCAGTCGTGGGCTCCCATCACAATGTCCGGGCCGTTGCCTGATGCGTTGGCCGTGACGAAGTTGGTCTGCAGTTCGGTGGCCACGGTCTGGACTTCCACCGTGATGCCGTTCTCCTCGCCGAACTTGTCCGCGATGGGCTGCAGCGCCTGGACCACGGGGCCGTTGGCCCAGATGACGAGGTCGGCTTCCCCGCGTGCGGGTGCCTCGCCGGAGGCGGATTCTCCCGCCCGCGGGGCAGCTGCCGCACTTTCGGAGGCAGCGCCTGATGCGTCTCCTGCCGGGGCCTGTCCGCCGGAGCAGCCTGAGGCGAGAAGCATCAGGGAGACGGCGGCCGCCGTCGTGAGTGAAAGCCTGGCCTTGCGGACCAAGGGCTTGGTAAGAGCTGTGCGCACCGATGCGCCTCCTTCATGAATTGGGCAACTGCCCGGTGTAAGAAAATGCCCGCCCTGCGGAGATACCGGCTGTAAGGCGCCTATCCCGGCGGTGAGACAAGTCACAACTGTAAGCGATTCCAATTAGAACGTCCACACGCTCTGCGAATTAAAGAATTCCCTCCAAATGTTGAGTGGAAGCCGTTCCATTTTTCGTGGAAGGACGGCTAACATAACCGGATGACCAACACACTCATGCTCGACGAGTCCGACGTCTCCGCCCTCCAACTGGTGCCGGTCCACCCCGCCGACCACGGCACGGAATGGTGGCGGTCCTCGGTGATTTACCAGATCTACCCCCGCTCGTTCCGGGACCTCAACGGCGACGGCGAAGGCGACCTGCCCGGCATCACGGCCGAGCTGCACCAGCTGGCAGCGCTGGACGTCGACGCCGTGTGGCTCTCACCCTTCTACGTTTCGCCGCAACGGGACGGCGGGTATGACGTCGCTGATTACTGCGATGTCGATCCCGTCTTCGGCACCCTGGACGACTTCGATGCGCTGGTGGCCCGGGCAGATTCGCTGGGCATCCGGGTGATCATCGACCTCGTGCCGAACCATTGCTCTTCCGACCATGCCCTGTTCCAGGCCGCGCTCCAGGCAGGGCCGGGCAGCCCTGAACGGGAGATGTTCATTTTCCGGGACGGCCGCGGGGAGTTTGGGGAGCTGCCGCCCAACAACTGGCAGTCGCACTTCGGCGGCCCGGCCTGGACCCGCATCACCGAGCCCTCCGGTGAACCCGGGCAGTGGTACGTGCACCTTTTCGATTACTCCCAGCCGGACTTCAACTGGGACAACCCTGCCGTGCACGCCGAGTTCGAACGCGTCCTACGCTTCTGGCTCCAGCGCGGCGTTGCCGGCTTCCGGGTGGACGTGGCGCACGCCCTGGTCAAGGCCGATGGCCTGCCGGACTGGCACGGCAGGCCCGACGGCGTCAGTACCGACGACTTCCCGGGCCACCTTGCGCCGATGTTCGGGCAGCCGGAGATCCATGACATCTACCGCAGGTGGCGCGAGGTCCTGGCCGAGTTCGACGGCGACCGCATCCTTTGCGCCGAAGCCAGCATCGATCCCCTGTCCCGGCTGACTAACTGGGTCCTGCCGGACCAGATGCACCAGGCGTTCAACTTCGCCTACCTTGGCACCCCGTGGGACCCGGCCCGGCTGCGTGCCGTGATCGAGAGCTCCCTGCGGATGTTCGATTCGGTCGGGGCGCCCACCACCTGGGTCCTTTCAAACCACGACGTCGTCCGGCACGCAACGCGCTTCGGCATGGTGGAGCCCGCAGCCCGCCCCGGCGACGGCCTGGGCGCCGAAGATGTCCAGCCTGACGCGGAACTGGGCCTGCGGCGCGCCGCCGCGGCTTCGATGCTCATGCTCGCCCTGCCCGGTGGCGTGTACCTGTACCAGGGTGAAGAGCTGGGCCTGCCCGATCACACCACCATGGACCACGCGTTCCGACAGGACCCCTCGTTCCGGCGCACCGCGGGAGAACGCATCGGCCGGGACGGCTGCCGGGTGCCCCTGCCCTGGGAGGCGGACGCGCCGGCATTCGGCTTCAACAGCACAGGCGAGTCCTGGCTGCCGCAGCCGGAAGAATGGGCCGCGCTGTCCCGGGACGTGCAGGACCGGGACGGGACCTCCGTCCTGTCGCTGTACCGCCGGGCCCTGGGGCTCCGCCGCGACCTGAAGCTCGGCGCCGGTTCCCTGGACTGGCTTGAAGGGTCCTCGGCCTCGGACTGCGTGACGTTCGTGAACAACGGAGTGCTGGTGATGATGAACATGGGCGAGGCGCCGGTTGACCTGCCCGGCCTGGAGATCCTGCTCAGCACGGATGGGGACGCTGCCGCCCAGCGTAAACTGGGTCCTGCGCAGTGCATCTGGCTGCGCATGGGGCCAAGCGGAGCATCAGAGGGTCAGTGGCAGGAATCAGGGATGTAGCACGTTTGGCGGGTGTTTCGCAGGCGACGGCGTCGCGGGCTTTGAGCGGGAAGGGCAGTGTGTCCGCCCGGGCAAGGGAGGCCGTGACCGCCGCCGCCAGCGAACTCGGCTTTGTCATGTCCTACCACGCCTCCAGCCTGGCGAGCGGGCGCAGCCACAACATTGGAGTGGTCCTCCCCTTCGTCAACAGGTGGTACTTTGCCACGCTGCTCGAGGGCGCCAATTCAGCCCTGATGGACGCCGGCTACGACCTCACCCTCTACGACTTCCAGGGCGACCGCTACCGGGAGTCCGTGCTGGGGGACTTCCTCCTGCGCAAGAGGCTCGACGGCGTCCTGGCCGTCTCTCTCCAGCTCAACGCCCACGAGACCGAACAGATCCTGGCCGCCGGGATTCCGGTGGTGGGCGTGGGCGGTCCGCTGCCTGAAATCCCCACTCTCCGGATCGATGACGTGGAGGTGGGCCGCCGCGCCACCAACCACCTGATCAGCCTGGGGCACTCACGGGTGGCGCACCTCGGCGGCGAGCACGAGTATGGCAGGAACTTCGAGATCTCCAGCGGCCGCCGCGCCGGCTACGAGGAAGCGATGGCGGAGGCGGGCCTGCCCCTGCGCGAGGCGTGGTCCCTCATTTCCGACTACTCGGCGAACGATGCGTACAAGGAGACGAAGCAGCTGCTGGCGGATGCGGAGGAACGGCCCACCGCCATCTTCTGCGCCTCCGACGAGATGGCGTTCGGCGCAATGCTGGCGGCACGTGACCTCGGGTTGCGGATTCCCGAGGAGCTGTCCGTCATCGGGGTGGACGGCCACGAAATGGGCTCTTCGGAATCAAGGGTGTAGCGAGGGTCTGAAACCTCCGGCCTCGAGCAGGCTCCTGGCTGTGTAGTTCGCGAGGTTGCGGAAGCCGAGC
>NZ_JBIVRG010000006.1:0-209971 GCF_044755505.1 Pseudarthrobacter sp. NPDC092202 | reverse complement strand
CAGCGGTCTAGACAATCACTATTCTTCCTGATCAGAGGGGCATTTCTGCGTCACGGCACCCGCTTGTCACCCAAGCTCATCGGTGGATCGAGGCTTAGGGCCCTGCCGCGTCGAGGTTCCGTTTCGCGTTTTATTTCCCCCACGTGTCCCGACGACCGTGGACCTCTGCACTCCCTGATGATCGAGATTCCTGTACGTCCCTGGCCGCGCATCGACGGTGTTTGCTTTAGACCGGACCAGCACCGTGCTGGGAAGCGGCCCCGAACCTAAACACTTAAATGACTGGGCGGTGCCCGCCAATCCCAGATTTCGCCGCACCAGCAGCGGCCGTCCTCGTGCTCCTGGATGACCAGGACCCGTTCCCCTCCGGGCAGGATGATGTCTTCGTAGCTGAGCATGGCTCCAGTGCAGCATCAGTGGCCGGCTGCCGATAGGGGAGTCGTTGAGTATGTGGAAAACCGCAAAAAACGGCATCGGAGCGCTGCCCGTGAGCCTCCTGTGACCACGACCGAAATCCGAGCGGCGGCGAAACAGGGCCGAGCCTTCAGTTCCGGGAACCTACGCGAATGCACCACCAACTCTTTCCTTCACCCTCGACGGCGAGTTTGGCCGGCGCGTGCTGTCGGAACTCGACACTTAGTGAGCATGTGGTGATCGCAGTGGGAGGGGGCTGTTTGTGCTGATTTAGCAGGGATCTTTTCTCCTCGTGTATGAGCGAAAAACATACCCCTCACATAGATCCCCGGGTCTATGTCCTTAACCATCTATGCGTGAAGACATACGAGCTGTGGACGATTTGCCGTCAAACCTACGCACGGAAGCAGCGCCTGCCCGAACCCGGCCGAGCTGCTTCCCGGGTTCGCTTTGGGCGACATGCGAGCGGTGAGTGCGGACCTCGACGTGGCGATGAAGGCCAGCAGGCTAAGCGAACTCTCCACGGCCCCCGGTGAAGTTGGCGTTGGTAGCCGTGTTCTGGGATGTCGGATTTGTCAGGCGAGGGACAGGAAGAGCTTTTCCAGTTCTTTTTTGTCCAATGTGGTGTCTTCGCGGACGATGCATTGCTCCAGGCCGGTGGCCATGATGGCGAAGCCGGCCCTGTCCAGGGCCTTCGACACGGCGGCCAGTTGCGTGACGATGTCCTTGCAGTCCTTGCCTTCCTCGAGCATGCGGGTCACAGCAGCCAGCTGTCCCTGGGCGCGCTTGAGGCGGTTGACCACGGGGGTCAGTTCAGTTGGGTCGAGTTGCATGGAGTCTCCAAAAGGGCGGGGTGGATTGGCTTCAACTATACCCCCTAGGGTGTTTTGCATACCCCTTGGGGTATCTGCGATACTCGGTGGGGTATCCACACCCTTTCCCGCCACCCCACGAGAGGCCAGCAATGACTTCCCCTTCCACCGCACCAGCCGTTACTGCCCTTGCTCCCGAGACCCTTCGCACCTGGATCGACCAGCACCACGATCTCGTGGTGATCGATGTCCGGTCCGCCGCCGAGTTTGAGTCCCTGCATATCGGCGGCTCCTACAACGTGCCCCTGCCGCTGCTGTCCGAACACACCGAGGAGCTTGCCGCCCGACTGGGCTCCCGCGTTGTCCTGGTCTGCCAGTCGGGGGTGCGCGCCGAGCAGGCCCGCCAGCGTCTTGCCAAGGCCGGGATCGACACCGCCTACGTCCTGACCGGCGGCGCGCCAGGCTTCGCTGCCGCCGGCGGCGATGTCGTGAAGGGCAGGGACCGCTGGGCCCTCGAGCGGCAGGTCCGTCTCGCCGCAGGTTCCCTGGTGGTCCTGGGCCTGGCCGGCGGCAAGTTCGTCTCCCCGAAGGTCCGCATGCTCGCCGGGGCCATCGGCACCGGACTGACCTTCTCCGCAGCCACCAATACCTGTGCCATGGGCAAGGCCCTCTCGGCAATGCCGTGGAACAAGGCCGCCAAGGAACCCACGCGCGAAAGCGCCATCCTGACCCTTCCCGTCACCGACGCCCGGGAGGAGGCAAACGCCTCATGACCGCCACCCTGGCCCTGGTCCTTGCCCTGTCGGTGGTCATCGGGCTCTCCCTCGGCGTCCTCGGCGGCGGCGGCTCGATCCTGACCGTCCCGATCCTGGTCTACGCGGCCGGGTTCGAGGCCAAGGAAGCCATCGCAGCCTCCCTCCTCGTTGTCGGCGTTACCTCCGTGGTCAGCGTGTTCAGCCACGCCCGGGAGGGCAGGGTGATGTGGCGGACCGGCCTGATCTTCGGCGCCGCAGGCATGGCCGGCGCGTTCCTCGGCGGTCTGCTGGGCGGGCACATTCCCGGCCAGATCCTGCTGATTGCCTTCGCCATCATGATGGTGGCGACCTCCGTGGCAATGCTCCGCGGACGGAAAAAGAAGAACGACGACGGCGCCGCACCAGTCAAGCACGAGCTGCCCCTAGGCAGGGTGCTGCTGGACGGCGCCGCCGTCGGGCTCATCACCGGCCTGGTCGGCGCAGGCGGCGGCTTCCTCGTGGTCCCGGCCCTGGCACTCCTGGGCGGCCTGCCGATGTCCGTCGCCGTGGGCACCTCCCTGGTGGTCATCGCCATGAAATCGTTCGCAGGGCTCGCCGGCTACCTCACCACCGTCCAGCTCGACTGGGGGATCACCCTCGGCGTGACAGCCGCGGCCATCGCGGGCACCCTGGCCGGTTCCAAGGTCGCCGGCCGGATCCCGGAAGCCGCACTGCGCAAAGCCTTCGGCTGGTTCGTCCTTGCCATGGGAAGCTTTGTCCTCATCCAGCAGGCACCGGCCCACCTGCACTGGTTCATCGCCGCCGGAATCGCAGCGCTCACCGCAGCCACCGCCGCAATCTGCTGGTTCTTGATCCGCTCCTGCCCACTGCGCAATACCCGGCGCACCCTTCCCAGACCCGCCTGATCCACGCTTACCACCCTCTTCTCAAAGGAGATCACTACATGCTTATCGAGCGCATTTACGACGAAGACCTCGCACAGGCCAGCTACCTGATCGGCTGCCAGGCCAACGGCACCGCGGTTGTTGTCGACAGCCGCCGCGACATCGCGGTCTACCAGGAACTGGCTGAGAAGAACGGCATGAAGATCGTGGCAGTTACCGAAACCCACATCCACGCCGACTACCTCTCCGGCACCCGTGAACTGGCCGCAGCCACCGGCGCGAAGATCTACGTCTCCGGCGAGGGCGGACCGGACTGGCAGTACAACTTCGACGGCGAACGCCTCTCCGACGGCGACAAGATCACCATCGGCAACATCAGCATCCAGGCCCTCCACACCCCGGGCCACACCCCGGAGCACCTGTCCTTTCTGGTCACCGACGGGGCGTTCAGCGACCAGCCCGGCTACCTGCTCTCCGGCGACTTCGTCTTCTCGGGCGACCTCGGCCGGCCGGACCTGCTGGACGAGGCCGCCGGCGGCGTCGACACCCGCTTCGAAGGCGCCAGGCAGCTCTTTGCCAGCTTGCGGGACAAGTTCCTGACCCTGCCCGATTACATTCAGG
Organism: Pseudarthrobacter sp. NPDC092202; assembly: GCF_044755505.1. Taxonomy (NCBI): domain Bacteria; kingdom Bacillati; phylum Actinomycetota; class Actinomycetes; order Micrococcales; family Micrococcaceae; genus Pseudarthrobacter; species Pseudarthrobacter sp. NPDC092202. The sequence goes on along the minus strand of NZ_JBIVRG010000006.1, from coordinate 206,485 downwards.
TCCACCCCGCCCACGGTGCCGGCAGTGCCTGCGGCAAGGCGCTCGGCGCGATCCCGTCCTCCACGGTCGGTTATGAGCGGCTCTACTCCTGGTGGGGTCCCTACCTCGCGGCGAACGACGAGCAGGGCTTCATCAACGAACTCCTCGACGGCCAGCCCGACGCCCACGCCTACTTCGGCCGGATGAAGCGGGAAAACCGTGAAGGCCCCGCCGTGATGGGTCAGCGCACCCCGCTGACCGAACTCGCAACCGGCATCGTAGCTGCAGGCCTGGCCGAGGACACCCTGACCTTCATCGACACCCGCCCCAACAGCGAAGTCCACGAAGGCACCGTCACCGGCTCGCTGAACATTCCGGCCGGCAAGTCCGTTGCCAGCTACGGCGCCTGGGTAGTCAACCCGGAAACGGACAAGAACCCGCTGGTCCTGCTGGCGCAGGACCAGGAAGCCGCACAGGGCATGTGGGACCATCTTGTCCGCGTAGGCATCGACAACGTGGCCGGCTACGTCACCAGCATCGAAGGACTCCCCACCTTCACGCCGAAGCTGATCCAACCCGAAGACCTGCACGGCTTTGACGCCGCCATGGTCGTGGATGTCCGGAACAAGACCGAGCACACAGCCGGGTACATCCCCGGCTCGCACCAGCTCAGCGGCGGCCGCCTGATGTGGCACCTCGATGAGCTTCCCGCCGAAGGCACCATCGTCACCTACTGCCAGTCCGGCGTCCGGAACTCCGTCGCCGCCAGCGCCCTGCGCCGGGCCGGGTACGACGTCGTCGAACTGGACGGCAGCTACGCTGCGTGGGACGCGTTCCAGGCCTCCGCGCCCGCGGACACCACGAGCTGATTGACCTCGCAGGGCGGGGCGGGCCGGTGGACCACGGGACCGCCGCCCTGCGACTACTCCCGGGAACCACTGATTTCCATGAGAGGTGACTTCGGCACCCCCTAAGGATCGGACACCGCAGCGCACGTTTCGCACGCGGCCGATGAATAGAGTGCGACCACGTCCGAGCCGCACCAGGGCACACCGCCCTTCGAAACCAACTGTCACGCCCAGCTCCGTGTCTCTCGGAACCTTTCCGTCTCAAGTCGCAAGGGTTTTGAGACGCTTGGGTGTGTAGCGTTTAGGGCGCGCGTTCACCGGGCAGTTTTGCGGGCAGGGTATACGGGACACCTCAAACTCCACCTCTGCAAAACCGGACGTCAAATTCGGGTTGTCGCGCTAGGGACCGTCTAACGGGAAGCCTTAAGTCGCCTATACGCGGCACCTCTTACGGGCACTTTGACGGCAAGTTGAAACCTAGTGCAAGTCAATCTGCTGGATGTAGTGTTCGAGTATCGTTTGCGGCTCTGACCCGGCCCATCAGAAACCTATCACCGCAGCCGCTGTGTCCTGGCTCTTATATGGTAGGGCTGCCGCCGCTAGGTGGCGGTGCGGTGCGACCGAGGCTCAGTCGCACCGCCACCACGTCTCTGTCCTGGAGGACTCGCTAGAGGCCGAAGGCTCCTCCACTGACCAAGATGAAGACACCGAGGCCGATCAGGACGATCGGGAACAGGATGTGCTCCCAGCGTTCCAGCACCTCCGCGATCGGCCGGCGGGTGGCGATGAACTTGGCCAGCACCACCAGCACCGCGACCAAGGCCAGGAACACGATGCAGTAGGCCACCACGGCTCCCGGGCCGACGCTGAGGAAGACCGGGACGTAGACGCCGATGTTATCCCCGCCGTTGGCGAAGGTCACTCCGGCCACCGTCCAGGCGGCGACGTTCTTGCCTTCGATCTTGGCCTCATCGTCGTCATCGTCGTCGTCCCCGCGCCAGGCCTGCCAGGCGGCCCACAGTCCCAGGCCCAGAGGGATGAGCCCGAAGTACGGGATGACCTCCGGCGGCAGGATTGCCCCCGCGCCCAGCGACACGAGCACGGCCGCGCCGAGGATACCGACGAACCCCAGATACTGGCCAACCAGGATCCGGGCGCTGGTCCCGCGCTGGCCGGCGCCGCGGGCGAAGAACAGGGAGAGCACGATGATGTCATCGATGTTCGTGGCCAGGAACAGGCCGATCGCCTGCAGGGCTGAAGACAGGATCATGCCTCAGCCTCCGCATCACAGCAGGCCGGAACCGAACAGGCCGGATCCAGGCAAGGGGCGCTCTCATCCACCGCGAGGGTGACATCGACCAGTGCGGTCAACGCGCGCGTCAGGTGCGGGTCGGCGATCTCATACCGGTTCTGACGGCCCTCCGGCACGACGACCGCGATCCCGCAGTCCCGCAGGCACGCCAGGTGGTTCGACACGTTCGACCGTGTGAGCCCCAGGCCTCGGGCCAGCTCAGCGGGATAGGCGGGCCGCTCCAGCAGGGTCAGCAGTATTCGGGACCGGGTGGGGTCGGCCATGGCCCGGCCTAACCGGTTCATTACATCCAAGTGAGAATCTATAGTCAGCACTCGCTGAACTATACAGTAGACACTGACCATTTGAGACACGGCTGCCCTCAAATGAAGGAGCGCGTGAGTCCAGTGCGAGGCCTAGTTGGGCGAAGCGTTTCAGGTTGTCCTCAAGGCCCCAACTGCCACTGATCAACCCATCCAGGAAAGAAAAGAAGTACACCGCGTCAACCCACTCAAAGCGCCTGCCGGGCGGCGCATGCCCGCGCCAGACACCGAGGTGAGTACCAGAACAGCGCAGCCTGGCGACGACGGTATCGCCTTCAGCCGCTGTCTGGACGACGTCCTGACATCCGGAAAGTGCCTCCACCAGCATGGAAAACAGTGCGCTTGTTGTGCTCGGCCGTCTCGCTCATGCGTCAACAATAGGACCGCACTTAATGCTGTTACAGTCCCACACCGCCCACATTTCCAGCCCTGGTTCGCGCCGAGTAGACCTTCGAGTGCACTCGAAGGTCTACGCTAGGCAGCGTGCGAATTTCAGAGCTGGCGGCAGCGTCGGGGGTCCCCGCGACGACGCTGCGCTATTACGAATCGGTAGGGCTGCTCACAGCGAAGCGGGGCTCCAACGGGTACCGGGACTACGACATTGATGCGCTCGACCAGCTGTCGTTCATTGAGGCTGCGAAGCAGCTCGATCTGTCGCTATTTGAAATTGTGGATCTTCTGACTGTTATCGAGGCTGAAAGTTGCACTCAGGTGCGTGAAGTTCTTCACCCCCGGCTACAGCAGAGGCTGCTTGAGGTCGATAAACGCCTTGCGAGCCTGCGCCTGCTGCGTGACCGGCTCGACACGGCAGTGGCCAAGGTTAGCGCCTGTCCGGACAGCGGACGATCCTGCCGCTCCGAATGCGCACTCCTCGCCACCCAGCGGAAAGCATGCCCCACGCAGACGACCGACCCAAAGACGACAACCATCGAAGGAGCACGGTGATCATGAACCGCATTATCGGCTGGTGGGACGAACAGCAGGTTCTGCTCTACATGGTTGCGATCTTGACTGGGGCGGCGGTCGGTCTGGCTGCGCCGGAGATCGCGCCGGCCTTGGAACATTCCATTAAACCGGTGCTGATTCTGCTGCTGTTCGCCACGTTCCTCGCTGTCCCACTGATCGAGGTGGGCAAAGCATTCCGCGACATCCGCTTCCTGGGTACGGTGCTCGTCGCGAACTTCATCTTCGTCCCTGCCGTCGTGTTCGGTCTTTCCCGCTTTGTCGCGGACGATCGCGGGCTGATGCTCGGCGTCCTGCTGGTGCTGCTGACTCCATGCGTCGACTACGTCATCGTCTTCAGCGGAATCGCCGGCGGCGCCAGCGCCCGTCTGCTCGCCGCAACCCCGCTGCTGATGCTGGTGCAGATACTCCTGCTCCCGGTCTATCTGTTCCTGGTCGCCGGCGCCGACGTTCTTGACGTGATTGATGTCGGCCCGTTTATCGAAGCGTTCCTCCTGTTGATTGTGCTGCCCCTGGCCGCCGCCGCCACAGTGCAGGCCATCGCCCGCCGCCACCGTGCAGGTCAAGCCATAGAGCAGGTCATGGCTGGGGCGATGGTGCCTCTGATGATGGTCACTCTCGCAGTCGTGATCGGATCACAGATCGCCGCAGTGGGCGCCCAGGTCCTCAATCTCACCCGCGTCATTCCCCTCTACGTGGCCTTCGTCGTCATCGCCGTCATCATAGGAAAAGTTGCAGGACGCGCCGCCCGCCTCGACGTCCCGGCCACCCGGGCCGCCATCTTCTCCACGACCACCCGCAACTCCCTCGTCGTCCTCCCACTGGCCCTGGCCCTGCCGCCGGCGCTGAGCATCGCCCCGTTAGCCGTCGTCACCCAGACACTCGTCGAACTGGTCGCCATGGTCGTCCTGGTACGCATCGTCCCTATCATCGTGCCAAAGCACGAGACACGCCACCTGACCCGCGCACAGTCGTAAAACGGGCGCTGAGCACAAGCCCTTGGTCATAGACCGTAGACGTGCGTTCAGTTGCCAGCTCTCACTACTCATCTGTCGCCAATGCCTGGGGATAGAATCGCCGGAAGGGGCCTCCTATACACCGCCAGCGCTAGCTACCCCGCACATGGATGAACTGGTGGCCGTCTTCAGCCCGGGGCGATGCGGGCACTTAGATGCTTCTCCACCTCCGGATATCGGTCCTTAGGCTTCAAATCCAGCCTATAAAACTGCTTTTGGCAGTTGTGGGCTTCGGGGCCTCCCCATGACGTTCCACTTCCATGCGTTCTCGCGCACCGGTCTGATAATGCAACTGGAATTGCACAAGTTCACACCGAGGGAGGCTATTTGGGCCGCGGATCACGTAGAGATGGGCTGGAAGGAACAGGCGGCCAAGAAGGCCGAGTCTTACCTGACGTTTCAGGCCTTCTCCCGGCAGGGCCTTGTCGATCAGCTGACATTCGACGTCTTCTTACCCCGGAAGCCGAACACGGCGTGACGGTAGCGGGACTTGTACAGGGGGATGACTGAGATTCCTGTCCCCGTCGGAGCTTGAAGCTATTGAAGTCTCATGGACGTGTTGCACGGGTTTCCTCCACCTTCATGGGTATCTTCCAAAGCATGATTATTTGCTCAGTGCTCCGTTGCACGAACCCTGGATCCGCCTTCGTTTTCGGTAATCAAAACGCTGCTGCCGGCTATCATGAGGCCTACCTCTGTGGAGAGCATAAAGCGATTGTCGACGCGGGCGCGCCTTGGGACATGGATGAGCGCAATGTCCTGATGGGGCGGGACCTCGCGCCAGTCCTCAAGCATTGGTCGGCCCGCCCCAGCGTTGGATCTGAGGGCTTCACATTGACCTTGGAGATCGATGGCAGGCTCAAACCGGTTGAGTTCTTCCTGAAGCCCACCGAGGCAAGGACGTTGTCCAAATTTATTGGCCCAGCGAACAGCGACGCTGACTAAGGGGTCTCCAACCTTCCGGTGGTCACAAGCGCCGCACAAACGCCTATTTCAACCCTTGACGCCCATTCGTCCGGTCGAGCCCCCAGGTAAAACCGAATCTGATGCCGCTCCAACCATTCCACCGCTCGTACCGAGGCCAGGGGATCCCTCGTCTGGGAGCAAACAGGATCGCACCGGCGGCAATACTTTGGCTGTTCTGGTGCTGCGCGGTGTTTCATATCTGAACCACCTGCCCGGATGAGTCGTTCCCAGCCGTTCTCTGGTTCGTTCTGCTCTGTCAGCGGCGGCCGGCATGGCCAGGCCCGAGGATGAATCCGCTTTTGGGTAGGGCGGGCATGCTGGAGAGGTTGAAGCTGAGGTCCTGTGCGGGTACCTGCAGGGCGGGTGTGTCCGCAAGGGTGCGGATGGCGCGTTTGATCAGTTCCACCGTGATGTCTTCCCCTGGGCACCGGTGGCCTGTTTCCTTGTCGCCTGCCCCTTGTGGGATCAGGGTGTTGGGATTGGGCTGCCAGGTGCGGAAGCGTGCGGGGTCGAAGCTTTCCGGGTTTGGCCAGCTTCGTGGGTCGTGGTTAGTTCCGTACAGGTCAAGGAGGACCCAGTCCCCGGGCTTGAAGGCGTGCCCGGACCATTCCAGGTCCCCGGTGGCGGTGCCGCCGACGAAGGGGAAGAACGGGTAGTACCGGCGCACTTCCTGGGCGAAACAGTGCAGGTCATCATCGTCCCCGTTGGCGAGTTTGTTTTTCCATTCGGGGTGCTGGGTGAGGGCGAGGCCGGCGAAGACGATGAAGTTGCTGACGGCCACGACCGGGCGGAGCAGGTTCAGCAGTTCCACCGCGGCGGTGTCGGGGGGCAGTTCCTTGCCGGCGTGATCGCGATGGAAGGCGATGGCTTCCACCGGGGTTGCCGGTGTCTGGTCCGGCGCGGCCAAGCGTGCTGTCAGGATGGCGGTCGTGGCCCACTTTTCGGTGGAATGCCGCCGCCAGCGGGCGTACCAGTTCACGGGCCCGAAGGCGCCGGCCTGGTCAATCATCAGGCCCAGTTCCGTGCTGCGCCTGCGGATAGTGAACGGGTCGGTAGGAAGACCCGCCCATCGGCAGGCTGCCGCGGTGAGGATCCGGCGGACTTCAGTGTGAAGGTTGAAACGCCGCCCGGACGGCAGCCCGCGATCAGGGTCATGCCATTCAGCGTCAAAATGGTCCGCCAGGCGTTCAGCCGATCCTCGGCTGCCCAGGTCCAGGAACAGCTGCTTGCGGCGGTGGTGCGCGTCCCCTTCAAGGGTTTGGACGCTGCCGGCGTCCTGCAGCAGGTGCTTGACCGACCGCGGGAGAGCCCCCGTACGGCTGAACCGGCCCCCGCCGTAAAAGAACTCCGCCGCCGCTGCTCCCCTGATGCACACCACAGGGCGGAGCATCAGGCGGGTTTGAAAGAGGTCTGTGCCGGCTTCGTCGCAGCGGGCGGAGATGAAGGTGTAGCCCTGCCGCAGCAGGGCCAGCGAGCTGTCAGGCAATCGTGCAGTCACTCGTATTCTCCCTGTTGTGCAGGCCAGTCCGTGTTTTTCCCGAGTCTAGGCCAGCGGCTTCCGGGCAGGAAGCCCTTGTCCCTTGGTTGGCGCTTCGACGGCATTGTTCTTTCCGCGTTTGATACCCGGCCGGAGCCGGCATCGTCCGCGTACGATACAAACACACGCTGACCAGTCCGTTTGGTGGAAAGGGAAGATTAATGAGCTATGACCTTGTTGTCCTCGGAGGCGGCAGCGCCGGCTACGCCGCTGCCCTGCGCGGTGCCAGGTTGGGGATGAAGGTGGCCCTCGTTGAGGGCGACAAGCTTGGCGGCACCTGCCTGCACCGTGGGTGTATCCCTACTAAGGCTTTGCTTCATTCCGCGGAGGTGGCCGACGCAATCCGTGGCAGCAAGTCGGTCGGGGTGGCCGGCACCTTTGAAGGTGTTGAGATGTCCGGTGTGAACGCTTTCAAAGAGCGTGTGGTCTCCCGCCTGTACAAGGGTCTTCAGGGCCTGGTTGCCTCCAGCGGCGTCGAACTTGTCAGCGGCTGGGGCAGGCTTGTTGAGCCGGACACCGTCGAGGTGGGCGGAACGCGGTACCGGGGCAACAACATTGTCCTGGCCTCCGGTTCCTACCCCAAGTCCCTCCCGGGGCTGGACATCGGCGGGCGGGTCATCACGTCCGAGCACGCCCTGGAGCTGGACTTCGTGCCCAAAAGCGCCATCATTCTCGGCGGCGGCGTAATTGGGGTGGAATTCGCCTCGGTATGGAACTCCTTTGGCGCGAAGGTCACCATCATTGAGGCGCTGCCCCGGCTGGTACCCGGCGAAGAGGAAATCGTGTCCAAAGGGCTCGAACGCGCCTTCCGGGCCCGCAATATCGCCTTTCACACGAAAACCATGTTCGCCGGCGTGACGCAGAACGAGGACGGCGTCGCTGTCACTACCCGGGACGGCAAAACGCTCGAGGCCGACCTGCTGCTCGTAGCGGTGGGCCGCGGCCCGGCCACGGCAAATCTCGGGTACGAGGAAAATGGCATCCCGATGGAGCGGGGGTTCGTCCTGGCCAACGACCGCCTGCACACCGGCGTGGGCAACATCTATGCCATAGGAGACATTGTCCCTGGGCTTCAGCTGGCCCACCGCGGCTTCCAGCATGGCATCTTCGTTGCCGAGGAAATCGCCGGACTGAAACCGGCGCCCATCGTGGAATCCGGCATCCCGCGCGTGACCTATTCCGAACCCCAAATCGGGTCCGTAGGTCTGACCGAGGCCCAGGCCCGGGAGAAATTCGGGACAGATGGAGTCGAAACCACCGAATATAACCTGGCCGGGAACGCCAAGAGCCTGATGCTCGAAACCGCGGGATTCATCAAAATGGTCAGGCAGAAGGACGGGCCCATCGTCGGAGTGCACATGATCGGTGCCCGGGTCAGTGAACTGATTGGCGAGGGCCAACTCATGGTCAACTGGGACGCCTACCCCGAAGACGTCGCCAACCTCATCCACGCCCACCCCACCCAAAATGACGCGATCGGTGAAGCTGCCCTGGCCCTGGCCGGAAAACCCCTGCACACCCACGATTGACCTGGCAGGAGGGTACGGGACCGACGGCTGCGGCACCGTGCCCGGCAGGCTCCAGTAAAACCTCGTCCGTTCCCGGCAAGCAGTACCAAGGCACCTTCCCGGGGCAGGTCTCCGAACGGCGTTCCCGGAAGGCGCCCCGGCGGGTCAGGGACACATCCGAGTGTGTGCCGCTTCGCCCGTCCCAACCGGATGAAAAGCACTGAAGAGACGAGCAAAGGCGGGCTTTAGTCGGTCCGGCCGGATTTCGTGGCGACTCCGAGGAGGTAGTCCCCGCCCACGCGGGTAACCCAGCGGTCGCCCACGTCCAGGCCGTGCCGGGGCAATTCGGCCAGGAATTCCCCGGCGGTGAACCGGTCCTTGCCGGGGTGATCGAACAGCCGCCGGTAGGACGGCCGGGCGAGTGCGGCGGCGGTGACCTCGTCGAAGAAGAAACGCCCGCCCGGGGTGAGTACACGGGCGACCTCGGCCAGCGCCTCGCGCCAGTCAGGGATGTGGTGGATGATGGCGAAATCGAACACCGCGTCGTAGCTGGCGTCAGTGCCGCCGCTGAACGTGGAGAAAGCCGCCCGCAGATCCGTGGCGCTGCCCTTGGCCAGCCGGACCCGGCCGGCGTAGCGCTGCAGCCGCCCGGCAGCGCGGGTGATCATCGCCGGGTCAAGGTCGACGGCGTCGACGCCGGCGGCGCCGAACTTGTCGAGGATCAGCTTGGTGCCGTAGCCGGAGCCGCAGCCGATCTCCGCAACCCGCGCTCCTGGCGTACGTCCGCCCAGCTTAGTCAGCAGGTGCACTTCGTAATGCTGCAACCACCGCCGGGGCGGCGAGGTCACCAGCGCAGTTTCAATCCTGTTCATCAACATAAACCCGGTACCCTTCGTCAGGGATTTGCAATCGCGGTCACACCATATCAGCACAGAACGCGCTATCATCGGTTCATGCCGATGATGACTGGGATGGAGAGGGACAAGCTCACCCGCCGCGGCCTGAGGTTGGCCTGGTTCATTGTGGTGTGGGATCTCATTGAGGGTGCCGTTGCGATCACTGCCGGTCTGGCTGCCGGCTCCACGGCGCTGGTCGGATTCGGCATCGACTCCGCGATCGAGGTCTTCGCAGCCTCGGTGGTGATCTGGCAACTGCGCGACGGTACCACCTCACGTCTGCGACCGGCCCTGCGAATGATCGCACTCACGTTCTACGCACTCGCCGCCTACGTCGTGTTCGAGGCCGCGCGGGACCTGATCACCCAGGACAAGGCGGGCGAATCACTGGTCGGCATCATGCTCAACGTGGCCGCGCTGATCGTCATGGTCCCGGTTGCCTTGGCCCAGCGCCGCACCGGGCAGGCACTGGGAAACCCTGTGCTGGTGGCGCAATCGACCGAAACCTGGATGTCGAACTACCTGTCCATTTCCGTGCTCGCCGGCCTTGGCCTGAACACTGTCCTCGGCTGGTGGTGGGCCGACCCGGTTGCCGCCCTCGTTGTCGCGGGATTCGCCGCGTGGTCCGGCCATGAGGCATGGAAAGAAGCCGGCGAGCACCAGGCGGAACATCCCGGTGGGCCGTGATGAAAGCTCTTGGGCTGATGCTGGACGCGCGCCGCGTGCACAAACAGGGCGCGGAAATGCTGCTGCGCAGACAACAGGACCGGGTCGCCGACATCGTCACCTACGCGCGCAACCATTCTGCCTACTACCGCGGGCTCTATCACGGGTTGCCCGAGCGGGTGAGCGACGCTGCCCTGCTGCCGGTCGTCAGCAAGAAAACGCTGATGGCCCGGTTCGACGACTGGGTGACCGATCCCAAGATCAGCCTCGCCCAGGTCCAGTCGTTCGTCGATGATCCCGCTCGGGTCGGCGAGAAGTTCCTCAGGCAATACACGGCTCTGACGACATCGGGCACCACCGGAACCCGTGGCCTGTTCCTGCTCGACCAGCACTCCCTGGCCGTGACCACCGCGCTGAGCACACGGATGCTCGGTGCCTGGCTCTCTCCGGCAGACTTGGTACGGATCGCCACGCACGGCGGGCGTATCGCCATGGTCAACGCAACCGGCGGACACTTCGCCTCAGCTGTGGCCGCGGCCGGGTTGCGCAAAAACAGGTTCCGCCGGCGCCTCATCGACGTGTTGCCTGTCCAGCTGCCAGTGCCGGAGATGGTGACCCGGCTCAACACCTTCCGGCCAGCCATTCTTGCCGCCTATGCCGGCACCGGCGCGCTGCTTGCCAGCGAGCAGCAGGCAGGACGGCTGCGCATCGACCCCATCCTGGTCGTCCTGTCGGCCGAAGGCCTGCCGGTGACCGAGTATGACCGTATTGCCGCCGCGTTCGGAGCCACTGTCCGGCAAAGCTACGCCGCCACCGAATGTCCGTTCCTCACTTACAGTTGCCGTGAGAACTGGCTGCACGTGAACAGCGACTGGGTGCTCCTCGAACCCGTCGACACCCACCACCAGCCCGTCCCGCCCGGCCAACAATCCCACACCACATTGCTAACCAACCTGGCCAACCGCGTCCAGCCGATCCTGCGCTACAACCTCGGCGACGCTGTGCTGGCCCGACCTGACCCTTGCCCATGCGGAGACCCGCTGCCGGCCATCCGCGTCCACGGCCGCACGGCGGACCTGCTCGCCTTCCCCGCCCAGGACGCGGAACCCGTGACCATTACCCCACTGACCATCAGCACCCTGCTTGACCGTGTCCCGGGGATCGAGCTGTTCCAAGTGGTGCAAACATCACCCACCGAACTCCGGCTCCGCCTGCACGTCAAGGCTGGCGCCGACCCCGAACACACCTGGCAAGCCGCACGCACCGGGATCGAGAACCTGCTCACCAGCCACCACCTCGCCCACGTCACCCTCACTCGAGCAGATGAATTGCCCCAGCAGACACCAGGAGGCAAGTACCGCACAGTCGTCCCGTATACCGCATCGCCTCACGATGCGGGGCCATGAGGAATACCCCCCCACCGCAGGTCATCATTCAAAGCGGGCCCCGATGGTGACATGCCGCATCTTGGACGGGTTGAATAGGCGGGCTTAGTTCGGAGGGTATGTTCCGCGGCAAGCGGGCGGATCGCGCGCTTGATCAGTTCCAGCGTGCGTCTTTCCCTGGCATCGGTGGCCACGTGCTACCAGTGGCGGAAGCGTTCGGGGCTGAAGCTTCCCGGGTTGTCCAGGTTCGTGGGTCGTTGGTTTGGTTCCGTCGGGGTCAAAAAGGAGTGGTGTTCCTTTGGAAGGCGACGGCCGTCAACGGCGGCCGGCGGCCGGCGGCCGGAAAGATTAGGACAGTGCCAGGGCGTTCCGGAGCTCAACGGACCAGCTTGGAAGGACGTGGCCGGCCTTCCCGATGGATGGTCTATTCGGTGACGAAGACGGGCACGCCGACCGCTGCTGAGACTGCCGCGTCCTGGTATTGGTCCGGGACGGACATGGTGAACTCCGTGTGTTCTGCCGGGGCGTCGGCGTGCGGTTCCTCGGTTCCCAAGTGGTGGTCGAAGCGTGCCGTGCCGAGCAGACTGCCCTTGTCATCGTAAAAGCCGGCGAGAACCTGAAGGTCCAGAAGCTCGCTCGTGGCCCCGGTTGACCTGACGGTGCCGCTGACCGCTGAACCGTCGAAGACCAGGCCTTCGAGCACGAACCTGTCATCGAACGGTCCGGGAACCTGCAGTGCCTTTCCCTTGCCCGGCCCTGGCGCGTGCAGCCCCGGCAGGTCCGGCTCGCTGGCGGCAGAGGGGAGGCCCGGGAATGAAGTCCTGGCTGCTGCTGCCGCCGGGCCATGGCCGGCATCGGCCGGTCCGGGAGGCTGCTGCGCTGCCGTCACGAGGAATCCGGTCAAGGCTAAAGCCGCGATGAGCAGCACGGCAGGGACAATGATTTGGCGTCGGTGCATGGTCTTCTTTTCGGTGTCAGGGGGTCCGGGAAATCTTCCCGGACCCCCTGGATGTACTGGTCAGGTCAGCGCAGGACGCGCAGGGCGTTGCCGACGATGTCGAACAGGTCCGTGTTGTCCACGCTGCCTTGGAGCTTTTCAGAGCCGGAACCGTAGGCGTAGACGGGAACGTCAGCGCCGGTGTGGTTGCCGGAGATGTAGGTCAGCCACAGGCTGGCCTCCTTGGAACCGTCCTTGACCTCGGCCGGGTCGTTCGGGGTACGGAAGGTGGCCGGGGCGAAGTTACGCGGGTCGGCTGCGCCGGCGCCGTTGAGGATGCCGGAGGAACGGGCGGGGTCTTTGGTGTTCCCGCCCGCCCGTGACGGGGCGGAATTGTTGGCGGTGTTCCCGCTGTCGACGTTGACCGGAGGTACTGCTGCCTCGGGGTTGGTGAAGGAGCCCTTCTCGATGATGTTGAAACCGGCCGTTTCGTGGTCGGCGGTCACGATCACGAGGGTGTTGCCGTCCTTTTTGGCGAAGTCAAGAGCGGCGGCAACGGCATCGTCGAAGGCTTTGATCTCCTCTAGCGACTGGGCGGCATCATTGGCGTGGGAGCGCTTGTCGATCAGGGCCCCTTCGACCTGAAGGTAGAAACCGTTGCCGTTGGCGCCTTTTTTGCTGTTCAGCAGCTCGATGGCTTTTTTGGTCATGTCCGGCAGGGACGGTTCCTGGGCCTGGGGTGCGGCAGGGTTGTCCTGCTTGGTCTTTTCCACGGTGAGGTTGCCCTTGTTGAACAAGCCGAAGACCTTATCCCCGGAGGCTGCGTTCAGGTCGGTGCGGGTGGCAGGGATCTGGCTTGCCGCCGAACCCAGGACCGAGTACCCCTGTTCCTTCAGGGCGGTTTCATCTGCGGCGTCGAAGCGTCCCAGGCCTCCACCGAAGATGACATCGGCGGTGCCGTTGCGGGCGATTTGGTCAGCGACCGGGGTGACCCTGACATCACTGGTGGGCAGCGCGTCGCCGGTCACGGCCGTGTCCTGGCATGCCGAGGCAGAATAGACGGGGCCCTGGCAGCCGCGGGCCAGGACGTGGCTCATCTGCCCGGCGGGGGTCGCGTCGGTGATCTCGGAGGTCGAGACGTTCCCTGTGCGGTAGCCTGCCTGTTTGGCCAATTCCATCGCGGTGGGCACCACGGCGCCCTTGGCGTCCACTCCCAGGGCAGCGTTATAGGTTTTCACCCCGGAGGCCCAGGCGGTCGCGGCGGAGGCCGAGTCGGTGACGAGGTTGGGCTTGAAGTCCGGTTCGCCGGGCTGGCCGGACTTCTTCTCCACGGCGTAGGTGCTGACGTAGCCCTGGGCCGGGAGGGTTTCCATGGCCAGTTTGCCTTCGGCACCGTAGAACCGTTCCCGGGCGGCGCTGATGTGGGTGCGGCCCATGCCGTCACCGAGCAGGTAGATAACGTTCTTGGTCCGGCCGTTGTTGCCGTCCGGGGCCGCTGTGGCGGGCCCGGCAGGCCCGACCAGTGCCGTGACGGCCACGGCTGCGGCCATAAGGGCGCCGGCGGAGCCAAGCAAGGGAAGAGTGCGTCGCATCGGGTGTCTCCAAAAGGGGTACGAATCGGTGGTGGCGTTTGATGACGCCACCACGGATCGTAGGTACCGCCCACGGCCCCTAAGTTGTCTCCAGTGGTCCTGCAGATGCCGTAAGGGTAAACAGTCGGGAAACAGGTTCCTGCACTCCGGCCGGGCCTCGGTTTCAGCTTCCGTCAGGTCTCAGCCCGGGGATGGCGCTCGGCGGGCAGGCGGCCCAGGCCGGGCAGGAAGCGGCCGGCCCGGGAGGCGTAGTCGGTGTAGGCGGTGCCATGGATGCGGCGCAGGTGGGGTTCTTCGACCAGGCGGACCTGGATCTGGATTCCGGTGATCGTGCAGATGAGGCCGACGAGCGCGATGGCGTTGGGTACCATCATCGTCAGCCCCAGGAACACCGCGGCCGCGGCGGTGAAGATGGGATTGCGGATCAGCCGGAACGGGCCGGTTGTCACCAGCGCGGTGCGTTCGGTTTCGTCAACTCCGATCCGCCAGGATGATCCCATCGCCAGCTGGGCGCCGAACGTTGCCAGGATGCCGGTGATGGCGATCACGACTCCGGTAATGTGCGCAGCCGGGTGGTCAAGGGCGGCGATGGGCGGCAGGCCGGAAAAGGCAGCGGCGGGAGCGGCGATGCCGACCGTCAGGTAGCCCAGCTCGGCCAGGGCCAGCCCCCACCACTCGGTTGAACCGCGGTCCGCCCAGTTCCGCCGGTTGCCGGTGTCGCCGGTCCTGCGGCGCTGAAGCAGTGTCCGAAGGCCGCCGGCGAGCAGCATCATGACGACAAACAGGACCAGGGCGGCAACAGCCATCACCCGTAACTCCTGGTCGGCGCGGATTGTGCGGTCCGGCTGCCCCAGCCGCCGGATGTCGTTGAGCCTGAAGCCAGGGGAAGTACCCGCCGCCCAGAGCAGGGCATGAGGTCCGTGCCTGCCGTGCACGTTCCCGGCACGTTTCAGGCCTCGCTGAGCGCGGCGCCGATCAGGGCTTTGAGGGTGCTTTTCTCCGCCAGACCCAGGACCCGGGCGGAGACTTTGCCGTGCTTATCCAAAACGAGGGTGGTTGGTACGGCCCGCGGGGGCACGTGATCGGCCAGGGCGAGCAGGATGCCGCCGTCGGAGTCGTTGAAGCTGGGGTAGGTGGTGCCGAACGTGCGTTCGAAGGCGGCCGCGGTGGCGGCGGTGTCGCGGACGTTGATGCCGTAGAACCGCACGCCGTCGTTCTTGAATTCCTGATGCAGGGCTTCCAGGCCGGGGGCTTCCTTACGGCAGGGCGCGCAGGCGGCGTACCAGACGTTCAGGACGGTGACGTTGCCTTGCCAGTCCGCGGAATCCACCGTGGTGCCGTCATAGAGCGCGCCAGTCATCGTCACGGGGGCGCTGCGTGTGTCGGGGGAGTATTCGGAAACGGATCCGTCCCCGGCGATGTAGTTTTTGTTGTCCCCGGCTTTGGCCTGGTCTGCCAGGGTGTCGGGGGCGGCGCAGCCTGCCAGGAGCAGCGCCGCGGATGCTGCTCCCAGCAGCAGGTTCCGCCGCCCCGGGAGGGGAGGTACAGGTGCGGGTTGGTGTGTGTTCATGATTGGTTCTTCCGTCAGACGGGAGTGGTGATTGTGGCGGCGAGGTTTTGCAGCTGGTAGATCCAGAGCATCCAGATCCCTGAGACCATCAGGATCCCGACAAGGACCAGCAGGGAACCGCCGATGATGTTGAACGTGCGGATGTGCCGGCGGATGAATCCCAGGGTTTTTGTCACCCAGTTCAGGCCCATCGCGACCAGCATGAAGGGGATTCCGAGCCCCAGGCAGTACAGGAATCCCAGCAGCGCCCCGCGCCAGGGATCCCCGGTGGTGGTGCTCAGCGCCAGGACCGCGCTGAGGGTAGGGCCCATGCAGGGGGTCCACCCGAGGCCGAACACGATCCCCAGCACCGGGGCGCCGGCGGCGCCTGCCCTGGGCCTGAAGGACAGCTTCCGGGTGGTCTGCAGGAAGGAGAAACCACCGACCAGCACCAGGCCCATGAACACCACGAAGACGCCCAAGACCCGGATCAGGATGTCCTGCCACTGCAGCAGCCACCCTCCAATCACGCCGAACGCGGCCCCGTAGAGGGTAAAAACAGCGGCGAATCCAAGGATGAACAGCCCAACACCCGTGATGACCCTGCGACGGTTGTCCGGCCGGGTGGGATCTGTCAATCCCGAGACGAAGCCCAGGTACCCGGGTACCAACGGCAGGATGCACGGGGAAATGAAGGAGACAATCCCTGCCGTAGCCGCCAGCGGCATAGCAACCAGCAGCGCCCCGGACTGCACCATCTCGGCGAAATACCCGCCAATGCTCAACGCTGACTCCTCGATTCATGCCAAGTTCGTGGCCGCGCCACGGCGGCATGCCCGGGCCGCACAACCTAGAGCTGGAGGTACGTACTTGTCCCATTGAACGTTACTGTAAGGGACCGATAACATCAAAGTTATGCGTTATCATCGTCCTATGACGATTCATCATGGGACGGTTTTGAATGAAGGGTGGCGGGAACTGGCTCCTGCTGCCGCTCTGTTTCATTCCTTGAGTGACGCCACCCGGCTGGGCATTGTGAAGCGGATGGCCGAGGGGGAAATCAGGGTGGGTGACCTGGCCGCGGAGCTGGGCCTGGCCCAGTCCACGGTATCCGCGCATGTGGCATGCCTGCGCGATTGCGGCCTGGTGGAAGGCCGTGCGCAGGGCCGCAGCGTCTACTACTCACTCTCACGCCCGGAACTGATGGACATGCTTGCCCAGGCCGAAGTCCTGCTCGCCGCAACCGGCAACGCGGTCAGCCTGTGCCCGAACTACGGCGCCGGAAGCGGCCCGGAACTGACAAACGTGGAACCAACGAAGGAGATTGCGCAATGAGTGACGCCTGCGGCTGCAGCGACGACAAGCCCGAAACCGCGGCGGAAGAGGCCGAGGAAGCGGTCGGGTTCTGGCAGATCAACGAAATCAGGGCCGCCGCCATCGCGGGTGTGATGCTCCTGACCGCCTGGATCCTGTCCCTGAGCGGGGGCCCGGAGTGGCTGCGCCTGGTCCTGGAAATCGGGGCGCTGCTGGTCGCGGCATGGACTTTTGTTCCCTCCACCCTGCGCCGCCTGGCCAAAGGCAAGATCGGCGTCGGGACCCTGATGACCATCGCCGCCGCCGGGGCCGTCGCGCTGGGAGAGTACGAGGAAGCGGCGATGCTCGCCTTCCTCTACTCGATTTCTGAAGGCCTGGAGGAATACTCGCTGGCCAAGACCCGGCGTGGCCTGCGGGCCCTGCTGGACCTGGTCCCGGCCGAAGCGACAGTCCTGCGCGGTGGAGCAGAAATCGTCGTTGACCCTGCCGAGCTCGTTCCCGGGGACCGGATGATCGTTCGCCCGGGCGAACGGCTGGCCACCGACGGCCGGATCATCACCGGCCGCACCTCCCTGGACACCTCAGCGCTGACCGGCGAATCCGTCCCCGTGGAGGCCGGTCCCGGCAGCGATGTCTACGCCGGGGCGATCAACGGCACCGGGCCGCTGGAAGTCGAAGTCACCAGCACCGCGGAAAACAACTCCCTGGCCCGCATCGTGCACATCGTCGAGGCCGAACAGTCCCGCAAGGGCCCCGGGCAGCGCCTGGCCGACAACATCGCCAAGAAACTCGTCCCCGGCATCCTCATCGCCGCGGCCCTGATCATCGCCTTCGGCTTCATCGTGGGAGAGCCGCTGCTGTGGTTCGAACGCGCCCTGGTCGTCCTCGTTGCCGCATCGCCGTGCGCTCTGGCGATCTCCGTCCCGGTCACCGTCGTCGCCTCCGTCGGCGCCGCCAGCCGCATCGGTGTGCTCATCAAGGGCGGAGCCGCCCTGGAAACCCTCGGCAAGATCCGCACCATCGCCCTGGACAAGACCGGCACCCTGACCCGGAACAAGCCCGAAGTGATCGATGTCGCCGCCGCAGGGACCGCTACCCGGGAGGAGGTTCTGGCCCTCGCGGCCGGGCTGGAGGCCCGCAGCGAACACCCCCTGGCCCGCGCCATCCTCGCCGCATCACCCGCCAGGGCCGATGTGACCGACGTGGACACCGTTCCCGGCGCCGGCCTGCAAGGCACCTTTGAGGGCAAAACCGTCCGGCTGGGCCGCCCCGGCTGGATCAACCCCGGCGCCCTGGCCGCGGATGTCGAGCGGATGCAAACGGCAGGCGCCACCGCCGTCCTGATCGAATCCGCCGGTGAAGTCATTGGTGCCGTAGCGGTCCGTGACGAACTGCGCCCCGAAGCCCCGCAGGTCATCGCCCGGCTGAGCGCTTCCGGGTACACCACGGCCATGCTCACCGGGGATAACGCGATCACCGCCGCGGCCCTGGGTAAGGCAGCCGGGATCACCGAAGTCCACGCCGATCTCCGCCCGGAAGACAAGGCAGAGATCATCCGGGCCCTGAAGTCCCGCCAGCCCACCGCCATGGTCGGTGACGGCGTCAACGACGCCCCGGCCCTGGCCACCGCTGACACCGGAATAGCGATGGGTGCCATGGGCACGGACGTCGCCATTGAAACCGCTGACATCGCCCTGATGGGCGAGGACCTGAACCACCTGCCCCAGGTCTTGGACCACGCCCGCAGGACCCGGTCCATCATGCTTCAGAACGTGGGCCTGTCCCTGCTGCTGATCGCGATCCTGATCCCGCTGGCCCTGTTCGGGCTGCTGGGACTGGCCGCGGTCGTCCTGATCCACGAACTGGCCGAAATCGTGGTGATCGCCAACGGCGTCCGCGCCGGCCGGATCAGCCGCAAAAACGCACTCCCCGCTGCCAAGCCGGCGCCTGCTTTGGAACCGGCGGCGTGAGCGCCGAGCCCCCGGCCAACCCTGCCGGAACGCCACCGGTCGCTGAGAAGGCACGGCGGATCAAGATCGCCCTGCTCGTCGCGGCAGCCGTGCTGGCGGCGGCCGACCTGGGGATCAAGGCCCTGGCCGAAGCCCTGCTCGCCAACGGTGCCACGGTCGATCTGGGCCTGCTGAACCTGAAGCTGCTCTACAACACCGGGGTCGCGTTCAGCCTCGGCGCGGACCTGGCCCCGTGGCTGGTCATCGCCGCGACCGCCGCGATCGTGCTGGGCATGACCTGGTACGCCGTCTCCACCGCCCCGGCCATGCCGGCCATCTGCCGGGCCGGTGCGGCGATGGTGCTCGGCGGCGGCGCCGGGAACCTCATGGACCGGCTGGACGGGGAGGGTGTCGTGGACTACCTGCACAGCGGCTGGTTCCCGACCTTCAACCTCGCCGACGTCTTCGTCACCGTCGGCGTAGGCCTGTACGTCCTGGGCACCCTGCTCGGGTCCAGGGAACAGCAAAAGGCGTAGGCAGCACCCCAGAGCGCCCTAACGCCCCACTGATACCCGGAAAGGACTCCTCATGCTTGCCACCATCCTGGCAGCGGCTGCGATGTTCGCCGCGACGAACATCGATGACATCGTGGTGCTGACGGCGCTTTTCCTGGCCTCCAGCAGGGGCCAGCCACGGGCCTGGCACATTGTCGGAGGGCAGTACGCCGGTTTCATCACCCTCGTCGGGCTGAGTCTCCTGGCTGCCCTGGGTCTGACCATCGTCCCGGACGAATGGGTCGGGCTGCTCGGAATTTTCCCGCTGATCCTGGGCATCCTGGGCCTGATCCGCGGCCTGAAACGCGAGGGCGATGATGATGATGAGAACAAACTCACGGGAAGTCTTGGCCTGCTTGGCATCGCGGGCATCACCATCGCCAACGGCGCGGACAACATCGCGATCTACACCCCCGTGTTCCGCACTATGGCACCGGCCGACACCACCATCACCGTCATCGTCTTCCTGGCCCTGGTCGCTGTGTGGTGCGCCTTGGGCAAGCTCATCGGCACCCACCACAAAGTCGTCGAAACCCTGGAAAAAATTGAACACTGGCTCGTCCCGGCCGTCTTCATCGGGCTGGGCCTGACCATCCTCATCGGATCAGGATCCCTGCAACGCCTCATCAACCTCTGGCTCTGACGCTGCCCCGGCAGCTTCTGCCTGCCCGGCGCCCGGGACTGCGGGCAACAGCCAGCCGGCCCGCAGCCCGGAGCCCAGGGCCTGGAAAGGGGCGAAGGCGCAGATGACCAGGGGAGCGGCACGAATTCGGCGGGAAGGCCAGGGAAGAACGATCAAAAAGCGGAACAGCCCACAGCGGCAGAAAGCAGCACTATGACCGCCCAAACCAAACCCGGCCAGCCCAAAACCTCCACGCCCGTGGCCGAACCCGCCCTGGGCATCAAAGGCATGCTGCGCTGGGTGTGGCGTCAATTGACCAGCATGCGCACTGCCCTGTTGTTGTTGCTGTTGCTGGCCGTAGCCGCCGTCCCCGGTTCGCTGTTCCCGCAGCGGCCGGTCAACGCTGCCGCCGTCACACGGTACCTAAAGGACAATCCGGACACCGGTAAGTTCCTGGACAGTCTGCAGATGTTCGATGTGTACGCTTCGGCGTGGTTCTCCGCGATCTACCTTCTGCTGTTCATCTCCCTGATCGGCTGTGTCGTTCCCAGGGCAAGGGCGCACTACAAGGCCATGCGCTCCCGACCGCCGCGCACGCCGCGCCGGCTGTCCAGGCTGCCGGAATATGAAACCATGGCGCTCCCCGCCGCGGCAGGCGTCTCCGCCAGGCAGGCCGTCACCGATGCCGCCGCGGTCCTGAGGAAGCGCGGTTACCGGGTTGATGTGAGGGACACCGACGAGGCCATGCCCTCGGTCGGGGCCGAACGGGGGTTCCTGAAGGAGGCCGGGAACCTGGTCTTCCACGTCTCTTTGATCGGTGTTCTTGTCTGTGTGGGCATCGGCGGGCTGTTCGGCTACCGGGGACAAAAGATCCTGATCGAGGGCGAGACGTTCGTCAACACCCTTGTTGGCTATGACGCCTTCACGCCCGGAACCAATTTTGACCCGGCAACGCTGGACCCCTTCGCTGTCACCTTGGACCAGTTTGATGTGCGCTTTGACAGGGAATCCACCAGACAGTTCGGTCAACCCATCGACTTCACCGCCGCCCTCACCACCAAAGAGGAACCGGGCGCCGCGGGCCGGCAGCAGATCCTGAAAGTTAACGAACCGGTGTACTTCGGAGAAACCGGAATCTTTCTGGTCGGAAACGGTTACGCACCCATCGTGACCGTCAAGGACGGCAACGGCCAGACGGCGTTCAGCGGCCCCGTGGTATCCGTTCCCAGCGACGGTGTCTTCACCTCATCAATGACGATCAAAGTCCCGGACGCGGGCCCTGACCAGCTCGGGTTTGTCGGCTTCTTCCTCCCCTCGGCCATCGAAAACGACCAGGGCGTGTCCTACAGCTTCGATCCCGACCCGCTGAACCCGCAGCTGAACCTGAACTCCTACTACGGGGACCTTGGCCTCGATAGCGGCCAGCCGCAGAACGTGTACGTGCTCGACGTGAAGAACCTGACCCAGCTCAACGGCCGGGACCTGCCCGCCGGCGGGATTACCCTTGGCCCCGGTGCGACGTACACCCTGCCTGAGGGTAAGGGCAGCATCAGCTTTGACGGGCTCAAACGCTACATCGGCGTCGATATCAGGGCCACGCCCGGACAGGGCGGTGTCCTGGTGTTCTCCCTCCTGGCCGTCGCCGGTCTCGTAGCTTCGCTCTACATCAGCCGCCGCCGTGTCTGGGTGCGGACCGGCACCCACCCGGATGGACGGACCATGGTGGAGTACGGCCTGCTGGCCCGCGGCGAAGACCACCGCCTGGCCGGGGAAACAGAAGCCCTGCGCGAACTCTTCACCAAGCAATGGCAGCTCCCGGCCACCGCCGGCGCCCCCAACACCGCCCAACCCGCGAAGGACCGCTAATGCCTGTCATCAACCAAACCCTGGGCCAGTACAGCGAACTGTTCATGCTGCTGGCCGCCGGAACCTACACCGTGGCGTTCATCGCCTTCGCCTGGGACCTGGCCAAAAGCAGCAAAACCCTCCAGTCCGTGGACAGGAAGGCCGCAGAAACCGCCACGGCGAAATTCCCCGTAGCCATCGGAGCCGCGGGTGTGTCGCCGAACCCAACAGCGGCCGATGACGGCCGGCCGGCTGATGCAGCCGTCCGCCCCTCGTCGTCGAATGTTGCAGTGGGCGGCACTGCTGACGGCGACATGCGCTACGCGGTCAAACAACGCGTTCCTGCCCGTGTTGCCGTGGCCCTGACCGTCCTGGGCGTGGTGATCCACGGCGCGGGTGTGATCACCCGGGCCTTCGGTGCGGGACGCGTGCCGTGGGGCAACATGTACGAATTCCTCACCACCGGCGCCTTCGCTGTCATCGCCGTGTTCCTGCTGGCCCTGCTCCGCCGCGACCTGCGCTTCCTCGGCACGTTCGTCACCGGCCTGGTCATCATCATGCTCGTCGCGGCCTCCGTGGCGTACTGGACCCCCGTTGGGCACCTGGTTCCCGCACTGCAGAGCTACTGGCTGATCATCCACGTCTCCATCGCCGTGCTCTCCTCGGCGCTCTTCACGCTCACGTTCGCGATGTCAGCCCTGCAGCTCGTCCAGGCGCGCCGCGAAAAAGCGCTGGCTTCCGGCGGGCCGGACAAGCCTGCCTTCATGCGTCTGATCCCATCGGCGCTGAGCCTGGAAAACCTCTCCTACCGATTTAACGCCATCGGGTTCCTCGGCTGGACCTTCACACTGATCTTCGGCGCGATCTGGGCCGAAAAAGCCTGGGGACGGTTCTGGGGCTGGGACACCAAAGAAGTCTGGACCTTCGTAATCTGGGTTGTCTACGCAGGCTACCTCCACGCCCGAGCAACCCGCGGCTGGACCGGCACCCGCGCCGCCTGGCTCTCCATCGTCGGCTACCTCTGCGTGGTCTTCAACTTCACCATCGTGAACCAGTTCTTCAACGGACTGCACTCATACTCGGGGCTCTGACCACAGCACCTGGACCATCTTTATGGTGTGCGGCCGGCTGGTCGGACACCACGACCCGTTCCTGACACCCCCGACTGAGCTGGCTTTCCGCCCTGATGCGCCAGCAAGTTCAGTACAGCAACGCCATGGGAAGCAACCACGACCCGAAAGCATGGAGCATGACACGCACAAAAACATCCCCGCCCACCACAACGCAGGCCGTACCGCGGGACGGGGCAGGCCGGATCCGCCGAGTCGTATGGATCCTGCTGGCTGTCATTGTCGGCGCCGGCCTGATCTGGTACGCGGTGTTCACCGCGACCAAGCCCGAACCGGCCGCCGTGCAACCTGTCGTGGACGCCCAGCTCGTCAGGGAGGACAGCCACCGGCTCACGACCCCCGCGACGGAGAAGGCCCAGCTCGTGGAGTTCCTGGACTTTGAGTGTGAGGCCTGCCGCGCCGCCGCCCCGCTGGTGGAGGCCCTCAAAGCTGAATACGGGGACCGGATCACCTTCGTAAACCGCTACTTCCCGCTGCCCTCACACAAGAACTCCGGCCAGGCCGCCCTTGCCGTGGAAGCGGCAGCGCAGCAGGGCAAATACGAACAGATGGCCGCCAAGATGTTCGAAACCCAGCCCCAGTGGGGCGAAAAGCAGGACTTCCAGAACGCCCTGTTCCGGACCTTCGCCGAAGAACTTGGCCTGGACATGGAGAAGTACGACGCAGCCATGGCCGCCGAAGAAACCAAGGAACGGATCCGCAAGGACATCAACGACGGCAAAGCCCTCGGCGTCACCGGCACTCCCACGTTCTTCCTCAACGGCGAAAAACTCGTCCTCAACAGCGAGGAACAATTCCGCCAGTTCCTCAGCGATGCCGCGAATAAATGAAACCCATCCGATCAGCAGGGCGATAGCCTTCAACACGCTTTGCCTTTCCAGGACCTGTCTGGTCCTGGGGCACGGCAACCAGAGCCACACCTGAATCAGGCCCAGCAGAACCGGCCTGACGTTTCCTTCGAGGACGTGGAAGAAGGTTGCTTCGTCCTGTGATGGCCGGTGTCGATGTCGTCATGTTCGGACGCAGCCGAACATCGTACGAGCCCCTCGGCTCATAAAACTCATCCACGCAGCCCAAGGGGCCTGATGGCTCTTCATCTCCTACCTCAAGTGACAGGTGCCATGCGAGCTTCAGCAGTACCGGACCTCTTCATCCCATCGCCGACGATCAGCGCCTTCGACCTTGGGCCCCTGACGATCCGGTTTTATGCCCTGTGCATCCTCGCCGGTATCGTCGCCGGTACATGGCTGACAGCCAGGCGGCTCCGAGAACGCGGCGGCACAACAGCCCAGACCTTGGACATAGTCATGTGGGCAGTACCCTTCGGGATAATTGGGGGAAGGCTTTACCACGTGATCACAGACAACCAGCTCTACTTCGGCCCCGGCAAGGACCCCTGGGGGGCACTGCGGATCTGGGAGGGCGGACTGGGTATCTGGGGCGCCGTGGCTCTGGGCCTGGTCGGCGCAGCAGTGGGCGCGCGCAGGGCCGGGATTCCCTTCACGGCGTTCGTCGATGCAGCGGCACCCGGGCTGCTCTTCGCCCAAGGCGTGGGCCGCTGGGGCAACTGGTTCAATAATGAACTCTACGGAGGCCCGACAAATCTTCCCTGGAAACTCCAGATCCACGCCATGAACCCTGCCACCGGCCAGGCACTGCTTACACCGGAAGGCACACCGGAGGTTCTTGGCTACTTTCAGCCGACTTTCCTCTACGAATCCCTCTGGTGTCTGGCCGCGGCATCGCTTCTCATTATCCTGGACCGCAAGTTCTCACTGGGTGCAGGGGCCGTCTTTGCCCTGTACATCGTCTTCTACACCGCAGGACGGTTTGGGTTTGAACTGATGCGCTCGGATTACGCCAACACGATACTGGGTCTCAGAGTGAATACCTGGGTAGCCGGACTGCTCCTGGTAACAGGGCTGGCCCTGTTCCAGATTCTCAGAGCCAGACCCCGGTCGCGTGTGCTTACGACAAAACCAGGACCAGCCCATCCGCCACCGGCACGGGAAGAACCAACATGAGCACGGGTTCTAGTGCGTGGCCGGGTGTTGTCCAGGTTTCTTTCCAGGATCCGTCGTGAACTTCGGCGGGTGAGAACAGTGCGATGCCTGAGTGTTTGTGGTGTTGTAACGGGGCACATACTTGGCAAGGTAGGCCCGGCGGCCTCCACTTCTTTCAACACCCGTGGGTGAAGGTTAAGCGAGAAGCGCCTGAGATTCTGTTCGACGCTTAACGCCCACGGAATCGACCCGATCCGTAGTCATCCGGTCGTGGGAGGACCGGCAGCGGCCGGACTACATCATCGCAGGCGCGCTCAACGTCACCTGATCAGAAAGCCGGGAGGGTATCGGGACGGCTGCCCCGTGCTGCCGGTCTTGCACACAGGCCATCACGATAGGGAATTTCAGGGGCATCACAATGAGGGGTATCGGGGGTTGTCTTTGATGCTTCCACCACCAACACTGATCGAACTGGGCATTGCCTATGGCATTCAACTCCGGGGAGTGAAGTTGCTGGACTATCCATTTTTCCCATCGATTCTTTCAACTATGTATCGCAATTCACGGTCTCGGCATCGACAATCATCCTTAGTTTCGAGAAGACGAGCATCCCGGAATTCACTTACGAGTACAAGCATTCATACAGTCGTAAGACGTCTCGTTTCCCAAGGGTTGTGAGACATCTACAAGTGCAGCAGGGAGATACAGACGGCTGTCAGATGTAGCTGCAGATCTGTTCTGCATCGCAGTTACCGGGGTCTGCTGCCTCGATCGTCCTGAAATGTTCCGCGACGGTGGCTCGTAGCGCAGTTAGTTCCGCGATTGTCTTGTCCAGATCGATGAGTTGCTTGCCGAGTATGTCTTGTACTCGGGTGCATGGGGTTGTGCCGCTATCCCGGATGTGGAGAATTCCTTGGATCTGCGCCAGCGTCAGTCCGGCGCCTTGGCAACGGCGGATGAATTCCAGGCGGCTGATCGTGTCGGGGCCATAGTCGCGATAACCATTGGCGGAACGTTCAGCTGGCGGGAGCAGGCCTCGATCCTCGTAGAATCTGATCGTCTTGCTTGTTAGGCCGACAGCAGAAGCGGCCTCTCCTATTCGCATCTGGGTCCTTAATCTCACTCCCGAAAGCTCTTATCCTTCCACGCTACTGGAAGGTTGTGGCCGATCGACAAGATCCCAATCACGAGCTGCGGCCCGGACTTGACCTTCCCGTGCAGGGGAAGGTGCAGACTGAGGACAGCACGCAAATAGAACGATTTTGGGTGTTCACGCAAAAGTAGCTGGAGGACCAATGGCTGGTGCAGCACCGCAGGATTTTGATTTGGCCGTAATTGGTTCGGGCGGCGGAGCCTTTGCTGCCGCGATCCGTGCAACGAATCTGGGCAAGCGGGTCGTGATGATCGAGCGGTCAACAGTGGGCGGGACGTGCGTGAACACTGGCTGCGTGCCCTCAAAGGCCCTGCTGGCCGCCGCTGAAGCCCGGCACGTCGCGTTGGACGGGACTGGACGGTTCCCCGGGATCAGCACCTCGGCCGGCCCTGTGGACATGGGCGCGCTTATGGAAAGCAAGAGGGCACTGGTTGAAGGTATGCGCTCGGATAAGTACGTGGATCTGGCCGCCGATTACGGGTGGGACCTGCGCCATGGCACTGCCGTTTTCGCCGGCACCCCGGAAGAACCGACCTTGGAAATCACAGGACCTGACGGCGCCCGCGACTCCCTGACCGCTGCCCATTATCTCGTCGCAACCGGCTCGGCCCCATGGGCACCGCCGGTGCCGGGACTGGACAAGGTGGATTACCTGACCTCGACCACGGCCATGGAGCTAGACGAGGTCCCTGAGTCTCTGATCGTCTTCGGAGGCGGGTACGTGGCTTTGGAACAGGCGCAGCTTTTTGCCCGCCTCGGATCAAAAGTGACCGTATTGGCCCGCTCCCGGCTTGCCTCGCAGGAGGAACCGGAGGCCTCCCGCGCCCTGGTCAGTGTCTTCGCCGACGAGGGCATCCGGGTAGTCCGCCGCGCAGCAGTAACATCGGTCCGGGCGGACGCGGCCGGCTCCGAGGTCGTCGTCACGGCCACAGTGGCCGGGGCCCAGCAGGAGTTCCGGGCAGAGAAGCTGCTGGTGGCCACCGGCCGCCGCGCCGTGACCGACGGACTGAACCTGGATGCAGTCGGGGTTAAGACCGGTGACACCGGCCAGATCCTGGTCGAGAAAACCCTGGCCAGCTCCAACCCCAGGATCTGGGCGGCCGGGGACGTGACGGGGCACCGGGAATTCGTCTACGTTGCGTCCGCGCACGGGACCTTGATGGCGGAGAACGCCTTTCGAAATGCCGGCCGCGAGGTCGACTACCGGCACCTGCCTCGCGTCACGTTCACCAGCCCGGCCCTGGCCGCGGTAGGTATGACCGACAGGGAAGCCAACGAGGCGGGCATCCGATGCGAGTGCCGGGTGCTGTCGTTAGAGTACGTGCCACGGGCACTGGTGAACCGGGATACCCGCGGCTTCATCAAAATCGTCGCTGAAAGCAGCACCGGGCGCATCCTTGGAATCACAGCGGTCGGCAAGGAAGCCGGAGACCTCGCCGCCGCCGGGGTGTACATCCTCGAGGCCGGCATGACGGTAGACCAGGTAGCGAACCTTTGGTCTCCGTACCTGACCATGGCCGAAGGCATCAAAATCGCCGCGCAATCCTTCACGACCGACGTCTCCAAACTGTCCTGCTGCGCCTCGTAAGGCGCGGTACTCTTCCGTTCGGGTGCCGTGATCGGCAAGTAAACGAGCAAGGGGCGAACTGGAGGGAACATGGAACCGACCAAGGAAGACATCCTGACCGAATACCGGCGGGCACGAGCCGACCTTGATGCGTTGCTGTCGGGCGCCACAGCCGCCGAGCTTGGCCGCAAGAGCAACGGCACCAAGTGGACAAATGAGGAACTACTCTTCCACATGGTCTTCGGCTACATGGTCGTCCGCGCACTGCTCCCGCTAGTCCACCTCATCAGTCGACTGCCAAGTGGCGCCGGCAGTGCCTTCGCTTCACTCTTAAACGCGGGCACCCGCCCCTTTCACATCGTGAATTACTGGGGCTCCCGGGCTGCAGCCCTGTACTTCAACAACCGACGGATGTCCGCGAGACTGGACAAGACCATCCGCGCCATCACACGCAGGATGGACCGCTGAGCACTCTGCCTCGTTTGCCTGCTCGAGAAGATCGCCCCGGTGCAGACCAGTAACCGGTGAGTAAGGCAAAATCACGGCAAAGAGTTTTCCGCTGGGTGGTGTCTGCAAGCCTTCGGTATTTGGCTGGGCAGTCAAGCCTCCGTTGACTCGCTCCGGGCGGTGCGCCGGGTTGCGAAACGAGCCTCATGGATGCCCAGCCCGGCGGCCGGGTCTCCCCGCTCCTATGCGTTGGCGCCCTTGGCTGGCCGGGTCTGAGCCTGTTGTTTGTTCAGGACTTTTTGTCCGTGCCGGGTCAGTCCGCGAGGTTTGTAGACGGACAGGATACTTGTGATGAGCAGTGCCAGTATCGCCGCTCCGGCGTCGGCGACGAGTTGGATCCTCATTCCGTTCATGTCTGAGGGCCCGAGGTCTGCTGCCAGGGCCATTTTGGCCATTGCGGTGACCGGTTGCAGATGTACGAGCAACAGGGCCGTGGCCAGGGCGGTGATGATGAGTTTGATCAGGACCCAGTAGTGCCGGAACAGGCCCCACACGGTGCCAAGGCCCTGGACGATGCCGGAGATCAGGGAGGCCAGGCTGAGCGGGAAGATGATCATCCAGCCGATGAGGTTCATTCCCGTGTAGGCCGCACGGACCAGCTGCGGGTCCGCGGACGTCAGGCTGGCGATTGCCAGGACCAGGAACGCGGCGATGGCGCCGAGCCAGCCCACGGAGGAGAGGATGTGGACGGTCAGGGCTGCCTTGCGCACCGCGGGGGGCATGAGTTTCATGGTGTGTGGTTCATGACCGTTCCGCCGCTGAGGTGTATGACCACAATGGCGACCACCAGCACGGCAGCAGCGACCAGAAATCCCTTCACCCACCGCGGCGTCTTGTGCCGTGGGGTTTCTCTGCTCTCAGTGCCTGAATCGGGGTTGGGCGCGGGGTGTGTCATGATGATCCTTCGATAAGTTTTGTAAAACAGTATGTATCGGAACCGCCATTGTGTCTAATGGGTGTCAGGTTGTAGCATTCGGGTATGCCAAGGCTTTGGAATGAGACGATCGAGACCCACAGGGACGCTGTGCGTGGTGCCGTTCTTGACGCCGCTGCGCGCCTTTTTGCCGGTTACGGCACGTTGGGGGTCACGATGTCTGCGATCGCCCAGGAGGCGGGTATCGGCCGGGCGACCCTTTACAAGTACTTCCCGGACGTGGAGTCCATCCTGCTGGCCTGGCATGAGCGCCAGATGCAGGCGCATCTGGATGAGCTGCTCCGCATCAAAGATCAGACTGCCGGCGCCGCGCAGCGGCTCGAGGCCGTTTTACGTGCCTATGCTTTCCTGTCCCGCTCGGGCCGCGATGATGCCAACGCGGCCCGCCTGCATCAGGCAGGACACGCAGGGCAGGCTCAGCAACACCTTCAGGACCTGCTCGCAGAGCTCATTGAAGAGGGGGCGGACGCGGCGGCTTTCCGCACGGACGTTGCCCCGGACGAGCTCGCGGCCTTTTGTCTGCATGCCCTTGGAGCTGCAACTGAAATGACTTCGCATGAGGCGGTGCTCAGGCTCGTCAAAGTCACCATAGGCGCCCTGCATCCCGCCCATTCTTCGGGTGCCTGAGGTGAAGGCCCGCGCTGTGGCGGGCCTTCACGATGATGGTTCAGCGGCTGATCAAGGCTCTTAGTCAGCCGAGGGACTTGAGGAGTTCATTGCAGGCGGCCTCGCAGCGCCGGCACGCCTCGGCGCAGATCCTGCAGTGCTCGTGCATGCCGGAGTGCTGTTCGCATTCATCACCGCAGGCTTTGCATACGGTGGCGCAGGCCTGGAGAACGGCGCGGGTGATGTTGGCGTCGTAGCCGGTATGGCGGGAGAGAATGTTGCCTGTTGTGGTGCATATGTCGGCGCAGTCCAGGTCGGTGCGGATGCATTTGGTCAGTTCGGCCACCATGTCCTCGCTCAGACATGCATCAGCGCAGGCTGTACAGGCTTGTGCGCAGTCAAAACAGGCCGCGATGCATTCGGCCAGCTTGTGCGGGTCGATGCCGCCAAGGTCCTTGGGGTAGGCGTCGAGCAGTTTGTGAGTGGTTCCGTGCGTCATTGTGTACTCTCTTCCAAAGGTTTGAGTAGCTGATAATGTTCCGGCCGCGCATGAATTTGTTTGTGCGGGGGGTCCGGGCCTGGGTTCCTGTGCGCCTCCTTTCCACTCCTCCTTGTGCTGTTATGCGCCAGTATGGCTGTCCTTTTGCTGGTAGTAACGCTCCTTCCAGTCCGGGAGCCGGCTTTGCCTATGGACCTTTAGTGCCCGTTCTTTTGCCCGGTAGGAGGTGAGTGCTGCGCGGGGACGTCCGGCGGCTTTGAACAGGTCAGCCGCCCACTCGAACTCGGCTGCGGCAGCGAGGTGAAGGCCTTCATCAAAAAGCCGTCGCCCGATCTGATGGCGGACCTGGGCTTCCCTGAATGTCGTGCGTGCAGCGCGCAGGGCACGTTCCTGCACTTGGGCCGCGTCCCGCCAGCGGTACAGCCGCTGATAGGCGTAGGCCAGCACGAGCAGGGCCCGGAACGGGTCCTCGGAGGCGGCCAGCAGTTGTTCAGCTTCGCTGACCGCTTCTTCACCACGTCCCAGCAGGGATAGAACCCACACGCGTTCCAGGTCGGTGCACTCTTCCAGCCGGGCTTCGACTGCATCCCGGTCCACCACAACGTCCCGCAGCGTCCCAGGGTCCACGAACCAGATCCTCTCCTGGTGCTCCATCACTGGGCCGCCTATACTGCCGTGGCCATCAGCTGCAGACTTCGGGTGTGGTCATCTGACAGCGTCGGGGGCCTGGAACACCACACCGCCGTCCGTGGAGACGAGAATCCCTTCGGTGGTGGCGGCCCAGATTGTTGGTTTGTCGCCCGTCTTTTTCACGGCGGTGATCGCCTGGACCTCCCCGTCGATCCGGCCTGTCTGGGTCCAGGTACTGCCGGTGTCTGCTGAGTATTGGACTGAACCGTCGGGTTCGATGCCGATGACTTCGGTGCCGCCGGCGAACGCGACGAATTGGATGATGGGGGCTGCCTCGTTCAGTTCCCAGGTTTTCCCGCCGTCGGTGGAGCGCTGGAGCCCGTCGCGGGTGGTGGCCAGAACGGTGTCGGTTTCCGGGTTTCCGGCCAGGACAGCTGGGACGAACTCGGCGGTGGCAGGGGACCAGGTTTTTCCGTCCGGGCTGGTCAGCAGTGTTCCGTCGTGGGCGACGATTCCGGATTTGGTGACCGCGAGGGCGTGGAAGTCCGATTCGCCTTGGCGGGAGAGCTGCTCCCAGCTTTTGCCGCCGTCCACGGATTTGACCAGGCCCATGGGGTT
Source organism: Pseudarthrobacter sp. NPDC092202 (assembly GCF_044755505.1). Taxonomy (NCBI): domain Bacteria; kingdom Bacillati; phylum Actinomycetota; class Actinomycetes; order Micrococcales; family Micrococcaceae; genus Pseudarthrobacter; species Pseudarthrobacter sp. NPDC092202. Next base: position 175,098 of record NZ_JBIVRG010000006.1, on the reverse strand, counting down.
GGGCAGGCCCGAGCCGGGGCCAGGGTGTCCGGAAGCATAGAACACGCCCTGGTCAGCTGCTGTCGTAAAGCCCATCAGGTCGTTGGTGTCTCCGATCTTTGTGGCGGGGGACTTGGTGAGGTCGAACAAGCCGTCATGGGTAGCAAGCAGGACCTGATCTGTTGTGGGATTCACGCTCAGGCCGTGGACGTGCGAGCTGGGAAGGCCAGCCGCGGCAGTAGTAGATGCGGTGCCGGTTGTTGTGCCGGAGGCACAGGCGGACAGGGTCAGCAGGAGGGCGGCGGCCGCGGTGAATCCAGCGGCGGGACGGCCTCGGTTTATAAGGTGCAGGGGCACGGGAACTCCAGAGTGGTCCGGGAAATGGGTTTGGGGGAGGCGCCGGCCCCGCAGGGAACGGGGCCGGTGCCGGGTGGTGTGCTCGCTAGAGGGTGGCCAGCAGGTCTTTCATTTCCTGGATTTCGGCTTCCTGGTCACTGACGATGTCCTTGCTGAGCTGGACCGCGTCAGCGTTCTTTCCGTCGGTGGTTTCGGTCCTGGCCATCATTACCGCGCCTTCGTGGTGGGCGATCATCTGGGTCAGGAACAGCTTTGCTGCCTCGGTGCCCTGCGCGGCCTCAAGCTTGGCCATGTCCTCCTCGCCCATCATCCCGGACATGCTGTGCCCGGAAGGCATGGTGGTGGGCATCGCGGTGGGCTGTCCCCAGCTTTCAAGCCAGCCGGTCATCTTCTCGATTTCCGGTCCCTGCGCGGCCTTGATCTTGGTGGCCAGCTCCGTCACGGCGGCGGGAATGCCTTCTTTTTTGAGCATGGTCTCGCTCATCGTCACGGCCTGCGTGTGGTGCGGGATCATCATCTGCGCGAACATGGTGTCCGCGTCATTGAACTCAGCCGAAGCTGCGGCCGAGGTTGCCGGCGCTGAACCCGATGGCATTGCCGAGCTGCCTTGGTTCATGCCGGGCATGCTGCTGGTCGCCGGGCTTCCGGCTTCTGTGCCGGCGGCGCAGCCGGCGAGGGCGATTGCTGCTGCGATCGCGGCAGCGGAAACGGTCAGGGTCTTTTTCATCTTCATCATGGAAATCAGGGTCCTCAAAAGTATCAGCGGCGCGTGGCGCCCTTGGGATTGCATGCAGTGACGGCCCCCGAGCGGGGGCGGCCTGTTTTATGCGTGCCGAGGTAGCTCGAAGCCGCGCCGGGAAGGACACGGCGCGTCGTGCTGGTTTACGTCCGGCTGATACAGAGGTCACCGGGAGAAGGGCTGCCCGGTGAGTAGGAATAGTTCGTGCTGGCTGCCGCCGCCGCACCAAAGTCCGGTAAGGCATAGGGCGCTGTTCCCGGCGCAGGGGCCGAAAGCGAGGTGCTTCCCGGGGACAGCACGCAGGCGTTGCCGCCGGCGGACATCTCGGGGCAGGACCCGTCAGGGGCGCAGGACGAAGACGCCCCCGCTGCCGCTTGGGCAACCACCGCCCCGTCCGTGGACATCCCCGGTGGTTGGGAGTGGCCGGCGGGAAGGCTTTCCAGGTGCACGGTTGACTGGGCCGCCGGCGCCGGCATGCTGTTCGCGGCGCTCATATGGTGCGCGCCGGTGATGATGTGCATGCCGAAGATACCGGCGATGATGGCCAGGGCCGCGGTCAGGAAGCCTGCACGAAGGAAGAACGCGCTGAAGGGTCCACGAGATAATGAGTTCACAATGTTTCCTCCCTTCCGTGCAGGCTGTCCAGAGCCTTAAGCCTACCGGCATGCCGGGTCACAGCCTCTTGTTCAACGTGCCTGGGAGGGATTGAGTTTCACGCTCCGCAGCAACTGGGCGTTCAGTGCCACCACAATCGTGGACACGGATCAGCACGGCCCCTGCTGCCAGGGGAGGCCTGGGGAGGTCAGTTGCTGATGAGTGTGTAGCCGGCGGAGGTAACAGCCTCCCGCACAGCGGAGTCGTCGGCTTTGCCGCCGACAGTCAGACGGGAACGGCAGCCCGGAACAAGGTCAACAGAGGCAGACTCCACACCCTCAAGGGCGGACACGGCCTTCTGGACGGTCTGCACGCAATGCAAGCAGGCCAGGCCCTCGACTGCAAATACGGCGCCGTTGGCGCCGACATCTGTGGCGGGCGCGGAGGAAGCTTCGGTTGAGCAGCAGGAGCAGCCCGAGGCGGCTGAAACGAGAGGCCGTTCGGTACGGATTTCAGTTCCACACATGTCAGTTTCCATTCCTTGAAGACGAAGGATCGATGGTCGCTGGGGTAGAACGGCTGTGAAAGGCGGCGTGGGGCACCGGCCGGGACATACCACTTCACTGACAACACCTCGAATATACCCCCGCGCGGGGTATAGTACGCAAGCCCCTGAACCCAAGGGGTTCCGACAGGCCGTTATGCAAATGTGACAAAATGGGGCTGCTGCCTCCCGGCAGGCCCCTGCCAACTGCTCATTCGCTTTCTGCATGCCACGCTTGCTGGTCCACCCATCGGTATGCTGAAAGGCGTCGATGACGTCCTGGTACGCCAGGTAAGTGACGTCCAAAGCAGTGTGATCGTCGTGGTCGGCCCGCTGGCGTTCCAGCCAGGCGGAGCCCGGCCGGGGGCATCCTGACGGTCTCAGATCGAGAGTCGTCACAGCCGAGTGACAGTCCCAAAACCAAGGAGAAGCATCCATGAACAAGAACGAGCTGGCCCAGTTGGGCCTCGACACGGATGGCCTTACGCCTGACGCCGACTACGTCCCGAACCCCTTCACCGCCGATGACGGTGTGCAGGTCGACCTCGTGTACCGCGCGTACCTGCAGCTCGAGCAGATTAACGCGCTGGGTGGTATCAGCCTGCTCGGCGGCTCGCGCGAGCGGCTGGAGGACATTTATGGCGGACTTGAGGACGGCATGGACCTGATGACGGCGGTGGCGCGCTTTGGCGACGATGAGCAGCAGCAGCGCGCCCAGCAGCTCATCGCGGCAGGGAAGATCAGCGGCTCCTGACAGGCCTCGACGGAACCCCGACAGCCCAGGCTGTCGGGGTTCTTTCTTTTCGTCATGCCTTCCATAGCCGCTCATTATCGGTCCATGCCCCGGCTGCTGTCTCCTGGCAGACTCATGCGCCTGAACGGTCATAAGGCCGATCCAGACGTGCATGTGGTGATCGCACCGTTCTGCCTGAGATTGCAAGGATCGCAGTACCGTCGATCACGCCGTTATTCGCATTCCTCCGGGGGTGTGACCTTAAGTAGTCATGTGGTGCACCAAACTTTCGGGCGGCTCAACAGTCCTCTAGTTCCATGAGTCTGCAACACGGCCGCTTCAGATCGCGACGTGGTCTCCGACGGACGTCCGGCCAGGTCGCCGGGGCTGGACCAGGATGCAGTTCAGTCGCAGGTTCATAGCTCGGACGCATTTTTCGTTTTCTGGAATATGAAATATGGTGGCGGTCATGGAAGTATCGATTGACGTCGAGCAGGCTTGGTCGAAAACACTCTTCGGCAATAGGTTCATGCTGCAGTTGGCTGGAACGATCGTGTCCATGGACGGGGCTTTCACGGGGTCCCAGCTTGCGCTAAGGTCACGAATTCCCGGGAGCACGGTGCATAGATTGCTTGTTGATCTGTTCACGGTCGGACTAATTGCCAAGGAACCGCAGGAGTCTGGCAGCCGCGCGCTGTACTTCCGCCGGCTGAGGCATCCTTTCTGGGAAGCTGTGTCCAGGCTGTCCGTCGCCGCGCGGGATTCAAACCCCACCATGGGTGGCGAGAGGGAGCCAGAGAGAGGAAAGGAACGCCGATGATGAATGCAAACGGGACAACAGAGGTCGATGTCGCGGTCACTCCGCAGGTGAAGATCAAGTGCGCCGGGACTTGGGTTTACGCAGAGGTGGTTCCGCACACGCAAGAGGTTCAGCGTCGCCGGTCACTTGGTTCTATCGTCGTTCCCCACGAACTGGAAACGTTGGACATCCTTTTGCGCGTGCCACTTGACGAGGCAGTCTCTGAGGCTGTGCTGTCACGGCGGGAGCGGGACAAACTGCGACGGTTGAGCCCGGGCCTTGTTCACTTCGATACGGACGGCAACGGGAGGCCGACGGTGCATCGACTAGCTGTTCCTCCGGCTTCGGTGCAGCACGTGATGGTGCCGGGCAGGAACTGGATGACTGCGCTGACGCACGCGACGAAATTCGCCCCTTACTGCCGGCGTTCCATCCTCTTGGCCTCAATGCCCGCTGATGAAGACATGCTGCTGCTTGAGGCCCATTTCTACGGTGTGGGAATTGCTCTGGGCCGAAACGGCGGGGACGGACTTGACTGGATTCTTGAACCCGCTCCTTTTGTGCCCGAGCGTTTCACTGGCGCTTCATGGAGGTTTGCCGAGTCATTCCTGGAAGCATGGCAGTTGGTCCAGGAAACGGCAGGCTGAGCCATTAGTCGAGGCGCAGCCAGGCTTTCAAAGGGCCAGGAAGTCCAATCTTGACTGAGGTGCTGGCCGAAAGCGCCTCGTGTTCGATCTCGGCCTGGGAAAGCTGCCGCCGCCACCAGGCCTTGGGGCTCTCGGCAGTCAGTGAGCCCATGTCTTTGAACATGCTCGTGACGATGCCCAGGTTATGACGGTGCGCTGCCAACTTGTCTTCGGGTGAACCTGTGAAGCTGTCCCAGGTTCGGCCTCCGCAGTGAGTGCAATCGCAACTCGGGGCAGCTTTGGATGCAAACCAGTTACGGGTCATCGCGCTGGTTCGGGCATATCGGAGCAGGCCGGGCAAAAGAACGTGGGGAGACCGGTCGGATTTGTCGGACGAACGCGGGCCGTGGCCTGGCACGATGCCGCGACGCTGGCTGGGTAGCTCTCCAATCGCTGCCGCCAAGGCTCCTTGGGACATGGCTTCAAAGCCGGCCATGTCCGTCCGCCACGCAATCGCACCAGGGACTTCGGCAAAGAAACGCCGGTAGCCCGCAGGGACGCCCTTTTCGTCCAGGGGATCTGAGTAGCTGTTGCAAACAACCAATGCGACGGGGTGGATGCTTGTCTTCGCAATGGCAATGAGCTGTCCAACACTCTCGCTCTTAAGCCAACGGGGGTGGACCGGCATGGTCAAGACGGTGTCGTCCCTGCCGTGGATGTTCGCTTCCTTGACGGCCTCCTTGAGCGGGTCGGCGTCACCGGCCGGAAAGAAGCCTGTTGGTGTAACGGTGATTGCCGCGCCTGCCGAAGCCTGGCCCTCAAGGAACTCGGCCAAGGTTTGGTCGAAGAGGCCGTCCGTCGAGAGCCGGAACGGCTTGTCGAATGTTGCCGTGTACTTTGTGACGGAAATCGGCTCCATTGCCAGCAGCAGGCCCGGATTCTGTCGCTGTAGAGGTTTCAGCTCTTCATAGCCTGAAGTTCCCGTGAGTATCATGCCGCCGGTCTCTGCATCAAGGAGAGGGGCCAGCAGGGGTGCATCTGCGCTGGTCAGTGTCAGCATCCGCCCTCGGAGCAACGCCGCAGCCCTGGTCAGTTCGGCCGGGGTGCGTGTGGCAAATTTTGACCCCGCCGCGGCAGCTGCGGCTGGGCGAAGGGTGGTCAGCTGGTCAGATGGGCTCATGCGAGCGTCCCTCCGTAAGTGGTCCGAAATTCTTCTGGCGTCATGTGGGCATCGGCAGCCAAGCTGTCGATGGTCTCTCCTGCGTTCATCCTTTCCCTCAGGACTGCCCCGATGAGACCGGGCATCTCCGAAGATATGGAAACAGGTTCGTTCTTGCGGTACCCTGCAGCGGACATCTCGATCGACAGACTTTTGTATCGGGACTCGGTGATTTGTCCTAGGTCCCTGGCTCGGCGCAGAAGCGCGGCCATGGAGACCCTCCAGATTGGTTTCAATCGCGCCAATAAGGGGATGCTGACCGAAGTCAGCTCCTCGCGGATTCCCCGTGCCGGCATGAGGAATTCCGAAGCGAATCTGTCCGCTTCGGCTTCCTGGTTCTCCGAAGGAACTTGATGCATTACGGCGTGGCCCAGCTCATGGGCGAGGGTGAAACGTTGCCTGTCCGCGGGGGCCCTGTCACTAAGGATCACCAGCGGATGGGCGTCGGCCGGCCAGCTGAAGATGGCGTCGATCTGCGCCGACTCCAGATCTCGCACCACGATGGGAACCCCTGCGTCTTCAAGGGCTGCGACAACGCTTCGGATCGGCCCGGTCCCGGGCTCAAGCTGTTTGCGCAAAGACTTGGCGATGTCCTCAGGGGTTGTATAGCCATTTTCGGGTAGAGGCGTCCGCTCAATCTTCAGCGGGGGACGCCTGTCGGCCAGGATGGCGGCTACCTGCAGCTGGGCCAGGTCAAGGATTGCGCGGACCTGGTTCGCTTTGGAGACCGGCATGGTGGCGCGTTTTCGATGGAAGACGATACTCGCGGAGAGCGCGGAAACAGGCACTGTCAGTGCGGACTCGGGGACATCCAAGGCCGACGCCACTGATCTAGCTCGGTCTGGGTCAAGCTCGGCGAGGCCGCTTTCGGCTTTGGAAAGGAGCGCCTGGGAGATTCCCGCCTGTTTTGCCAGTGCGCTCTGCGTCAGCCCTCTTGCTACCCGGACCCGTCCGAGGAGCGGTTCTGTCTCGGGGCGGGCCAACTGTTCCATAGGCCAATCCTAGAATCGTTAGAATTAGAAGTCAACAAAAATATGCAGAAATATTCTGGCAGATATCTGGAGAGCGGATCCATTCGCAGCGAGCCCCCTTGGGACCTCCGAAGGCGCGTGCATATCGAACAGGACTTCGTTGGCTCATTTGCCGATAAGGTGCGGGTATGACCGATCCACTTCCAGGTGCGAGCACGAGTGCGGGCCCTATGCCGACGTCCGAACCAGTTGAGTTCGATGACGACGGAGAGTTCCGCCATTACGGCGCGTGGAACTCGTTTCAATTCGACCCACCGTTGACGCACGACGACTGCCTTGAACTCCTCTCGCACGCCCAGGGGCTCGGTTACCGGATGCTATTCCGGCGGACTGACTATTCGCTCGAAGAGATCCAGGAGCGACTTGTTAAGGAGGGACCTAGTTCGTTCTTGAACATGACTTGGCTCCAAGAGGACATCTCTCCCAAGGAGCCGCCGAAGACCGCGGAACAGCGGATGTCGGACCGCATGAGCAAGCTCGCGCCGGCCGATGACCTCATCATCACCGATCCATACCTGTTCACGAGCTCCCGGAAACGCGACAGCAAGGATTACGCGGACTCGGTAGTGGGCATGATCGCGCCGGCTCTCGCGAAAGGCCTGCGCATCACCGCGATCGTGAGCCCGACGCAGAACGACGACACAGTGCGCGTGGCTGTCCTGGATCAGCTGCACGCCCAAGGCCTGGATCTCGACATCACCGTGGTGGAGTCGCACGACTTCCACGATCGGTTCTGGATCGCGGACCGCGCAAGGGGTCTCGTCGTCGGGACCTCGCTCAACAAGATAGGCAGTCGAATCTTCTTCGTCGACGAGCTCAGCCAGTCGGATGTGGCTGCCGTGCTCGCCGAGGTGGATGCGATCATCGAAGGCAGCAATAGCTGAGCTGGTCTCCACGGGGGCAAGTGCCTCTCGACACATGACCTGTACGCCGTGGCCAACCCGCTCGAAGACCAGCGGAGAGAGGACGGAACGCGCATGAAGCTCGCTTACAAGGACGAGCACGACATGGTCGATCTCGCATCACGCATCGAAGATGCGGACGTGTGCTTCTACCCCGCGGAGAGCGACGTTGCGCATCGGTTCCTAGAATCTCTTCGAAGCGGAGGTCTCTCTCAGCGCGAGCGACCCGACTTCGAGGACCCCGCCGCGTCGCTCCTTCTCGAGGCAATGGCCGTGGACGACCATCCGCGGCCGGGCAAGAAGGACAAGACGCGGGCGCACGAGGGCGCGGTACTTCGTGAACTCAAGGAGGCCGGGCTCGATGTCCATCCGGATGTACGAGTCTTCGCATCGGTCAGCAGCGGGCTTCCGACAGACCAGGACCATAACTACGGGGCCTACATCGGCCAGTTCACGCGCACGGTGTTGGACCACGCAAGCAAAGCGGAGGTTTACCGGGCCGAACGACCGGGGTACGACCTCGGGTTCCTCGTCTTCGACGAGTCCACGGCATACTTCGAGACCTTGGGAGCGTTCGGGCCTCCCGGTACGGGCCGACCTCATTATTGGTTCGCCGACTCGGCGTTCGTCGATGCGATGATGCGCTCCAGCGTGGACTGTGTCGTCTGGCTGACGCCATACAAGAGGATGCGTGCAGCCGACAACGCCGAGTTTCCGCTCCCGACGATGACGATCATCGACGTTGCCCTGTTGAGCCGGGAGGAGCACCTCGTCTACGACGCGCGCCACATGGTCTCCTCCGAAGAGTGATACCGGTGCTCAGGGCGTGCCGGACCGGCAACCAACCAACCACGTGGCGGCGGCTCGCGGCTTCTCCGATCGTCGCGCCTTCCACTCGTTCATGCGCGCTCTCGGGAAACCACCGGCGAATAGACACCGCATCGTCGTCTTCGGGATCGGGCTCGACCGCCATCTGCATCACACAGGTACTCACCCACCCGGTCCTCGGCGACGGCTGCTGTTAGTAGGTATGTGTCAGCGGTACCAGCGGCGGCGGGTGGGTACTTCTATCCGCGGGATTTCGTGAGGTTTCAGCGGACGTTGGGGAACCGGGCGGATGGAGTAAGGGGTGATGCGGTCCGTCTCGTGCTCCCTCTCAATCATTTCGGCTGCGCTCTTGTCAGTCCTGCGGATGTGGTCCGCCGCCCAGGTCAGGAGGACGTCGAGACGATTGACTTCCGCTTCTGCAGCCAAGAGCCGTTCATGGGCAGTCGCCGAGCCGTAACCGCACCATTGCCGGAGGATCTCATGAATGGGCTTTTGGCGGCGCAGGTAATAGTCATATTCAAACTCGGCTGAAGTGGCTACCGTTTCCCGGGTCTCCCAGTCTTCAATGGTTCCTCCCCGCTTGGACTTTTCCCGAGCCACTGTTTCCTCAGCCATGACGAGGTCAAGGATTGGGGCCGGGTTCTTCCGGCAGGCCAGCTCGACGACAGCCAGCGCCGCACGCGGCGACAGGACCACCTCGCCGTCGTGAACCAGCCAGGAAAATCGGGCCTGGAAGTCGGCCACGGTCTGTCCGGTGAGCGTTTCGAAGGCGACGTGATCGTGGACCGTCAACGCGTCGTCGCTTGAAGCGACAGACAGCTCAGCGACCTCCGAAGGTATAACCAGCTCAAGGGCCGCCCACAGGGCCGACGCCTCATGGTCGTCGATGGACTCGGCCTTGAGCCGCCTCCAGCCATCCATTGCGGCATCGTACGGGACTACGTCTTCCCACGGCACCTTGAGCCGCGAGCGAGGGACGTTCTCTTCCCTGCCCGCTGGATGGCCGTCCAGGTGCCGGATGTCGACCCGGAATCTTCGACCCTCCTGGTGCACCGCCACGATGTGCACTCGCTCGGACGGCGCATCGTCACGCAGCATGTAGGCCCACTCTTCCCCAGGGCACGGACCGCGGGAAACCTCAGCATTTGGTTCCATAGCCGCTCATTATCCGTCCACACCAGGCTGCTGTCTCCTGGCATATCCATGCGCCTAAACAGTCGGAAGTCCGGCCTGGTATTCATGTGGTGTTCGCACCGTTCTGCCTGGTAATGCAAGGATCGCAGCACCGTAGCTCACAGTGTTATTCGCATTCCACCGGGTCTATGTCCTTAAACATGTATGCGTGAAGGCATGAGCGGTGGCCGACTTGCCGTCGAAAATGCGCGCGACATCCATCGCGTGGAAGCAGCGCTGCCCTGAGCTCGCGGGCGAACAGTGAGCGTGAGGGCGGACCTCGACGCTGCGGTGAAGGCCAGCAGACCAAGCCGCCTGCCTGCAGGTCTCCGGCGAAACTTCTCAGATGGGTACCTCCGTTAGGCTTATTCCAAAACTTCCACTAGTCCAAAGGACACCATGGCTGAGAAGACGAAAACGGGTCCCGGGGATGATAGCGGATCCGATGGGACCACTCCGCCCCTTCCAACTGTAACGATCTACCAGAATCCCGATTACGTCAGCGGAATCCTGCAGCAGCTTTACCGCCAGCCGCTAGTTAAGGGGAACACCTTGGAAGAAGGTGGTTCCCATGAACGGTCGGAAAATCGTAGCGTCGAGGGCAGCGGTCAGATCAAGGGCAGCGTAGGTTGGTTCGGATCTGGTGCTGAGGTGGCGGGCAAACTCGCTGCAGCCGCTGGGAGTGCAGACAAGGATTCCACGTCGGGGAAGCGGACCTCGGTTTGGGAGTATACCCAGGCCTACTATCTTCACGTCGTTCGCGAATCATTGCGTAACTTTGGCTTGCTGCATTCAATCTCCGGTTTGTCCGAAGCCGAAGACCTCAAGGTAGGCGATTTCGTCGAATTTGAGACTGAATTCGTTCCCGACCAGATGGCAGTCTTCCTGGATGTACTCACGCCCGAGCTAGTGTCTGCAATTGTGCGTCACCAAGTGAAGAAGCAGGCACTGGAAGCATTCGATGGAGACTGGAGCGACCATGAGGCGCGCGAGGGCTACTTCGAAAAAACAAGAATGCGAGTCCAGACGCAGACGGAGCTCGCGGAGGCCATAACATCCGCCGTTCGCACGGATTTCCGCAGTGAGGATACCAAGGAGTTCTTCGGCCGGTTGGGGAGCCCGGATGTGGAGGCTGTTACCGTCATCACCATGTGCGATCGATCCTTTTTCACTGTGGAAGACTCAGACAGAATCTTGGACGGCCGGTTCACGGTCCTCGGCAAAGTAACAGCCGAAATTGATATGGATCGACCCACTCTGGAGAGGAACAAGCTTCTCAGCTCGATTCCTCCTGAGAGTATCGACAAGCTCATGGGGAAGTTGAAAAAGCAGCTTGACGCCGGCATCGCAGATGCCAAGATGACGGGGGCCATGGCTTTCGAACCGAAGTTCTCGGCCAGAGTGGAAGGCCCTTCGCTCAAGGTCGTCCCGATTGCCATCTATGTTTGACTCCTCCTGCCGAAATGGGGGTCCCGGTTCCCAAGCTGTGCGCGTAGTCGGAATGACGGTTAGCCAGGCGCAGTTCTTCCAGTGCTGTTGTCTCCGGATACGCTCCTAAGATGGGGTCAGACCTTACCTACGACCTGTGGACTACGGCAGCTGCGCGGGCCGCTGCGATGACAGCGGCGGGGCAGGAGCCAAGACGCCATCATCTCGTCCCCCGGTTCTACCTTGAGCGCTGGGCTGTCGATGGGCGAGTAAGAGTCGTTGACCTTCTGCGCGGGCGGAACGCCTATGAAGTCTCTCCAGTCCAGGCTGCGTTGGAGACAGACTTCTATCGACTTGATGAGCCGGACGATGAGACGTCTCCCGTCTATTGGGAAGCGTGGCTTTCGGAAGTAGAGGAGAAGGCCGCGGCATCGATCGCACGCGTCGATGCTGCCGGTCTGGGGGCTATGGACGACGAAACGCATCAATGGCTATGTCTTTTTCTGGCTGTGCAGATGACGCGCGGCCGTTTTGCGCGTCTTCGCCGGCGTGCGATGTTTGCCGAGCAGATGGCCCGGGTCCTGGAGATCGGCGGACCTGGAGATCTCGCTCGCGAATTGTCCGCCGGTGACCGGTCGTTCGCCTCCGAGGACCTCGAAAAGCTTGTTGCGGATGTCGAACGTTTCCGCGCCGATCCTTCGCAACTGCCGCTCCCACGGAAAGAAGACCTGGAGTCTTCAGCAAAAACAGCGACACATGTCGCCGGCATCCTCATGACACGCCATGTGACCCTCTATAGGACTCGAAGGGCGCTAATTACTTGTGATGAGCCTGTCATCGAGCTACATGAGTACATGGCCAATCCCGCGATAGGAGGTGGGGTGTGGGGCGCTCCGATTTTGGCCTTCCCTTTGGGCCCCCATGCAGTGCTTGCTTTGTACCGACGTGATCTGGAGCCTCCCTTGGAGCCTGGCTCGATGCTAACGACGAGCGAAACGATCGACCTCAACAGTTCGATCCTCGCGAATGCGCATAGCTTCGCGATCGCTCGCGCGGGAGACAGCATTGCGGAGAGGCTATACCTTCCCTCGCAGCCGGTCAGCATCCGGTCTCAGCTGATCGACGTATCCAATTCGGACGAATCCCTATTTCGGTTCTGGACGCCGCGAAGGTGGGAAGGCCAGCACGATGCACCCGTCCATGTGGTCAAACGGTGGTGGCCCAAGCACGTGCCCGCAGCTCCTCGTCCGACTCGTGAGGAACAGAAGATCATTGACGGTTGGGGTTAGTGGTCGCTGCCAAGCACCCAAGGTGCGAGCAGGACAGGGATGTGCATTCAGGTTGCAAGCCATCGCAGCGAGCCGATGTTGGATGGGTCCCCACCCGGAAGTGCTCTATCTCAAGGTTCGCTTATCCCGAACGAGAACTTGCTGATTCCCCCGCTTGAGTTCGAACAGGCCTATTCCCTCAATGAGGTCACTCAGCTTCTGATAGCCATAGTTGCGGGGGTCCAGCGATGCTTGGTTACCTATTTGATTTCCAACTGCGGAGAGGTGCGCCCAGCCATCATCTCCACTAGCAGCTTCGACAGCGTTGCGTACCAGAAGCACGAGTCTGGCGTCGCCGCGCATCTCCTTCGTTCCACCAAGCCCGTCTGAAGACTTATCAGGGATGGTGTGGGGTTGCCCCAGTCCCTCGACATAAGTGAACAGCGAGCAAGCGTTAACGAACGGCTCCGGCGTTTTTCTCTCTCCAAATCCATACACCTTTAGACCATCCGCCAAGATGCGCATCACCAACGGGGTGAAGTCGGCGTCGCTCGAAAAAAGGGCGAGCCCATCCACCGAGCCTGCCGTAAGCAGGTCCATAGCATCGATCACCATCGCCATGTCGGCCGCGTTTTTTCCAGTGCTGTACGCGAATTGCTGCATGGGCCGTATCGCGTACGGATGGAGAGCAGCTTGCCATTGCTGCAGGTAGGGGCTCTTCCAGTCCCCATAGGCCCGCCGCACGTTGGCCACGCCGTGACGTGCAACTTCGGCAAGGACGAGATCAATCTTCGACGCTGGTGCGTTATCGGCATCAATGAGCAAGGCAATGCGCTTCTCGTCAGGATTCACCCTGTTGATCATGCAGGGAGACATGAGCCCGGTCAACTTGTTTGGTGTGGCATCGTGAGTTGAGATCCGAGAAGTGCAACGATAATTAATCGAATCAGACCACATGATGCAACTTGACCTCGGCGGAAGGCGCACCACCGTGTATGTACCGGCAAGACGTGATGAGATGCTCCGCTTCTTCCGGGCGCGGATTTTGGGTGATTTGCCCAGGTTCAGATGGGGTCTCTTTCAAGAGGCTGTCCGGGCCAAAAACTACCAGCGTGCGCTGGACATAGCCGCGCAGGCGTTGGACGAAGAAGCAGAGCGTTACGCCGTCCGCAAGACGATGTTCGGCAGCAGCCACGTCAATGTGTCTGCACCGGACAGGGTTCCCCTTTACCTGGCCTCGATTTTCGGGCGGTTGGACGTTATCGATCGGGTAATAGCCCTTGAACGGTTCGCGCTGGATGAGGCAAAAAGGCCCTATGACGGAGCAGAGGGGGAAACGGGCCGCATCCGGTACGACCGCAACGCGGCCTTCGCCGTGGAAACACATGACAGTCGGCTGGAGCAAGCCCTCGAGCACAAGGCCGATTACGAACGCTTCGCAGCCATCCTGAGTGCGGTGCGCCAACGTCCCGGCGTCCTCCAGGTGGACCTGACGGAAGTGGTCACAGACAGGGACACCAAAGGGGTAACCAGGATGGTGGACCAGCTGGAGGCCACCGATCTGGTGGCGACAAAGAAGGTTGGAAGCCGCGTCGGTGTCTGGCCCGCAGAACACCCGAAAGGTCCGTCCCCTTCTGATCGCCGCGAACAGCGATGGTATTGGGCAGTCGATGATTATTGGGAGGAACGACCTTTCGAGTGGCTGGATCTGTCCGCGACGATCTCCGGCATCGAAACCTTAGCGCGAACCGTGGAGGAAGCGGCACGGCAGACCGGCATTGATGGTGGTCTCCGACCAACACCGTTGGACTTTATCCAAGGCAGCAAATGGCATTTCGCTTCCCCCGCAATGTCCGGGGGAATACCCACTCATGAGGACCCTGATCAGCTTGCCATGGTCTTCTGGGGCCACCACGACCTCACTCAGGCAGCTGCGATGGCCGGGAGGATCATTCACGACGGGGGAGCCCAAACGACTGCGAACCAGAAGAAGAAATGGTTGCTGGCCGAGCCGCGGCATACGCACATGGAACGGATGTCGTTCACCGAGGGTTTTAGCCTCGACACGAGCCGTCACACGGGGTGGCTCCTGCGTGAAGTCCCGGAACCGACCGCAGACAGTGTTCCGGCCACCGCGTTCACCGCCGCCGGAGTATGCACGGACCAGGAGAAGGCAGCCGAGCTGGGCGTCGCGTGCTGGCTGAAGCGGAGCAAGGTGCGGGCCCCAAGACCAGCATGAGGTCAGATGCGGATCCCCTCGAAGGCAACGCCAGCTGTGAGGCTGCCGAAGCCTGAGTTTCCTGGCTGAGCGATGTCATTGTCCGAACACTTGGCTTTCATGCCTTATCCCACAGCTCGTCATGCGCTCTTGCCGGGTAATAGTCCGGACTGTCGCTCATGGCCGTTTTCATCCGTCTGGGTTCTGTTGGCCTGCATCCCGGACAGTGGCGAGTTTGAGTGAGACCAAATCCGGAAGGTGATCGATCTGAGCTGGGCGCGCCCCGGGCCCGAGAGGGACTGCTTCACGTGTAAGCAGGTACGGCGAATCACCGGCTATCAGCGGATCGGCTGGCTCGTTTCGAAAACGCCTCCGGCTCCGGCCTCGTCGACGAACCTCGATCGGGAGAAGATCGAGGCTCGACTCGCCGCGGCGGAGGCTGAAGTCCAGCGGCTGCGCAAGCAACTCGACAACCCAGGCAACGCTTGAATTCACAACGACGCGATCTTGACTTCGTATTTTGGGAAGGGTCGCAAGAACTACACCCCGATGGGAACGGGAAGCGGACCAAGGACGCCTATGACGAGTTCAGCGTTCGGCAGTTCATCGCGTTCACATCAGGGGATGTTCTATGAGTATTCGTAGGGCTATCCTCGGCAGATGAACCAACATGCAGTACCGACCGAACCAGGCCAATACATATTTGCGTTCAGCCTCAGCCGAGGGTGGCTTCGGATAGCTGGGACGTGTGCAGTTGCTGCGGTGGTTATGGCCGTCGTGGCAAACGCAACGGAGCCGTTCCGAGCCCCCTTGGGAATCGCGCTGGGCGTCCTCGCGATAACCCTACTCATCGCACTTGCCATCAAAGGATCATCACGACGGCAGATGCAGGAACCAGCAGCAGCCCAAGCCCGCAGGGGCGGGCATCGGATGTTGCTTGGCAACATGCGGGGCAGAAGGTCCCTGGCGGCAGAACTGGCTCTCCTTGCAGAACTCCATGCGAAGGGTGCACTCTCTGACGAGGAATTCAGCGCCGCCAAGCTCCGTACCCTCGCGGACTGATATCCAGCGGTTGCTTCGTCAGTCTCTTAGCGACTTCAGGGGCAACTTCGACCAAGAATTTGCCATCGTGCCCCGCATGCGAGGGAAAAGAAGGCCCACCGATGGGGGACCGGCAGGCCTTCAGCACGCCACGCTACAGCAGCGCACATGGAACATCGACTGGACTAAGGGGTCAAACGAAGGAGTGACAAGTTGTTGTTCTTCTCGTTTCCTGGGGCACGGATAGGGGTTGTTTCCGGCGTTGAAAACGCCGCCCGCCGCAAGGAAGAGTGCACTATTCAGCTGCGGCTATCCGCGTGGCCGGGAGCTGGGCGCTCGGTCGTAGTGTCCCGGACGCTTTGAGGGGACATTGATACTCTGGGCAGAGGGGGAAAGGGGAAACAGAAATGGGTTTCAGAAGTCTTTTTCGGCGAAAAGGCGCAACCGCGGCACCCATAAGTCCAGTCGTGGCGGCAGGACGCGTTCCGGCAGCCACGACACCTGAGCTCCAAGCGGAACTGCGGGAAGCGTGGGCAGAGCTAACTGAGGCCGCCAAAGCATCGAAAGTGAAAAACTTCCACGCATGCACAAGTACGGCCCGGCACTGGACGGACGACCCGGCGGCAGTCAGAGCCATAGCGGCCACACTCCGTGAATTCCCGGATACAGACAGCCAGCAGACAACATAGTGACCTACGGGCGTTCGCCCGTAGGTCACTACAGCTCACCGGAAGCCCGGCGGTCGACATTTTCACTCAGCTCCTGGACGGTTTGCGGGGGATTGACATGCCGTGGGCGAGGATTGAGCCATGGAAAACGTATCCGCGGTTTAATCGCCGTGATCTACAAGCAGATTGGGTCCGTTCGATGCTCCACCCTGTGTCCCCATGAAGAAGATGAGGCTCCGGTACGCCGGGGCGTGTCGGCTGTGCGGTGCATCTCTTCCGGCCGGGACGGAAGCGATCTACGAGAGCGAGACGAAGACCGTCCGATGCTTGGAGTGTGCCACCGAGACCCCGGAAACAACCCCCCACCTGGAACGATTTGGTGATAACTCGTTGTCCACTGAGTCCGGAATCGCTGGGTCGTCAGCCCGACGCGAGTATGAGCGTCGCAAAGCGAAAGATGAGGAAAAGCTCCGCGAGAAGTGGGGTCCATTCGGCGGCATCGCTGTCGCCCTCTCTGACGAACGCCAAAGCACCAAGTCCTGGGATCGAGGCGCGATTGGCGAGGAACGCCTCGGCGCTCGGCTGGATGCCCTGGCCGCCGATGGCCTGGCCGTCCTTCACGACCGACGCATTCCCGGCTCGAAAGCCAACATCGACCACATCGCCATCACTCCCAGTGGAATCTGGGTCATCGACGCCAAACGCTACAAGGGACGGCCTGAACTGAAGATCGAGGGTGGTATCCTTCGCCCCCGAGTCGAGAAGCTCCTCGTCGGCCGACGGGATTGCACCAAACTGGTCGATGGGGTGCTCAAACAGGTCGACGTCGTGCGAGACCTCGTCGGGGATGTTCCGGTCACCGGGGCGCTGTGCTTTGTTGAAGCCGACTGGCCCTTGATCGGAGGCGCATTCTCGACCCATGGCATTCATGTACTCTGGCCGAAACGGCTGGCCAAAGTGCTTGTAGAAGAGCCAGCCGGCGACGTTGACGTGGCGAGGATGCGTGAGACGGTTGCCTCGCGGTTTAAGCCTGCTTGAGTCAGGTGCCCACGTTCCAGGCCGCTCGGAACCACACCGAGGGGACAGCTTACGGGAAGGAAGTCAGGCATCGATGGGTAGTGAATTTCAGTCCGGCCGCCTGCCCAGGATCCCATGATGAAGCATCGGCCGCCTCGCCGTCGGACTATCTTCCGCTGTCGCTTTCTACGCCATGAGTTACGGTCTCCGAGTCGGTAGCACCAAGGTTCGCATGCTGTGTCGGTGCCGGACAGTATCTTTATAGCAATTGCTGACCACATTCGAAGCGTGCACTCGAGATCCAGGAGAACCTCCACATGACACCGATAATCGGCGACGGACATCGCGCCGCGCTGCACCAAATGAGCCGAGGCACTGCGAATGCCCTGAGCGGTGATGTTCACGGCTGGACTCCTGATGTGCATGGAGCCATATGAACGATCGCCGCATGCGCCTAGGGGATTTCTCTCAGCTCGCCCGGCAATGCCGTGAGAGCGGGTACGGATTCACCGAGTTCCGGCAGCTGGAGAGGGTCCACCAGCTTGGTTGGCCGGATGATGTTCTGGAGCAATGGGTATTTGACCACGCCGAGAATGTCTCGTTCCTGAATGACTACGGGGAGGTCGATCTCGCTCAGATCGATTGGCAGGTCGAAGTGTTGCCCGTCGACGATTTCATGGTGATGCCGACAGGACCGTCCGACCGAGGAGCCATAGAGGATTTCGCAGAGAATCCGGACCACTGGGTCGCCGTTCGCAGGTACGGCGTACACATGGGTGTGGGGCTCTGTTGGGAAGTCCACGGCACCTGGAAGCGGTGGCCGATCGTGCTGGACCGGGACCTAGTCAACCCGGGAGATTTCAGTCTTCAGCTTGTCGAAGGGCGCACCCGTGTGGGCATCCTGCGCGGCCGTCGACTGTGTGGGAGTGTGGTGGCAGACCGGCATCTGGCATGGGTCGGCCGCCGACGAGCATGAGCGGCCAGACGACTGCCCTTGGAGTGGCGATCAATTCCCATCATGAGATGCCACGATGAAGTCCTCACCTATCCGGAAGCCCTCCACCATGACCTCGCCAGCCCAGCTCGCCACGATGATCCGCTTCTACCTCGAGACCCTTGGCGAGACCAACGCGCATCACCCGTTCGAGCAGCTGTGTCTCGGTCTGACCCGCCGTCGCATCGTCAGCAACGTCTTGCCTGCGACGGGCCCGGTCTCAGCCGGCGGCGACGGAGGACGTGACGCCGAGAGCTTCTGGAGCATGGTGGCCAAGGAGCTGCCGGACACGTCACTCTTCACCGCTCTTGCGACTGAGGATGCAGTCGTTCTCGCAGTAACTGCGCAGCGCGAGAACGTTCCGTCCAAGATCCGGTCTGATCTTGCGAAGATCTGCGGCAAGGGGGAGCCGGTCGACCGTGTCATCTATTTCACCGTCGCGCCTGTCGACACGGCGAAGAGGCATGAGCTCCAGGCACACGCGCGCGAACTGCATTCGATTGCACTGCAGATCTGGGATGCGCAGGCGATCGCGAACGAGATCGCCAGTGCGGACCTGTTCTACCTCGCCGTCGACTTCCTCCATCTGCCATCCTCCCTCGCGCCCGCGCGTGAAGAGTCCCGTGATGAGCTCCCTGACTGGTATATCGAGGAACGCAATCGCTGGCGAACACCTTCAGACCGCTCGGGCTCGATGGGGGAGTTCGTCGACTTGCGGGAAGGCCTTCGGTTCTCCAGCCTGAATCCGGAGGCGCGTGCCGACCTGCCCGACTGGCTCGCTTCGGCGCGGGCACTGAGAGATGAGGCACATAGAAAAAACGGTGTTCTCAACCGCATCGACTACGAAATCGTCCTCGCAACCGGGTTCGGGCTCAACACACTGAAGCCGGTCGACGGGATCCTCCGCGGCTACTTCGGGCGGTTAACCTCCCAAGCATCCGACTCCGGCGTGCTGGTCGACGCCATCACCCTGCTGCGCCTCGTGCAGGCGACGTTGACGCGAGGCGGGACCACCATCACATCGGATGAAGCGGAAGCATGGACCGAGGACTTGGAGAGGGTGCTTGAAGCCGAGCTGCGTGCAGCGCCGGGGATGAATGCGAAGGCGGGCCTGCTGGCAGCCGGCGCGATCCTCGCTCTCGGTCCCCGGGGCTTCACGCCGGAGGAGCTCGACGAAGTCTCCGGACCTGGTCCGTTGATGTCGGCGATCCACCAGAAACTGAGCGCCGCCAAGCGGGAAGGACGCGGGCTTCCGGGTGTGCCGTCCGACGCGGAGCTGCGCGACCTCGAAGCAGGCATGAGGCATTTGGTCGACCTCGTGGAGACCCTGCCGGAGGCTCCGATGGTACCCCTGGATGAACTCATGTCGATCTTCGATTTCACATCGCCTGCCCTGATCGACCACCCTGACTATCTCAAGGTGCGCCAAGCGCTGGACGATGTAACGATCGAGCGCTCGGGGCGGGCTTCGGCAGGAGATCGGGCGCAAAGCCGCGCCATGGCTCTGCTCCAAGGAGGCCGGGCCTTGGACGCCCTTCGTGAGATTCATTCCGCGAAGTTCAGCTGGCTCAACGGCGACGCTGCCGAGGGCGCGGCCATCATGATGCTGCTCGCGTCGGCCGTATACAGCGATCTCGGACTTCCGCTGGCCGCGAAGCAGTACGCGATGAGCGCGGTATCGGTCGCAAGAATGAGCGGCGGCCCCCATCTCGCCGTACTCGTGGCCCGGGGCATCATCCTGACTGCGACGTACGAGCACCAGGCCGGCCAGTGGCTAACCGCCACCGAAACGTTCAGAATCGGGATCTGGGCACAGGCACAACTGGCGGGTGATCCGTGGAGCTTCGAGCGCTATCCGTATTTCAGGGACATGCTGATCGACCAGTGCCACATCCTGCGGGCCGCGTCTTCCCTTCGCCCCGGGCTGTTGCGTGCCATCGAAAGCGTGGTCCAGTCCACCCAGCTCGACGAACTCGTTGCTCCGATGCTGGCCTCGGTCGCACACATTGAGCCCCCCGGAGAGGATGAGACCGCAGACGCGGCGGACCGCGGGGGCCTTGGGCGGCCCTTCTCCGATGCAGGCCCGGTGCGCGAGTACAGCTGGGCCGCGCTCGGCAACGTATGGGTCGTGACCGCCCCGAACGAGCGGGCCCACGTGCTCGCGGCCGAGAGATTCGCGGCGGCTATGCAGATCACCCTCGCTGACCTCGCCGGCGAGGACCTCCTTCTCGTGCCAGGTGAGATCCGCGTCGAGGTCGAAGTCTCGGACCGGCCCGTGGAGCCCGGATCGGTGTTCACCGCGGAGTCGGAGCGCGACCGTGGCACAGTCGGGCATCGGGTGATCCTCTCCCGTTCGGGAGCCTTGGCACCCGAAGCGGACCAGCTCGAGGTCACCTCCGCTGTGCTCCAGGCGATCGTCACCCAGTCGCTCCTCGGGCAGCCGGCATTCATCGCCGTGATGGAGCGGACCTTCGAACGCGGGCTTCCGCACATGCTGACCTGCGTGCGTCCCTACGACGACCTCGTCGACGTTCACAAAGACTCGTTCTACGACGGGATCAGCGGATTGTCAGGGGGTCTCATCGGAGCCGACAGGCCGCGGTCGCCAAAGCCCGCCACCGGACTGCGCAGGAAGCTTCCGGAACATGCATCGGCCTACGACCGTGCCGCGTCCATTGATGCGATCGCCGCACGATACGAGAAAATGCTGCCACCGGTGCGGCTGACGCTCCCGCGGCTTGCTGGGGACCCGGACTTCCTCAAACTTGTGACATCGCTGCGTGCCGAAGGGTGGAAGGATTGGCACCTTCTCCTCGCGGTCGTCAACATTGTGGTCAATGGACGCGCAGCGCAGCGCGGCCTGAACATGACAACCTCGATTACCAAGGCCGACGTCGAACGAGTCGGTTTGCTCACGCAGGAGGAGGAACGGGAGGAGGACCCGGAGCCGCCGCTGAAGATTTTCACCGAAGACAAGATGTGGTTTCACCTCTCGAACGCCGCGCTCACGACCGTACGTCGGTGGGGACTGGAGGTGCGCCTCAACCGTGTGGACCCACGATCGTTCCTCGGACTCCTGGGCGACCGCTTCAACTACTGGGACGACGACGTTGAACATGAGCCAATCTTCACGACGTAGCGATGACCACATCACACCGCACGACGGACCGGGACGGGACGACGGCTAGTATCCAAGGATGGTCAAACAGATGAGGGACGCGGCCTTCAAAGCTGAGCAGTTCGCCGGTGTGCACCTTCCACACGTCACTGCAGTGAACCAGCTGGTCGAGTCCCTCCGGGAGCCTGAGCCTTCGACCGGCCGGGGGTGGGTGCCGTACGTCGCGCCTCTTCATGGGGGCTCGGAGGCCCGGATCCTGAGCATTTTGCGTGATCCCGGGCCGATGACCCACGAGACCATGGGCTCCGGAATGCTGTGCGTGGAGAACGACGACGATTCCGCAGCCCTCCAATGCCAACTGCTCGCCTCGGTGGACCTGACGCCTGCTGACCTGACCCCTTGGAACGCCTACCCGTGGTACCGCCACGATCAGTCCAGCGGTCTGAGGAGCCCGCAGATCACGGAAGGGCTGAACCCTTTGGCCCGGTTGATCGACTTGATGCCAAAGCTCGAAGTTGTACTCCTCCAAGGCGGCGAAGCGCAGACCCTGTGGAAGCGGTTCGCTCGCAAACACCCCCGTGTCGCTGCCCGATATGCAGCAGTGGAAACCTACCACCCCGGCAGGACGGCACTCAGAGACCCTGATCCGACAGTTCGGGAAGCCCGTGCCAACCGCCGTTTCGAAGCTTTTCGCGAGGTTCGTCAGATTCTGGACCGCGGGCAGGATGCCCGCTAGGTCGGGTACATGTGCAGCCATTTATCCATGCCTTCCACGAAGCCATCTGACTTCGGATACGGCAGAGCCAAGCCGCTAGTTGGGCTTTTCGGCCGGCCGGTACCTGTCACCAAAGGCGACCAAGGAGCTCTGGAGCAGCGTCATGCTGCCCAGTATGTCCACTGGCCGGGAACGGGTTTCTGCCGGCAGTGGGCTGACCATCCAGGCGGCGAACACGTTATGAGGAATCTTCAGGCTCATCGCCTGGTCAAAGAGGCGCAGCACAGGTTCGTGGAAGAGCCCATCTTTGAGCTGGAAGCCCGGGCAGAAGGTTCCTTCGCCGATGAATACCCGAACTGCCCGGCGCATGGCCTCCGGGTCGCCGAGGGATTGGAAATGCGTCTCCAGGTCTGCCGCTGTCGGCAGGGTGAATTCTTCGCGGATGCTGTTCCAGATATGCTCCGGGACAGCCGGCCAAAACCGCTCAGCCTTCACATTCGACGCAGTAAGCATGGCCGTCCTTCTCGCGGGCCTTCTGGGAACGGTGGCGGACCAGGAAGCAGGACCAGCAGGTGAACTCATCGTCAGCCTGCGGGATGACGTGGACGACCAGCTCTTCGGCAATGAACTCCCCGCCAGGGGTCAGGCCGTCCAGGGCGTCAGCCTCGTCGAGCTCCTGAACCACGGATTTCGCATCCGGGGCTTTGGCGGACTTCAGGGCCTCCAGGGAGTTTTCCTGGGATTCCTTGACGTCGGTGCGCAGTTCATCGTAATCGGTTGCCACGGAGGTGCATCTCTTCTCTGTTGATGGGGATTACCGACCATGCAACGTACAGGACACGGGAAGAATTCCATAGAAAAGCGGCTGCATGGGCACACAATCAGAACCCCAGGGAACATGGGCATTGCCGACGGTCAGTGGGGCACCTGGGGTTTCAATATCAGGAAGTGACACCTAGTCTGGGACAGAGCCGATGGCCGCGACATTTGCGGAACCAACCACCGGTTCGTGCGTCTTATAACTCTGGTCTTTGGGGGAAACTTGAGTGATCCGGAATACCCGCAGCAGCAACAGCCGCGCGTCTTCGATACTTCGTTCAATTACACGACCGACACCCCTCCAGGGACTGACCCGGACAGTGGCAGTCCGAATCTCCGGGCGGACCACGAGCTGCTGTGGACCAAGGAGCTGAACTCCGGCGTCCTGTTCGAACCGACCGCGCCGCCGAAGCGTACGGACGGCTACCTCATCTTCACCGGCCCCTCCAGAGCGATGCATTGGTACGGCAGTGACGCCATCACCCACTCCTACACCGGCCGGGCACGTACGGCGTCTCTGGCGAACGCCATCGCCTCGCTGAATGAGGAGCAGCGGGCCCGCTACCTGAAGCCGCCGTACACCATCGGCAGTGCGATGATCTGGCCCGTCAGGAAGAAGGACCGACCCACGATGAACCAGGCGAGGGGGCTCAGGTCGCTCATCGCCGACCGGATGGATCTGACCCTGGAGTGCATCCGGCGTCATTACGCAGGAGAACCGGAGAGCCCACTGGCCGATGTCATCAACGCGTACGCGGACTTCTTTGCGCTCTTCGACGGGTTCAAGGAGTTTGTGGAGTTCTTCCACTTTCAAGACCTCGTGACACCTGACTACGAAGAGGTTCGGTTCTACCTGCCCTTCGACAACTTCAAGCGTTCCGGGATGCCGGCCACAAAAGACGAGTACGTAACGTACCGGGAGGCCACGCTGGAGTTCATCTCGGCACGGAACCGTCGGATGGCCGCTTGGGTCATGGAGAACCACCCCGGGATTGAGGTTCGCCATACAGACTGACCACCCAGCGACGTCGCAGGGTCAGTCAGGGTCATAGTCCGCGCATTGAAGCCATAGGGGGATTCATGGAACTACCAGCCATCCTGAAAGAAGAGAACGTCGAAGCCGCAGCCGAACTGCTCCGGCGCTACTACCTTGAACCGTCCACAAAGACGGGGCTGCTCAGTACCGGCAGTTACTTTGATGAATGGGCGAACCGCGGCGACAACCCGGAGGTGAGGGACAGGATCACCGACAGCGACGCTGTCGCCGTGTCCATGCTCAGCGTCAAAGTGCCGGCCCAGGCCATCATCGGACTGCAGGAGAAGCTGTTGGCGGCGAATATACGGGATCTCCTGGCTGATATACCCACCGACGTGAAGATGAGCGACCTCACGGTCGCGGAAGCAGAAGCCACTCTCGGGGAGGGCAGCCCCTCATGGCTGCTCTGGCAGGAGCTGAGACGCACACCCAAAAACGCGCTGGGATGTCGGGGCCACCACAGCCAGCAAGATCATGGCGAGGAAGCGACCGCATCTCATCCCCATCTGGGACAAAGTCATCGGGGCAGTCGTGGGCAAAGACACCTCTGAAGGCCAATGGCTGAATTGGCACAACCTCTTCATGGAAGACCCCGACCTTGCTGGACGATTGGGGCGCATTCACAAGCTTTCTATGGTCCAGACACCCATTTCCGAACTGCGCATCATCGACGCCATCCTGTGGCGCTACGGCAAGGACCATGGCATCAAGGGCGGGCGATCCGGCAAACTCGGAATCACCTGAATCCCGCCAGTGTCAGCGATGCCACGAGGAACCTGGTCGCATAGCGGGCCAGCGCCCGCGCCAAGTTCGTAGCCGGCCAAGGTCTGCTGACTATAGAGCTCCATCGCCTTTCATCATTTGCTGCGCCAAACGAATCGGATCGTTGGGGTCCTGGGCCGACACAATTTCATTAAGCTTCGCTGTTAGGTATGCGAGAAGCTCGCGGTTCCACTCCAGTGGCGACCCCTCAAAGGAAATCGGTCGTTCTCTGCCCGCATTCTGAATGGCACAAACGACCAGACCGTACATCTCCTGTGTGGAGTCGAGGATGAAGTCCTTTAGGGCCGCGTGTTCGGATGCGCCCAGATCACCCTGCTGCTGGTGATGATTACTGTGTTGAAGCAAGCACAGGCTTTGTCCCGCGTATGAAATGTACTTCCCAATGAGCCATTGACCATCCACTTCGTCATTGGTCATGTAGGTCCTCAAGGAGTACCGGTAGAGCATGGGTTGAAGGTACTGCTCCATAAGCGGCCACAGCATCCGGGGGTTGTTGCCGTTTTCAAAGTACCTAAACGACAGCTCTTCCATGGCGGCGTCAAAGGCTGGCAGAGACCGCGCATCCGCAAGGTCAGGTATTCGGACGGCAGGCCTTGAATCCTGGATATGTTTGGGCTCCGGGCGCAGCGGTATGTGGTCCGTTGACGTATTGTCCAGGCTGGGAGTCAGGGCTTTATCAATAATCCGAAGTAGCTCGGATATACCCTCCATCGCCTCGCCGTAGAGGTTTGGTGGGAGCCCTTCCAGCCAGACCGCGATGCGCATTCGATTGCCGTCACGGAACCGGAGCGAGGCAATGAGATTGTTCGAAGGCCCTTGATAGTCGATATGGCTGAGCGCCGGAGCGGACGAGGCGGGCATCAATATGGAGCAGGCGTTGAGTTCTCCAAGCTGAGCAAGTATGGGGCTCCCTTCGGCAGGGTCATCCGCCAAGAGGTCGCTTTCCTCGAAGAATCCGATTACACCGTCCTTTGTAATGATCCAGCCATCCCATCGCCGCTCTTCTGCCCCTTCCCCAGATACGTAGGTAGCAGGGAGCATTACTCGATCCCCGAGGAAGGACAGGTCGACTGTCTCGAAGTAGCGGTCCGCTCCTTCCTCCATCGCTTTTACTTCGCGCTCCGCTGTTCCTGCCGGATACCCAGCATCGAATACAGCGCCGCCGGCCGCGCCGAATACCCGATCACACATCTCCTGGACGAGAGCTGCCCTGGCGAAGGGATCCTGGTCGTTCTTGAGTTGCTCCTCGTACTTGCTGATCAACCAGGCCGCTTCTGCTCTTCCAACTATCGGTTGGGGAATACCGGGGATCCTGCTGTTACGAGGCAAGTAGGCTACCTGTCCCATAGCGATAGCAATCGCAGGAGGCACACCCAGAGCCTCAAGTCGACGTCGGACATCATCGGCTGCGCCGTCCAGGATTCTCCCCATGGTCATATGATCTGACCCCAATGGTTCAACGACAACCCTAAGCCGAGAAACTCCCTGCCTTGACAGCGGCCGAAACCATGTCTGGTGGAGACGGGCCCGGCGGGAAGAGACCTGGTGCGAAGGATTGCCCCCGTCCCGCCCGGTTTGGTCGTGTTGCCTGTAGGCTGCAGATCAGCACGAACCCGGTGAACGCACTCGACGACACACAATTCCTCGCTGATACCGTGGAAAGAGGGCAAATGGTCTCCTTTTGAACATGTGTGAGTCGGGGGAAGCATGACGGAGTGGAAGCCGGGTTGGTGGGCACGCGCGTTCAGAGGTGCCGGGTCATGGGTGCTGTCGATCCGTGAGGGCCGCCTGCGCGTCTGCGGAATCCCCCAGGAGGTGGACGCTGATGTCATCGACGTCCTCGGACTCGCAGTCGATGCAGGCTCAGGGCAGCTCATCGTCACTCTCGTCCACGGGACGGAGACGGTGCTCAATGGGCTGTCTCGTCGCGCAGTGCGTGAGGTCGCCGCGGCGTACCACTCCGAGCTCGATGAGCGACGGCATCTCGCCGCCCTGCTCTCAAAGGCTGAGGAGCAGGGCGAGACGGCGCGCCTGTGGTGGTCCCGGGTGCAAGAGGTGATGAACCGACCCCGGTGGGCGGACCAGGACACGATCGCCGCACTCGAGGGCTCTCGTCCAGATGTCGCAGCGTGGCTGGCTGCCGACAGCGATCCGAGGCTCTCCGGGCTTCCCAAGGGTAAACGTGAGGACCAGCGTGCCGCAGTCGACGCCTGCCGCACCACTGACTTGTCAAGGTGGGCTGCCCAGCGGAACGGGGCGTTCCTGGAGTGGGAGAAAAACGAGTTGACGGACTTCTTCCGCAAGGTCGAGAAGTCGCCGTTGACGGAAGAGCAGACGAGGGCGACGGTCTGCTTCGACAACCGGGTGCGTGTTATCGCGGCCGCGGGCTCCGGGAAGACGTCGACGATGGTAGCCCGCGCCGGGTATGCGATCCGGCGTGGCATCGCCCAGCCGACGGAGATTCTCGCCCTCGCATTCAACAAAAAGGCAGCCGGTGAGCTTTCGGAGCGGCTCGTCTCCCGCCTCGGCGATGACGGCGCTTCGGTAGCATCAAGCACTTTCCATGCCTTCGGGTTGCGCATCGTTGGTGAGGCGACCGGGCGCAAACCCGCCGTCCCCGATGACCTCCCCAGGGACAATGGGATGGGGCGGCTTGCGGGGATCGTGGATGGCCTGCGCGACCGTGACCCGGCCTTCCGGCGGGACTGGGACCTTTTCAGGCTCGTGTTCGGCAGGCAGCTGCCGGATCTCGGGGATGAAGCCGATCCTGAGAAGTCGGACAGGAACACAGGTATTAACGGCTTCGGCACTCTCGCTGGAGAGGTCGTCAAGAGCCAGGAAGAGGTGATGATCGCCAACTGGCTCTTCCTCAACGGCGTCCGATATGAATACGAGCGACCCTACGCGCACGACGTTGCGGACGCGCACCACCGTCAGTATCAGCCGGACTTCTACTATCCGGACATCGACGTCTGGCATGAGCACTGGGCGCTCGGTTCAGACGGCAACCCGCCGCCACATTTTGACGGGTATGCCGAGAGTATGGCGTGGCGGCGTCAGACCCACAATCGATACAGCACAAGACTTATCGAGACAACCTCGGCAACCATCCGGGACGGGTCCGGGTTCGAGCACCTCGAACAGGAGCTCCGCCGACACGGAATCCAGCTCGAGGAAGACCCCTACAGGGAGGCACTCGGGGAACCGCCGATCAGCGACCAGGCGATGGTGGCGCTGATGCGGTCCTTCATGACACACGCGAAGGGCAACCGCCTCACTCCCGACGTGCTGACGCAGCGGGCCGGCCGAACCTTGCGGGCCAGGCTCTTCACACGCCTGTACGACGTCATCCTCGCCGAATGGGACCGTCAGCTCCGAGCCGCGGGCCAGATCGATTTCGAGGACATGCTGAATCTCGCAACCGATCACGTCGAGTCGGGCCGGTGGACGAGTCCATACCGGCTCGTCATGGTCGACGAGATGCAGGACACCAGCGCCGCACGCGCGGTGTTGGTTCGGGCGCTGATGAAGACTCCTGGAAACTACCTGTACGCGGTCGGCGACGACTGGCAGTCCATCAACAGGTTCGCGGGCTCAGACCTCAGTGTGATGACCCGCTTCGATAATTGGTTCGGGACAGCGTCCACCATCTGGCTGGACCGCACCTTCCGGTCCCCGCAGTCCCTGTGCGATGTCGCCGGTGGGTTCGTGATGAAAAACCCCAATCAAATCTCCAAGAACGTCCGATCTTCAGCGCCGGAGGCTGACGAGACCGTATGCGCTGTCAGTGTACGGGAGCGCAGCCACTACGGATCGGCCGTTCGGCAGTACCTGGCAACCCTTGACTCAGAGCTCACTGAGCCAGCCACTGTGCTGCTGCTCGGCCGGTACTCCCGGTCCAAGGACGATGTCACCTCGGCGCTGGAAGCCAGATACGCCAACCTGACCATCGAGTTCAACACCGTGCACGCCTCGAAAGGAAAGGAGGCAGACTACGTCGTTGTGCTCGGCCTTGAGAGGAACGGATTCCCCAGCATTGTCGAGGATGATGCTCTCCTGCAACTGGCCATGGCCGCCCCCGACTCCTACCCACACGCAGAAGAACGACGCCTGTTCTATGTCGCACTGACCCGTGCCAAGCGCTCAGCGCTCTTGGTGACGCGCGCCGGTAGGGAATCAGCGTTCCTCCTCGAGCTGGTCGGAGATCGTGTCGTCAAGATCCGATCCGCGACAGGCGACGACATCACCCCAGTGGTCTGCCCGAAATGCAAGAAACACACGATGAGGGAACGCAAAGGGCGCTACGGCCGGTTCTTCGGCTGCGCCGGGTACCCGACCTGCAAAGGAACGATGAAACTCGCCGATAGTTAGGGACAAGGATGCCTTCCATGTTCCGAGGCGCACGTTCTACGCTTCGCGATTTTTTGGCCGGCTGACGAGTCCGACCTTCGTGGTCGGCCAAGCCGAGCCTTGCGGAATGCAGCACTTGCAGAGGCCATCATCACAACGATACGCAGACCACGCGGGTCGCCACCCTTAAAAATGTATGCTTTACGGGTGCGAGCCGTTGCCTATATCCGCAGATCCAAAGATCCCACCGAGGGCAACGCGTCGCTCGTCGACCAGCGTGCCTGGATTATGGCGGAAAGCCGGAAGCACCACCACACGGTCGCCAAGCACGACATCTTCGAAGAAGTCGTCAGTGCCTACCGCGACCGGCACCGCCCCGAGCGCGACCGCCTCGAAGGGGTCCTCGCCGAAGGCGACGTCAAGGCGCTCTACGTCCGGGACCTTGACCGGCTGGCACGGCGGTTGATGGACACCGCCCGCATCGTCGACACCTGCAACCGCCACAACGTCACGATCTACACCCATGACCGCGTGTTCGCCCCTCGATCGCCCGACACCATCCTGCTGATCTCCGTCCTCGGCGGCCTGGCGGAGACCGAGGCGGCGACCACGAGCAAGCGGCTGAAGCGCACCGCTGAGAACATCCGCCAGAAGGGCGGCTGGAACGGCCCTGCGCCGTACGGCTGGATGCGGCCCGAGCAGCGCAACGCCGACGGCGTGAAGACGCTGAAACTGCACCCGGAGGAGAGCAAGACCGTCCGCCGCATCGTCGAATGGCGGCTCGACGGACTCTCCGTCGCCGAGATCGTCCGGGAGCTCAACCAGCAGGGCCTGACCAACCGCGAGGGCCGGCCGTTCCAATACCGCGCCGTCGCCTCGCTACTGCGCCATCCGCTCCTGGCCGGATACAATTCCCTGACTGCCAAGGCCGATGGACGCAGCGGCGGCCCAGGTCCGGACTTCCGCGACACGCGCAAGATCGTCATCGACAAGGATGGGCGTCCGGTCAAGAGTCATGAGGCGGTCTGCACGGAGGCCGAGTGGGAAACCCTGCGCCTGCTGATGAAGCCCCAACCGCTCAAGCGGACCCGGGCCCGCGCCGGAGGCCTTCCCCTGGTCGGCCTCGTCTACTGTGCCGGCTGCGGCACCAAGATGACCAGCAACAGGTCGATGGGTGAGTCGGGATCGTACGTGTGCAACGGACGGATGCGCGGCGCTGACTGCCCCGGCGTTGCAATCAACAGGGAAGCCCTGGAGCGCTTCATCCGCGACGTCGTCGCCGGATCGCTCGACAGCCCCGAGGTGATGGAGCTGCAGGCCGAGAGGCTGAACCAGGCCGCGGAAGGGAGCGCGAGCTCGGAGTTGTCCGAGCTCCACGAACAGGCTGATGCCCTGGGGGACTCCATCCTGATCCTGCGGGCCCAGATCAACACCGCGCCGGCCAGCGCGATGTCGGCACTGCTGAACCGCATCGGTGAGGAGGAGGCCTTCAAGGGGCAGATCGAGATGCGGATCTCGGAGAAGACCGAGGGGCGACCGAGGGCGATCCCCGACATCAGCGGGGCCGAGTTCCTCGAGCTCTCCGAGACGGAGCAGAAGTCCATCATCAGGGCCTTCCTCCGCAAGGTCGTGGTCTACGCCGACGACGGAAAGCGCGGGTCGGTCAAGGGGATGTTCGGCTCCCAGGGCACGAACCTGAGCCGGATCGGCTTCTGGTATCTCGGCGAAGCTGACGACCAGGAGCCGCGCCGCGGGGGCGGGTACTCGCTCATGCCTTCGAACGGCAGCTACCAGTGCCCCAAGTGCGAAGAACCCCGGACGTTCCGCTACCGGAACAACCTGCGCCACCACATGAACTACGCGCACCCGCAGCCAGTGCCGTGTCCTGAGTGCGGCGAGGAATTCCCTTTGCCCGGGCTGCCCAGCCACCGCCGCAACAAGCACGGGGTCAAGGGCTCACGCCAGTCCTGGAGCTGACTCTCGGGGACTAGGCGGCCCGACGGCGACCCAAGCGCGCAGGCTTGGCAGCCTCAGCTGCCTCCGCCCGCCGGATGGCCACCGAGGCCGCCACGGCGGCTCCGGCCTTGATGGCCTCCACCGGGATCGGGCGGACGGCGATCGCGGCTGCAGCAGCCGCCGAGATCTGCACTGGCCTGCGCGGGGAGGCAGATGCAGACGAAGCCACACCGCGTTCAGCGGTGGTGACCTGTCCTGCCATGACTGCCTGCCTCAGATAGCTGTGCCTTGAATGCCTATCGGCACTCTATCAACTAATGAGTCAGAGGATCAATCGAATGGAATCTGATACGAGTCGAATCGTCACACTCGGGGATGAGTCGACGAGATGGAGCGGGCTCAGGCCGCGGCAGCCCCGGTGTCGCTGATCCCGGCCAGCAGCCACTGCTCGGACAAGGGGTCGCGGCGCAGCTCGAAGGTTCGCAGCGCCGAAGTGGACGTCAACCGGACCTGAACCTGCCAGTGTTCGACGCTGATCAGGTCGCCGCTGCCCACCGGTGCCCGCTTGGCGGTGTTCCACCAGTCGGCACGGGTGAACCAGTGCACAGGTTCCGCGGCCACGGCCCAGATCCTGCCGTCATGCCTGACGGCCAGGGGAACCCCCTTCGCCGTGAAGCGCACCTCCACTGGAGCGTCCAGAGGTTTGCTATTTGATGCTGTTGCTGCCACGGGTCCGCTCTCCAAGATTCCTGTTCATCATTTCTTCCCGGCGGGTAACCGCCGAACTCCACACCCAGGTCCGGTACGTCACCGGCCCGTCCTTCCATGTCACTTCGACCGCTTTCGCTGTCCAGGCGAAGACCTCGCCGTCCACCAGTTCTGCGCAGTTCGGGAACCGGATCCATGCCTTGACGGGGATTCCGGGATACCCGTTCTTGGCCGGGAAGTGTTCGAAGTCGAGCTCTTCCACGGTCAGCCCGATCGGGCTGGCCCGCCGCGCATACTGCGCTTGCAGTGCAGCGGCGAACTCTTCGGAGGACATAACACAACCTTAGAACACATATTCGAATAGGCGACCCACAAAGATGGCGGCTACGGCCGGCCGCCTCGCTCCCGGGAATCACCGTTGGTCCTGTTTTTCGATCCCCTGGGCACCAAGCTATAAAAGGGCTCCGACAACGTCCGGAACGGACTGATCCTGGTCCGCTGCCGGCTCGGCACAAAACCGCGCAGTGTCCGACAATGGGGACATGCCAGCTGCTTCTGCCCCCTGCACCGTCCACCACCTCTACTCCACACCCGGTCACCTCCTCCCCGCGTGCGGTGTAACCCCCGGCCCCGACGGGTCCGAGTGGCACACCGGACACGACGCCGGGGTCCTGCAGGCGTTCTCCGCGCAGGGATCCGCGTGCTGCTCTCTGTGTCTGGAGTTGTGCTTGTCATCTCCTGACTGACATGTGCAAGGTGGTACAGGTGGTACGTGGTCTGCCATACTGGTAGAGAAAACAGGTATACGAGTGGAAATCCTGCTCAGCCCCCGGCTGAGCAGATCGTCCGTCCAGGCGGGCGCGGATAGTCCAGCTTCGGCTCCCGGGCATGGCCTGGGAACGGGGGCTCGGGGAAACAGTTCTGAACTGTGGAGCCGAGACGCTGGACCTTCCGAACACTCATTGCCTGGACACAGAGCCAGGACGACAGGACCGACCAGAAGGACGAGAAGACCATGGACATCACCAGGACCGCACACGTGACGCGGACGAAGCTGGCCGCGACCGCTGCAGCCCTGGCATGCGCCGCGCTCGTGCTCAGCGGCTGCAGCAGCTCCGGCGGGGACGGGCGGTACTTCGCCACCTCGGAAGGACAGAACGGCGACATCGTCGTCGTGGACGGTGACCAGATCACCTACTTCGACACCGCCAGCCGCCAGGACCTCGCCTGCCACTCCATCAACTCCGTCCTCGACGACCCGAAGGCGGCCGCGGCGAAGGGCGAGCTCAAGGACGCCTACACCGTCCGCGGCACCGGCAAGATCAACGAGTCCAAGTCCTCCGTGGACTGGACCGAGGCTGGCCGCAGCACCACCGAGACCGGCTCGATCAGCTTCGGCAAGGACAAGTCGACCATGGAGTTCGTCTTCTCCAACGGCGTCAACGACGTCGTGCTCGTGCCAGTCGACAGCGAGCAGGGCAAGGCCGTCAAGACCAAGTACTGCGGCTGAGGAGGCTGACCCCTTGACTGCCCCGATCGACCTGCAGTACCGGAGCCCCGTGGACCACGCGTCCGCGGGGCTCTGCCTTTTCTCTCCCGGGACGCGCCCGTGCGCCAGACAGGATGCAGGAGGTCGGGCATGACGCTCATCGGACCGATCAGGTACTACAAGGGGCGGGTGGCGTACCCCTGCGACGAGCAGCTGCGCGCAGCAAGAGCCACCTGGGATTTCGACGACATCCGCCGGCCGACGGACGATGTGGACTGCACGCACATCCAGCTGATCGAAGTCTCCGGCCGCAACGCGGGGGAGCGGCGGCAGCTCGAGGAGGAGAAACTCACACGCTTCTTCGACTACATCGGCACCCGGGCCGGCTTCCGGGTGCTCACCCACCAGAAGAAGCCGGACTCGGCCACTTCGGCCTTCGTTTCGCACGAGATCGTCTACGTCATCGAGTCCCGGCCGACCAGGGGGTACGCCAAGCTCACCCTGCGCTCGGAGCTGCCGCGCAGCGGGACCGCCGGTGCCGTCTCGGACATCTTCAGCGCCGAGGGAATCGACCGCATCTCGCGGATCTTCGACAAGGGCCCCCGGAGGGATTGAGGCCGGTGCTGCAGTACGACTGCCGCCCGACGGGAAAGGAAGACCCCGTGGACATCACGTCCACGGGGTCTTCTTGTGTCTGACTGGCTGGCAGTCCCGTATGAGCCCTACAGCCGTCCGCCCTTCAGGCGCAGCGCCCGGTACTCCTCGATCGTCTCCGGCGGCCGTCCGTACTTTGGTGCATGTGTCTCGACGAAATCGATCTCGGCCCAGGTGTCCCGGTGCCGGACCCGCGACCTGGCCAGCACCGCAAGCGCGGTTACTGAAACGACCACGTTGGCCAGCCACCACAAGATGGCGATGAGGACCGCCGCCTGGCCACCCAAAGCCATGCACCCAAGCAGGAGCCCGGCCACCCAACCCTCCGTCGGCACCCGCCGGCGCGCCAGATCAGCGGGGCTGTCGCGATGGCGGACCAGCCGCAGCGCCTCGCGCAGGAAGAACACAGCAGCCAACGCGGCCAGGCAGTTCACCGCCAGCTCGCGCGCTCCCTCGAGCCACCAGCGCCCCGAGTGCCACCAGCCCAGCGGAAACTCGTCGCGCGCCTTGCCTCGCAGATTCATCCGTTCCATCCTTTCCCCCGTGGCAGGCAAAGGGCGGCGCACCCCTTGTCGGAGTGCGCCGCCCTCATCACCAACGATCAGTTGTTCGGGTCCTCAGCCGGCTTCCTCCGCGACACGGGACCGTCCGTGCGCTTCGGAGCCGGATCCGCCGTCCGCCGCGGCTGGGCCGGAGCCGGCTGCGACGGCTTCGGGGCCGGGGCCTTCGGAGCCGGGGTGGGAGCCGAAGCCTTCGGAGCCTGAGCCGCCGGTGCCGATCGACGTCCGCTGCGTGGAGTCGGCTGGACACCCTGGCTGCCCCGAGCGCCTCCGGTAACCCGGCCACCGACACGGGGCTGGATAGGAGCAGGAGCAGGAGCAGGAGCCGGGGCCTGCGGACGCTGACCGGACTGGCCCTGCGCCTGCGCCGGAGCGCCGGTGCGGGGCAGGATCGGAGCCCGGTGGACACTGCCCTGGCCGGTCGGAGCCTGGACCGGAGCTTGCGGGCTGCGGCGCTGACTGCCGCTGGCCTGCGGGATACCCGGTCCCGCCTGCACAGCACGGGAGCCGGAACCCGCGTTGGCCTGCGGCTGCTGGCCTTCGGCGGCCCGCGACGCCCGGGTGCCCGGAATCCCCGGGACCGCTGCGACGACGGGGTTCACCTGCGCGGGCCCGCCGGTACCAGCGGTGAAGCGCGGGCCCTGGCCCGAGGAGGCCGGAGCCGCCTGCTGTCCGGTGCCGAACTGCGTCGGTGCCGACTGGCCGGCGTCCGCCTTGCGGACACCGCTGGTGTGCGCACCGCTATCGGTGCCGCCCGTGAGCCCGTCCCGCTTCCGACCCTGGCCATGGCCCGGCTGCCCGGTACCAGGAGCACCCTGCGCGCCGCCGAGCCCATGGCCGCCCCGCGAGGAGGGACCCTGGCCGGTGCTGTAGCCGAGGTTCGACAGGCCGCCCTTGCCGCTCAGGGTCTGAGCAGTCTCCTTGTCGGAGCGGGAGCTCCCCGCCTTGCCTCCCGTGAGCTGCAGAGGACCGCCCTTGTCGCCGGGACTCTCGGGACCACCAGCGGACGGGCCGCGGCCGCCGCTGTCACCACCACCGCCGGGAACCGGACCGGGACCGGCGGGGCTGCCGCCGTCGGGGCCGGCTCCCGGACCGTCGTTCGGACCGGCGGCTAGGGCCAGTGCGCCCTTCCCGGCAGCAAGCGACTTCTGCTCACCGTTCAGGCCGCCGGCGTTGGTCGACGAGCCCTTGCTGCCACCGGGGGTGCCGCCGGGCTTCGTGGCCCCGCTGCCGCCGAGCTTGCCGCCGACGCCGGAGGCGAGCTTGTTACCCATGGCCATGCCCGCTCCGGCCCCGGCTCCCGCAGCCAGCGCGGGGAGCATGCCGCTCTTGTCCGGCTTCGGTGCGGTGTTGGTCTCGAGGAACTTGTCCACCAACTTGGTGAACACCTCGTCCATCGCCTGCAGCACGACCTTGCGCACCCGCAGGAGCGCCAAGGTGATGCCGATGATCAGCAGCGAGGAGATCAGGGTCAGGATGACCACGATGATCCCGCCCAGCATGCCTGAGCCCCACAGGCCGTCCTGGGACATCCAGGCCGACACCGGCCCGGAGATGATGTCCGGGATGGAGATCAGCAGCTCCGAGACGAACTGGTAGATGAAAAGCGTCACCAGCACCTCGAGGATCAACGCGACCGAGTAGACGATCACCTTGCTGATCGCGGCGATCGCGCCCAGCGTGGCGAACGGCACCGCGGCTACGAGGCTGAAGGTGCGCTTGACCGCGCCCACCAGCATGCCGATGGCGTACCAGAAGCCGAGCAGGACCATGCTGCCCAACACGACGCCGGCGTTCTGCCAGTACATGAACTTCG
Organism: Pseudarthrobacter sp. NPDC092202; assembly: GCF_044755505.1. Lineage (NCBI taxonomy): Bacteria > Bacillati > Actinomycetota > Actinomycetes > Micrococcales > Micrococcaceae > Pseudarthrobacter > Pseudarthrobacter sp. NPDC092202. The sequence goes on along the minus strand of NZ_JBIVRG010000006.1, from coordinate 138,936 downwards.
CCGGGCCCGTGCCGACCTGGCTGACCGCCATGTGGTCCTCGCGGGTCAGGCCGCTGGTGACGTTGTTCGAGCTGTACATCGTCATCGAGTCGGGGCCGAAGCCGGTGTTCAGGTAGTTGTACGCCGACAGCGCCGACATGTTGCAGGAGACCGGGGCGTTGTCCGCCCAGACCGAGAACCCACAGCCGTGCTTGGTGCCCTGGGTCGAGAAGCTCGTCGTGTTCCCGCCCGGGTTCGAGGAGGTCAGGCCCTTGCCGCCGGCCGCCAGCACCGGGTGGTTGGTCGGGATGTAGTCCGACTCGCCGTGCCCGCCGAAGTTGTCGCTGTCACCGTAGGACTTCTTGTCGATGAACCACTCCTTCTTCACGTCGCTGTTGACCGGCAGGTTGGTAATCGCGCTCTTGATGCCCGACTCGAAGTCCGACGCCGATGTAATCTGGCCCGAGATGTAGCTGTTGAGCATGCCGAAGGTCTCGCCCACGGCGTTGAAGTCACCCGCCGGGCTGCCCTCCATGCCGACCAGGCTGTTCTTCCAGGCCGTCTCGGCATTGGTCGCACCGGGGCCCACGCTGATGTCGCGGAAGGTCGAACCGTGCGCCTGCTTGTTGATCGCCAGTGCCGTCGTGCGCACCGACATCATCGCGTTGTTGCTGGCCTGGTCGTTGTCCCAGGCGATAACGGCCTCATCGGGAACGCCGAGACGGTCGTTCATCATCCAGGCCTCGAAGTCCACGTACGTGGAGAGCACCACACGGGTCGGGCCGGCGTGCTGGCCCAGCAGCGAGTCATCGAACTTGTCCAGGACGCCGGTGTACATCGAACCCATCAGCGGAAGGCCCACGCCAATGAAGACGACGCGCACGACGAGCTTCTTGATCGCCGAGCCGCGGTCCATCTTCTTGAACAGCACCAGGCCAATAATCAGGAACCCGATGAAGAGCGGGACCAGCGCCTCCCAGGCGATCGACTGCAGCAGGCCGTACCAGCTTGCGATCCAGTGCTGCAGGCCCGCCAGGGCACCGCCGCTGGCCTGGCCACCGGTCATCCCGTCGGCGAGGTCCTGCTGGTGCGCGCTGTTCGTATTGCCGCCGGAGTCCGCGACGCCGGCGACCGCCTGGTAGAACCACATGAACGGGTTCAGCACCTTCAGCAGCTGGATGATGAGATAGAACAGCGTGCCCACGGCCAGCGCCATCGCGTAGAGCAGCCAGATCGCGCCGCCGCCGATGAGCGACAGGATCTGTCCACCGATGCCCGAGGACATCGTGTCCAGGCCGAGGTCGGCGTTGGCCGCGCCGAAGTGGGCGTAGTCCACCATGCCGGAGTAGACGTTCTTGCCGCTGCCGCTGGCTGTCGCATTCAGCGTGTCGTACCCGATGGTCTGCGTGGAGCCCGTCGCCTCGGCGAAGAGCCAGCCGACTACGTTGAAGAGGCTGAATTCGGAGTCGGCGTAGCCGAGCATGTCGCCGCCCGTCGCCGGGTCGGCGGTGATCGCCCGCCAGTCCTCGTTCATCCGATCCTCGGGCTTGTCCTTGCCTTCGGGGGAGTTCTCCTGACTGAAGTACGTCGAGGCATTCGACGCCAGCTGGTACAGCGAGTAATTGTCGCGGTCCTCGTCGTCGGCAGCGTGCGCCGATGGCGCGAACACCGTCATCAGCAGCGGCACAACCAGTGCCACGAGCAGCGACAGAGCCAGGACGCGCACCAGCCCGCCCCGGGCAGTCGCCGCTGCCCGGGCCCGCGCCGCGAGCGTGATGGTCCCGTTCATCTTTCCCTTCCTGTCTGTCGTGTCCGTGATGGCCGTCATGACTTGCCCAGCTTCCGCGGGGCGGTCCCGGCCTTCTTCATGGCCTTCCTGCGGTCGGCCCGCCCCACCTGGTCCTCAGAGCGGTCCTCCTCGGACTCGACGCTCTGGCGGGCGCTGGTGAGCTTCGCGCCGGGTGCCGGCTTGTCCTTCATCAGTTGGTCCATCCGGGCCGCCTCGTCGGCCTTGGCGGCCTCCAGGCGAACCTGCCTGCGCTGGGCCTCGCGGAAGGGGTTGATCCCCAGCGCGAGGTCGAGGTGGAAGACCACGTTCGACACGTCCCGGCGAAGGTAGGTAAGGTTCTCGCCCTTGGTCGTGATGAGCTGGGCGAGGTCCGGCGGGATCTGCTGGTGCAGCTGCTTCTGGTACTCCGCCACCGTGCGGTCGCGCATCGGCCCGAAGAGCGTGTAGTCCGCGGCGTCGAACTTGTTGAAGTCCGAGTCCGCGAGCATCTTGTCGACGTCGTTGTAGCTGTAGACCACGCGGCCGCCGCGCTCGTGCATATGGTCGAACTGGTCGCGCAGGTACTTTTTGACGCGGTCGTCAATCTGCTCGGTGCCGTGGATCACCACGGTGTCCCCGAGCCCGAGCTTGCCGACGGCGAAGCCGACGATGTTGACCAGCTGGGCCATGGCCACGCCCTTGCCGCGGCGCATCAGCCGCGAGAAGTCGTAGACCACGCGCCGGGCATCCCGGACCCCGTCCACGGCCGATGCCGTGTGGTTGTTGAACAGGTCGCCGTTCGTGCTGAGCATCGTGTTCGCGATGCCGCGCAGCACGTTGTACGCGCGCAGCTGGTCGGGGTCGGTCTTGCTTGAGTTCAGCAGGGCCTTGTGCGCGGTGTCGAGGTACGAGACGAACATCTGCAGCCGCGGCACCTGCTGGTGCGGGATGTTGACCACGCGCAGACGGTGCCGCTGGTCCTTGGCGTTGTGCCGCCACATGCCCTGCTCGACGTAAAAGTCGGTCGCCGTGTCCTCCAGCGCAGAGCGGATGATCGAGCCGATTGCCCCGTCCGTGGTCTCGTAGAGCTGCTCAAACATCAGCTTGAGCTTCTCCATCTGCGCGGCGAAGACCGTCAGTTCGTCGTCCTCGTCGCCGAACAGCTCGAAGGGATTGACGTCACCGCGGTTCAGGTCCACGCGCGAGGTCAGCCGCTCGAAGTTCGGGCCCAGCTTGTCCAGGTCCGCCCCGTCCAGCACGAGGTGGACCACCGAGCCGTTGCCGAGCATGCAGGCCTGCGAGATCTTCGAGCACCACATGTTCGACACACGCTGGCGGTCCAGGTACTCGCTCAGGGTCGCGTCTGCCACGACAACGTGGTGCTCGTACCGGTTCACGTCCATGAGTACGGCCGAGTTGTTGACGTCGCCGACCATGTAGCCGACGTACTCGCCGCCCCGGTCGTTCAGGCCGTTAGTCACCAGCGAGTACGAACCCGCGAGCTCGGTCGAGGTGAAGTGGAAGCCCTTGCCGCGCTTCTTCTCGTTGTTCTTGAACAGGCCCGAGAGTTCCTGGCGCTGCTCGCCGGCGTACGCCGCGGCCTTCAGCGTGCCGAAGCGGTCGATGTACAGGCGCGTGACGCGGTCGACCGAGTCGTCCAGCGTCTCGAGGTCCGGAGCCTTGAGAAACAGGCGGTTGTGCACCGACAGGTAGCTCGCGCCGTCCTGGATCTCGCCGATGGTGACCTCCAGGTCGGAGGAGATCTTGGCGGCCTTGCGCTTGGAGGAGGTCGTGCCGGTCTCCTCCTGCTCGTTCGCGTCAAGGCGGTCGAGCTTCTCCGACTGCTTGGTGAACGAATCCACCCACTTCTCGTCCATCCGGCGCACCTGCTCCAGGACGACCGCGGTGACGCGCTCGTCGAGCCCGTCCGGGATCCGGTCGATGCCCCAGAACGCGGCGAAGTTGTCGTGGGCGGCGTCGTCGTGGAAGAACGCGAGCACGCACGCCACGGAACCGTCGACCTCGAAGTAGTCGGAGCGGAAGACGTACTTCTCCCGAGGCTTGAGCGCCAGCAGGTGCGGATACGAGTCGAACCGCCCCTCCAGCTTCTTCATCTCCTGGCGGCGCTGCCACCAGTTCTTCTTCGGCTCGACCACCTCGGCCGGCTCAGCGGCGACCGCCGGCGCGGTCACCTCGGACGTCTCCACCGTCCCGCCCATGGCGGGATCGCCGTCGAGAGCGACCTCCAGTTCATCCACGCCCGGCACGGCCGTCGCGTCCCCGCCCCGGGGCTTCTTCCCCGGAATGCCCAGCTGCGCGCGGGCCTTCGTCATCAGCGCCATGTCACCCTTCGTCCTTCCTTTGTTCGTCCAGCTCGGCCCGGTCAGTTCAGTGAGGCCTTGAGAGAGTGCAGGTCGTCCTCGATGCCCTGGTAGAAGACCCGCAGCATGGGCTCGGTCTCCTCGCGGTCGAGGACCGTAGTCTCCTTGATCATCAGCGCGGACCCCTCGACCTCGGACTGCAGCACCATGTGCGCCCGGCGCAGAGCGTCAGCGCTCTTGCCCTTGAGCAGCAGGTACTGGTGGATCGAGGTGAACTTGCCACCGACGTGCTGCGTGAGGATGTCATACTGCTCGTTCTGCAGCTCGATCAGGTCAGGGTCGCGGACCTCGAGGGCGTGGTTGCGGTGCTCGAGCGAGGCCACCTGGTGGTAAATCCGCTGCGGCTCCTTCGTGGTGACGAAGGACCACTCGCAGTTCGTGTCGATCTTGCGCCAGAAGGCGTCGACCCGGTCCAGGATGCCGATGCGGTCCTCGTCGAAGAGCAGGTACGACGCTGAGCCGACGACCAGGTAGACCTGCCCCTCACCGCCGTCGGAGAAGTGGATCCGGCCGTCCTCCTCGATGCCGTCGATGCCGACGATCGAGTAGAAGTCGCTCGGGTCCGAGCTGCGGCGGGTGAAGACGTTGCGTGCCCGGGACGGGGCGTACGCCAGCAGGGCGGGCACGTTCATCGCCCGCAGCTCCTTGGTCTTGGTCATGCCGCCGAAGTAGACGATCAGTGCCAGGCCCCAGATGACGAAGAGCGTGATGAACACCGGTCCCGAGCTCGCCACGAAGGTCTGCGTCACCGCCCACAGCAGCGCCAGCGCGCCCCCGCCGAAGAAGAACAGCTGCTTGATGGGGGAGGGCTTGGCCGCCCAGCCGCCCTTGCTGAGCGTGATCTCGTGGTCGAGGAACGACCTGTTGAGGCTCGTCGGCACCTTGTACGACATCTTCGCCATGAATCTCTCCCTGCTGCCACCACTGATTTGTCTGCGCCTGTCCGAATGCCCTCATAGACGAGGGATACATGACTACTCTACCTTAGATAGACCTATCGAATCGAGCGTGACTGACGCAAGAATGGCACCGCCCAACGGACTCGGACATGCGATCCGATGCCGTCGGGCGGTGCCGTGGCGTGCTGATGTACATGGACGGGCAGTCTATCGGACTGACCTCCGAATAATCATTCAGGAGCGAGTCTGCGCAACCTCAGCCGAAGGAGGGGACGAGCTTCCTCTTGCCGCCCTCGTCCTTCCAGGCCAAGGTCGCGTCGAACTTCTTTCCCTTGCTCGAGGTGAAGCCCGTACCCTTGATCGTCTTGCCCGCGGCCAGTGCCGCGAGCTGATCGTCGGTGAAGGCAACCCCGCACCAGCTCTTCGGCGGGGAGTCCAGTGAGGCCTCGAAGTCAGGCACGATCTTCTTACCCTCACCCTTCTTCTCCTCGCGGAAGAAGACCTTGCACTGGAAGCGGTTGCCCTTCTTTGAGACGAAGTCGCTGGACTCGACGCCCTCGCCAGCCATGAGGCGGTCGATCTCCTCGGGCGTAAAGGTGTAGTGGCACCAGGACGCCGGCGGCAGCGCGTTGCCGCTGGCATCGCGCCGGCCGAAGCCTAGCTTCTGGAACCCGACGAACTTCCGGCCCTTGAAGGTGCCCTCGTCAAGCTCGCCGAAGACCTCGTAGGCCTTGCCCGTGGTGCTCTTCGCCGAAAACTCGATCGTCTCCCCGGCCAGCAGCCGGGCGACCTCGTCGTCGGTGAAGCGGTGGCCGCCCCACTCACGCGCGAACACCACATCCTTGCCCGTCTTGGCCCAGGTGCCCTGCGCCCGCTCCTTCCGGGTGACGGCCTCCTCCTTGAGCCCCAGTGCGGAGCGCATCGTCGCGGCGTTCTTCTGCATGGTCACGATGTCCTCGCGCACCCAGTCGGCCACGACCGCGAGGCGGTCCTCTGCGCTCGGGCCGGTGCCCGCGGCAATCTCCTTCATATCGGCATAGACCTTCTCGGTCAGCGCCAGATCGCCGATCCGGGTCCCCGGCAGGAGCCGCCAGCTCATGTCCCCGGCCTCGGCGAGGGTGAGCTTGCGGCCCTTTTCCAGCAGCAGCGGATACTTGGTCTTCGTCGACGTCACCTCGGAATACGTCGAAGTCCGGGTGGCACCGGTGCCCACGTCGCGCTTCTCCAGCTGCTTCATCAACCACTTCATGCTCGGGTGCTCGGGGCGCTTGTTCGCACCCTCGAAGACAAAGGGCTCAGCGTTGGTACCCAGACCCTTGGCCGACTCATTCTCGTCGCCCTCGGCGGAGTCGTCGCCGGCGTCCGGATCGAACACCGCCTTCCAGCCCGCCGACAGCGGAACGTTGGCGATGCCCACGAAGTCCGGGTAGTCCTTGACGTGGCCCTTCTGCTGCTCGTAGATGTAGTCCTCGGCGATCATCGCCAGGTAGTTCTTGCCCAGCGTCTCGTAGATCAGGCGGCCGGCCTTGCCGAAGCGCTGCTCGACATCGTCCAGCGAAGCGGGCACCTTCGGGCCCGGCCGGTTCGCACCGTGCGCGCCCTGGGGCTTGACGTGCGTCTTGCGCGGCTGGCGGTGCGTCAGGAGCTTCACGTCCACACCCACGACCCCGGCAATCTTGTCCACCAGGGGCGCGAGCTCGTCGAACTGCTCGGGCGTGATCGTCACGTCGGCAGTGCGCGGGTAGCTGACGGCCTGGGCCTCGTACATGGACTGGTAGGTCGAAAGCACGAGCTGGGCCTTGATCCCCTTGCCCACCAGGAGCGAGGACAGTGCCGCCAGGTCCAGCAGCTTCGGTGGCGCGGTCTGCTTCGTCGCCTTGCCGTCGAGCACAACGGGGGAGGGGCCGTACTGGTTCGGCACCTGGTCCTTCCGGTCGAAGCGCGGCTCCTCCGGATTCGTGTACATCACGTCGTTCTCGTCGCGGAACCGGTTCTGGAAGAACGGCTTCTTGATGTAGTCGTTGTACGCCTTCAACTGGTCGCCGACAAGCTTCACCATCGCCGACTTCAGCCGGCCCTGGCGCAGCACCGTGTCCTGCCCGGACTGGCGCGCCATGTTCGTGGCGATGCGGGTGAACTGCATCGAGAGCAGGTCGAACTGTGAGCGGTAGCGCGCCTTGCGGTACTCGTCGAAGTCCAGGAGCGACGGAATGACCTTGCGCGCGGCGAAGGCCTTCTGCAGCGAGGCCGGAGCCTCATCAGTGAAGTACATGCGCGACCACTTGCCCGGCTTCAGCCCCAACTCGAGGAAGGCATTGACCGCGATCATGCCGCCCTCGCCCGTGGGGTCGACGTCGGTGGCGATCACGATCTCGTCGCACTTGCCCAGGGTCCGCTTCACGTCCTGGGCGACAGAGCTCGCGTTCTTGATCACCTCCAGGCTCCAGTCCAGCTGCTGAGGGTCCCAGGGCAGGTTGCCCAGGTCCCAGGTCCGGTACTTCCCGGCCACGTCCGGATCCGCCACCATCCGGTGCGGATCGACGAACTCGTACAGGTGCCCCCGGGCGTGGGCGATGACGAACTGCTCCCCGTTGTACGTGCCGTTCATGCCGCCGAGGGCTGCAGCGAAGTGCCGCGCCGCGCTCGGCTTCTCGGTGAGGATCCCGACAACCATCTTGACTCCCTTTCGTCGGTGACTCATAAACCAGTCGACTCATAAATCAGTCACAAGTCTATCGATAGAACGAGTCGAATGGCGAGTCTGAGCGAGTCGTATAGCGAGTCGAGTGGGAGCGGCGAGACCCGCGCCGGCACGCCCGTCAGAGAGGGCCTGGATCATTCACGGCGACCCCGGATCGAGGTAACGTCTATAGAGTCGCCACCCGCTCACGCCCGACCCAGGAGCACGAATCCCATGGCCCTCGACCACGCTTTCCTGCGCACACCACAGGACTTCAGCAGCATGCTCATCGAGATGCAGGAGGGCAGCTGGCCGCCGGACGAGGCGGACATCATCCGTATCGCCCAGGGGTGCTCGATGCTGATCGAGTGCATCGACGCCTGGGAGAGCGCCACGCACGGCAAGAATGTCTTCGACGTCGCCCGCGGAGAGATCTGCACGGCCGACGTGCGACGGCTCCTCGCCAAGGAGGTCTCACTGAGCTACGAGGGCGACGTCGCGGTGCTGCTGGTGCCGCCTGCGGACGAACGTGTGCGCGTGGAGATCCGCGCCGACGTCGACGAATACCAGGGCCTGCTGCGCCGTCCGGAGATGGTCCTGGATTGGGAGCAGGATGGTAAGCAGCACGAGCACTACATCTCACTCAAGCCCAAGGGCGCGCACTGGTACATGCTGTCGCAGCTGCGTGACGACATGAAGGAAGGCCGGCTCACCGTCCGGTCCTAGCTCCGCCTCAGCCGCGCCAGAGCTCGAGTCTCCCCCTGAAAAAGAAAATCAGCCCGCGCCTGGCGGCAACGGGCTGATCGTGATGGACATAAAGTAGCAAGGATGGCTGTCCATGCCTCGCTGATGCTGAACGGCGCTGATCACCGTCCGGAGGTCGGCAGCGCGACGCCCAGACGAACCCGGTAGGCCTTCAGGACCTTGCCGAGCGTCTTCAGGTTCTCCGGATGGTCTACACCGGACTCCAGCTCCCTGATCCGGATCGGACGGACCCCGGCGACCTCAGCGACCTGCTTGTGGGAGGCCTTCCCCCGGAGCTTGACCAACAGGTCCGGCAGGTCCTCGTCAAGGTCCTCGAACATGCGGAACTTCTCGGCGGTCCCCATGCGGGTATGACCCAGGTGCCAGTGGCCACAGTGTCCACAGCTTTACGAGCTCATCGAGGGATCCTCGCTGAGCCGGTGCGGGATCTCGTCCTCGCATCGATAGCGGCGCTTGAAGACCTTCTTCCCTTCGCGCGTGGTCGTGCACTCCCGCGGGGCGTCCTCGGCCCGGGAGGCGGGCTTCGCCATCCCCGCGCACCGGGGAGCGCAGTACAGCCCGAGCAGCACCGGGTCCTGGGGACGCAGCCCCAGACCCTTGCCACACCCCTTGCACCGCTGTCTCTTCGGGAACAGCACCTCAGCCACGCCCGGCCTCCTTCATTTCTGCGTTGCCGGACCGGTCGTCGCGGCCCTCCTCCACCTTCTTCCTGGCGCGCCTCTCGCGCGCCGCCGCCCGGATCCGGGCGCGGTAGTCGGGGTCATCGCGGTACCGCTGCCGCTGCCGCTGCTTCTTGCGCTCGGCCCGCTGCGGGTCCGCGGCGATGTACCTGGCGCTGGCAGCAGCCTGGTCGGCCCGGAACTGCGGGTTCTGGCGGTACCGGCGGGAGTGGTCGCGCTTGCAGGGACGGCACACCCAGGTGCCGTCCTTGGCCCAGTAGCCGTTGTCGGCGTCCATCGTGTGCCCGCGGGCACAGGTACGGCTGCCCGGCCGGCGCAGCGGCTTGGCCCCCTTCTGCATGTGCCCGGGGTTTACGCAGGCACTGCGACCACAGGCCATCCGCAGGATCTCGTCCTGCGTCAGGGACCCGAGCCCGAGCTCCTGCTGCAGGGCCTCCCAGATGTATCGGCGCGGCGTGACCGAGGACCGGCCGTTCGACAGGCCGAAGCGGCCCGAAGCGGTCCAGACCCAGCAGCCTGAGCCGTCGAGCCTGCCCGCCTCCTTGTCGACCTTCTCCCAGAACCGCTCGGCGTCGGTCGCTGTACTCCTGTGCGTGGCGGTGCTCACCGGATCGGCCGCCCTTCCCGCTCGCGCTCGAGCTTCGCCTGCTTCTTCGTCGCCTCCCGCACCCGGTCGCGGACGAAGACCGCGTCCTTGTGCGTGATCGGAGCGTCGTGGACATCGTGCGAGCCGCGCAGGAAGTTGCTCGTGCGGTCCGCGATCGAGTACGCGACTGCCTGCTCGATCGCCGCGCTGGTCTCCTTTACCTCACCCAGCTGCCCGTGCAGCGCGGCCAGGCTCTGGGTCTGCTCACGGCCCCTCCGCTCCAGGGCTTCCATTCGCGCCGCGATGCTGCCCAGCAGCGGATCACGGGCGCGGAACAGCTGCGCCGCACGTCGGGTGGCGGCATCGGTCGCCAGTCCAAGGTCGAGCTGAGCCAGCAGAAAGGCCGTGACCAGGCTTGCCTGGCTCAACCGCTCGGTGAACTCGCGGGCTGCTGTGTCGCCGACACCGAGCTCACGGACGGCCGCTGAGCGCAGCTGCTCCCGCAGCGCGCCAACGATGGCCTCGGGCAGGGCCCGGACGGCAGGCTGGCTCTTCACGCCGTCGAGCCGGAAGCCGCTCTGGGGCAACGACTCGCTGCCCTCGTCCCCTCCGCCGGAGCCGCCCCTGGCCGCCGCAGACTGCACGGCCTCCTGATGGTCGGTGTGCTGGAGCGGGACGGGCGGGAGGAGGTTGGCATCTTCCGGCGGCGACACCGGGAGGGCCGCGGGGTGCGCTTCGGCGTCTGCGTCGTCGTGCGCCTGCGGCGTCGCTGCTGTGTCCATGGCGACGGCGTCGCTCTGGGCCGGGGGAGTGGCGCTGCCTGCTCCCGCGCCTCCCCGCTGACCGGCACCGGTGTCCCGGTCGAGGTTCTCGGCGCTCTGCTGCGGGGCCTCATCCTTCTCCGGCGTGTCCTGCTCCGCCGGCTGTGCCCGTTCCTGGGCCCGCTTCAGGCCCTCGCTCCCGCCGGTCCGGTACGCATCGAGGAAGGACGTGTCGACGTCCATCAGCTCGTCGGTGGACGGCATGATCTCGTTCAGCCCCTGGCTCACGTCAGCTCCCCGTTCTCCTCGTCCAGCAGATAGTTGTCGCCCCTGGTCAGCCCGAGCAGGGAATCGAAGCCCATGGTCACGACCCGCTCGAGGTTGGCGTTGTTCGTCGAAAGCGCCTTGAGCTCGTCGACGACCTGGTTGATGCGCGCGGTGAGCAGATCAGGGATGTCGAAGTCGAGATTCTCGCGCCGGATCTTCTCGGCGATCGCCTCGGCGTAGTACTCGTTGGCGGAGGGGTAGCCGCGCCGCTGCGCCCAGTACTCCGCCCGCTGCTTCTCGTCCGAGGACAGGCGGGTAAAGACCCGCTCCCTGCGGTCGCTGCCATTCTGGTCGGTGCTCGGTCCACCGGACCTGGTCGCAGCCTGCGCAGCGGGAGGCGCAGCCTTCGGCTCGTCGACGACGGTCATGTCTGGCCTCTCCTGTCATATTCGACTGATGTACGAGTCCATTCTAACGTCATTCGAATGCCTGTCGCGAATGATTTGGCAATGACTTGTGACAGATCTTTGCGGAGAGGTCGGGCAGAGGGGTAGAGTCATCTGCGTCACCCGGTCAGCGCCTGATCGCGTGCCCCAGGCGGCCTCGGTTCCTCGACCCAAGACCGGGGTCGCTGGACGTTGGTTCGCACCTCCCGTGGACGTTGGTTCGCACCTCCCGTTCATGGGGAAAAGAGAAGGCCCCGACGCACATGAAGCGCACCGGGGCCTTTATTCCTGGCTGCCGCCCCAGAGCCCAGGCCTGTCCAGTCCGCCCGGCATTTTGCTCCACGTTGCGTGCCGTTCCCGCCCGGGCGTACGATTCCATCGAACATATGTTCGAAAAGGAAGTGGACATGCAGGCCTCGCAGCCAGAACCGTTGGCGCTCGACGAGCCGCTGATACTCCCGTTTGCGCCGGAAGCCGTCGCCTGCGGCTTCCCCAGCCCTGCAGAGGGATATTGGTCGGGGGACCTTGATCTTGTCCAGCACCTGGTCCGGGACCCAACCTGCACATTCGTCTGGCGTGCAGCCGGCCATTCCATGACCGGAGCCGGAATCAATGACGGCGACCTGCTGCTCGTGGACCGGGGGATCGATCCCGTTCCGGGCAAGATCGTGATCGCCGTCGTTGACGGCGAATACACCGTCAAGCGGCTGGACGTCATCCAAGGACGTACCGTTCTCGTGGCAGAGAACCTCGACTATGCGGACATCGTTCTCCACGGACACACGGAGATGTCAGTCTGGGGCGTGGTCACATGGATTCTGTCTCCTGCGAAAATCAAACGTGGTGTCAGACCCCGCCTATAGTCTCCAGCCGTGGCAATGACGACTCTGACCCCAGCACCCGATCAAATCGCTCTCGTAGACTGCGTCTCCTTTTACGCCAACGCGGAGCGTGTCTTCGACCCCACGCTGCATGACCGACCGACCCTTGTCCTCTCGAACAATGACGGCTGTGTGGTTGCCGCGTGCCCGCTGGTGAAGGAACTCGATCCTGACATCATGGGCAAGCCGTGGTTCAAGATCCGCGGCTGGTGCCAGGCCAAGGGCGTCGAAGCCAGGTCATCGAACTATGAGCTCTATGGCTCGCTGAGTGCACGGGTTGCCACCATTCTGGGCCGCTTCAGTGCGTGGCAGGAAGTGTATTCGATCGACGAAAGCTGGCTGAAGCTGCGGGGCGGTCCTGAAGAACTCGAATCACGAGGACAGGAGATCCGACGGACTGTCCTCCAGCTGACCGGCATTCCTGTCCGCGTCGCGATCGGTCCCACGAAGACCCTCGCCAAGGTAGCGGCTCTCGGCATCAAGAAAAACCCCGCTTTCAATGGAGTTCTCGATCTCCGGCGGTTTTCGGACGAGCAGCTTGACCGGATCCTTGACTCCCTCCATGTGACTGACCTCTGGGGCGTCGCCGGGCGTAACGGCAAGCGCCTGGCTGCGCTCGGCATCCACACGGCCAGAGAACTGCGCGACGCTGATGCCAAATGGCTCCGTAAACGGTTCTCCGTCGTCATGGAAAGAACCATCCTGGAGCTGCGCGGGCAAAAATGCATCGAGCTGGAGACCCAGCCGCCGGCTGCCAAGGACCAGCTGATCTATTCCAGGAGCTTTTCGCGCAAGCTTACGGACCCTGACGAGATGCATCAGGTTCTGTCGATCTACGCCCAGCGGGTCTCAGCACGTCTTCGGGCCCAGGGGTCCGTCGCCGGCGTGCTCTCGGTGTGGGCTTCGACCGGCTGGGCCGACGAAGGAACTGTCCCGCATTCAGCCCACCGGGCTGTTCCGCTGGCTATGCCGACCGATGACCCGATCGCGCTTACGAAAGCTGCCAGTGCGATCCTGCCTGATCTGTTTCCGACCGCCGGTATCCGCTACGCCCGTGCAGGAGTTGTGCTCACGGGACTGCGCGCGGGTGACGGCGTTCAGTTCTTACCTGTGTTCCAATCCGAATTCGAAGATCGGGGAGTAGGGAAGGTACTTGACGAGATCACGAGAAAGCTCGGCGCGCAGGCTGTGGGTGTGGGCCTGGGCGGCATGAAGACCCCGCCGGCATGGGAGATGAAGCGCGCCATGCTCTCGAAGCGCTGCACGACCCACTGGGACGAGCTGCCGGTCGCTGTGGCATAGCGGGGTAAGGGAAACGCAGGACCTCAACAGCACCCGCGCCGGCAGCATACTCGAGCAGCGACCTGCCACATTAAAGCGCGGCTTCGAGTTCCTCCGAGGAATACCCGAACATGTAATCCTCATCCTTACCGTGTGAGGCCCAGATCTGAGCTGCATCGTAAACACTCAGCGCCTCGCTGTCGTCATCGTCATCGTCATCGTCATCTAGACCGTAGCGACACTCAAGGCAGTACATCTCGGAGTAAACAAACTTTTTCACCAGGGGCGTCCCACAGTTGGGGCACGGGGGCGTTTCACCCTCGTAGACATCGATCTCGTCCCAGCTTTTTTCCTTCTTCGCAAGGAAATCAAAGATACCCAAAGGCCCTACCGTCCCAATACGTCCCGCCGAAGCCGTTTCTGATATGAGATAAACCGCTGACGACAAGCACAACCGCAATCTTCGACACGGTCAGTATCGCATGCGCCTGTTAGGTACTACCTCCACGCGAGTAAGGCGATACCTGGACGAACTTTGTCTCGGTGCCGCCGGGACCGTAGTGCTGCACGCGCTGGTGCCCGCTGACATTATGCTCGGTCGGAGACTTTCTGCTGGCCTCCTCGCCGATGCCCTCGAAAGCCGCCTCCGTGAACTCAGGGATTTTCTCCCAGACCGCCGCGCTGACCTGCTTGAATGCTTCGGGCGACCTCAGTGTCAACAACGTGACCGCGCCAGCAGCCGCAAGAGCGCCAACGGCGAGACCTGTCTTGAAAGCCGGATGCTCCTTGATCCGCTGCCAGCGGGTCGGGCCCTGGCTCATATCCTGCTCGCAGGCTCCGGCGGCCTCAGGGTTGCGCACTTCACTGGGCTCAGACTGGACTGACTTGTCCTTGGGCTGCCGAAGACGTGATGGATTGAGCGGCTGCGCCCGATCGAACGGGCCTTCTTGATCATGATTGGGCACTCGGGCAGTCTATCCTTTACCGGCAATCCCAGTCTCACTCCGGTCCGATTCAAGTTGCCGACCGTAGTCCGACACCTTTGATGGCGCGCCGATCAGAGACTCTCATTTCACAGCTTAGGCAGGCTACTCACTGCGCATGCTGTTACTTGACAACTTTCTCTTCTCCAACGGACAGAGGACGGCCGGGCAGGGCTCTATGCTCAGAGCTATGGAGGTTGAATTGACCATTGAAGATGCCCAGGGCGAAATGATGCGCGTCAGCGCGACGGGCCCCGACTATGGCACCACCCTGGCCGCGGCGAAGGCCAAAATCCCGGAAGGATCCCGGATGATCATCATTCGCGTTCCGGACCGTGAGGTGTAACCGTTTCAGTATGCTCCTCCGCCCGGATACCCTGCTGGATTCACCTGGCGCATTCCCAGCAAGGTCCTGGTCCGGCCTGAAGCAAGCAGTCCGGCATCAGGAAGCACCAGCCATACAACCAAGACAGCGCCCGTCAAGGTTGGTCATTGCCAGGTCTGGCCACACCAGCAACGGCCCTCTTCGTGTTCCTGGATGACCTGGACCCGTTCCTCGCCGAGCAGAATGATGTCTTCGTAGCTGAGCATGCCTCCAGTGCAGCATCGGTTGCCGACTGCAGGTAGGGGAGTCCTGGCGTATGTGGAAAACCGGAGGGTCGTCAAGCCCGTTCCGGTATGCCAGCTGCCTCTTCCGGTGCCCTTCAACCTCAGTCTGAACCGGACCTATCATGAGGGAGGGGGACACCTATTGGCCGCTTGTCGGGACAGGTCATGGCACCACACAATGCGAACAGTCGGGACAACCGCATCCCTGGAATTGCAACATTGCGCCCCGGTCACCGCATCAGGGAAATCCGCCAGGACCTCCATGACCGACACCCTGCCCGGGCCCGCTACCAGGTCATTGCTGCTCATCATCCGTTAGCCGGCGGGGCACCTCTTGCGCCCCCGGCCTCGGATGAATATCAGATCCGTCTCTACACTCGGTCCCGCAGCGGAGACGTAAGGGTGCGACTCGCCGCGGTCAGGGAGGCCATAGCAACCTCACCTTATGTCTGGGAAGACCTTGCCGACGATGGCGTGCGGGAATGGGTGGAGCCTTCGGTTCAGGACGACGCGCTGTTGGCTGCCGCCCTCGTCTCCCTGGGAACATTGAGCGCCGAGGAACGCCCATATTTGGGGAAGTTTGTGGTCGAGCAGATCTACGAGATGCTGACGAGCGCGGAAGCGGCTTACTGGCACCGGGCCGTATCAGGCCGCCGCCGGCACTGACCGAAACACCCTGGTTCCGAGATCCTAAGCTCTCAGAGCGGACCAAACGACGTTCTTGAACCATGAAGCATGGGCCTCTCGGCTGAACTCTGCAAGAATCACGGCATGGCCGACCGCACTGCGTCCGATGAGCACTACGTGCTTGACCTCTGCGATGGCGTCCTCGGCATGAGCAGCTGTCGCCAAGCGACGTTCGAATGGCTCCGCGGCGACCCGTCCTCTTTGCGACCCCTCGGCACCAAGCTACCCGTGGACGGCTTTTGGTCCGATCTCAAACTCGTCGTCGAGTTCCAGGAGGAGCAGCATTCGAAGCCGTCGCCGTTCTTCGATCGGCGGAAGACCGTCTCTGGTGTCGGTCGCGGCGAGCAACGTCGCCTCTACGACGAACGCAAGCGCCTTCTTATCCCCGAACATGGATTGACGCTCGTTGTGATCGAGAAGTCCGCGTTCATCGTCAAGTCGAAGCGGATCCGGCGCGACCCGAAGAGGGACATTGCCGTGGTGCGCGCGCACCTCGGCAATGCGCAGCCAAAACGGCTCTAGTGCCGACGTCGCCATCGAAGTGCTGTGACGCAGACACATCGGGCTCGACGCCTCAACAGGGTCCTCGGCTCTGGAATGCTGCCATCTGGGGCTTGCGATGACTTCGGCAGCCTTGTGAACAGGAAAAGAAGAACCGGTGCGAGTATGCACCGGTTCTTCTTTTTGATCGGTAGAAGCCAATCAACGGCAGGACGAAAACCCGCGATGGATAAGCCTCAGACCTTTGCGCTGGCCGTGCAGTCCACGAGTGCCGAGGTGAAGTCCTTCGACTTCCAGATCTTCTTGTCCTCGTCCTTCGGCAGGAAGTCCGAGATCGATCCGGCCCCTATTGATGCGCCGCCGGCGAGGAAGCGCAGCGTCTCCTGCGAGAACCCCGCCTGGAAGACAACGCCCGCCAGGCACTCACCCGAGGCCGCGTAGGTCTTCTTCTGGTCCTCGTTCAAGGCGAAGGAGGAGAACATCGAGACCAGCCCCGCGGCCAGCTGCGAGGAGGAGTTGATGCTCGTGCCCTGCGGCACCGGGAACTTCGGCGTGAGATCCGGCTGCCGGGCCTGGGGGAGCTCCTGTCCCTGCTTCGGTGGCGCGTAGACCTGATCCTTGCCGTCCTTGCTGGTGGTGGCACCCGGGGCCGGGGTCGGCGGGATCACCGCGTCGACACAAGCGTCGAACTTGTCGCGCAGCTCGGGGGAGAGCATGATCGCGGCGTCCATCGCGCTGACCTCGCGCAAGCCATTTGCCACCGCTGCGATGTCGTCGCTGCCCTTGCCCACGATATAGGCCTGCGCGGCGTCCGAGAGCTTCTTGTCCTGGACGGCGCGGACCAGGCACGCGCCGCCGTCGGTGCTCTTGGCCCCGGTGCCCTGAAACACGAGCCGGTCCAGCGCCTTACCGAGGACCTCGCTGGTCACCTTCGCCGCGCTGGTGCTCGGGCTCGGCGACGGCTGCGCCGTCTCTGAGCCGGCGGAGCATCCGGCGAGCAGGCTGCCCAGCACCGCCAGTGCGGCGGCGGACAATGCCGCCTTCCTCGTCATCGGGGTCTTCATCGCCATGGCCTCTCCTGTCGGGTCGATGTCTGCGCCGGATGGCACAGAGCCCGCATCCGACTGGTCTTCCAGTACATCTTATCCGATAGGCCAATCGAATGGTCTATCGGATGATGCGCGAAGAGCGACATAAAAGACGGCTGACAGAAGGTCTGCGCCAGGCCCTGGCGATGTCTGGTATCGCCAAGGGGCAGCTGGGCTGGGAGGGATCAACGGAGTTGATCCGGACGGGTGCTCGACGCGTCCCGAGCGCGTCACCGGTCCCTGAGTGGGCCGGGTCGGGACGGCTTGCCGCGCCCGGACGACGCCGAGCGAGAGAGGGACTGCCAATGACCCGGACGACTGTGCCGACGGACCTGATGCCGCGCTGCCAGATCGCGGACCCGCAGGTGCAGGAGCACCTGCCGTGCCAGCACCACGAGAGCGGCGGCGTCCAGTGCGAGAACCCCGATCCGCACACGGACGATCACTGGATCTCGGAGCACACAATTTCCCACGCGCTGGCCGGAAACGGCTACGCCTGCACGGCATTCGACCCCGCAGAGCCGGCCCGAGCCTTCCAAGGGCCTGTCCAGGCCTACACCGAACAGCAGATGGTCGACGCGCTCCTGCGCTGCGCCGCGGACCGGGACAGCCTCCCGCGCAACGACTACATCCGCCGCAGACACGACGACGAACCATCCGCGCCGCTGCTGGAGCGCCGG
This sequence comes from Pseudarthrobacter sp. NPDC092202, assembly GCF_044755505.1. NCBI lineage: Bacteria > Bacillati > Actinomycetota > Actinomycetes > Micrococcales > Micrococcaceae > Pseudarthrobacter > Pseudarthrobacter sp. NPDC092202. The sequence goes on along the minus strand of NZ_JBIVRG010000006.1, from coordinate 121,014 downwards.
TTCGGCTCCTGGAATGCAGCCCTCGAGAGAGCGGGGCTGAACACCACCGAGCAGCCGCTGCACTTCCAGGGCGCGACCACGAAGTGGACCGAGGAGATTATCCTCGACGCCCTGCGCGAGTGCTGGATCAAGACCGGCTCCATCGCCGTGCTCGCCTACGAGGCCTGGCGCACCGGCGGCACCGACGGCATCTGCCGGACCCATGTTCCGCGACCAGCTCCCCATCCGGTTCCGGATGGGGAGCTGGTCGCGGGCCACGCAGCTCGCCGTGGGCTGAGCCGGCGGCCCTGGCGCAGGTGGCTGCCATCCCGCTCATCCCACTGACCGCACACAGACCGAAGGACTCCATCATGACGATCGCCCGCCCCCTCCATGACGTCATCGACGACGCACCTCCGTCGGACGCCATCGCACAGCAGATCCAACTGCAGGCCGCCGCTGCGCTCCTGCCCGAACAAGAATGGTGCGGCGGCTGCACCCCCGGGGACGATCCGGTCCCCGACGTCGAGGGCGGCATCCCTGGCATGCCGCAGGACGTCGTCCTGCGCACGACAGAGCAGCTGTCGCTGCCCGCGGACTGGAAGGCCGCCTGGGTCCCGGCCCCGCTCTACGACATCGCCCACCTCGCCTGTGGGCACACCGTTGCCCGCCGGGCCTCCTGACCCGGGCAGGGATGCAGCGACGCAGCGCAGCTGCGCCGGGGGACTCATCGACTGAACCATCGACCAGTGAAGGAGCGTCCCGCTCATGCCCATGACACCACTGCAGAGCTGGGCCCTCATCGTGCTCCTCGCCGTCTTTGTGCTCGGGCTCATCTGGCTCTACGCCGAGGCCGAGGCTGCGCTCCGGCGCAGACATACAGACAAGGCGGCAGCACAGCAGCCGCAGGACGAGGAGGCAGACAGCTCACTCGTTCCCAGTCCTGTACCCACCGCCCGCCCGACCCTTCGTCTCATCCAGGGGCAGGGCCAGGGCTCCGCGAGGTCCCGTCGCGGTCCCGCCGAGGTCTACGACTGGGCCCGCCGGGGAATCTAAAGAGACCCCTTCCGGCCCCTGGCCTCCTGCGGGGCTGGGTCAAGACTTCATGCGGCCCACCGCCGCACCACGAACAGCCCCGGGCCGTCGCGAGAAGCGCCGGACACACCGTTCCTGCCGCAGCCCGGCAACGAAGCCACGGCGGCCCGGGGTCAACAACCATTCACCTGCCCGTGCAGGCATCGAAAGCGAGAAGAACCATGGACCAGACCATCGCACCGCCCGTCATCAGGCACAGCGTCGCCGTCGACTTCGGCGTCATCGAGCTCACGGGCACCCTTCAGCACGCCGACGCCCAGCGCAGCCTCGTACTCCTGACCGAGGAGGCCCCCGAGCGCATCTCGGTGAACCTCGAGGCATATGGCCTCGTAGCCGGCCCGGGGCGAGTGTTCATCAAGGACTGGTCGGAACACGCTGGCCTGGCCGAGCGCCTGCAGGAGGCGGGGCTCGTGCGCATCATGCGCTCCGTGACCGTCGGCCCGTTCGCCTCCACCGCCCACGAAGTCGAGGTGACGCTCTGATGGCCGCGGACACCCATGCGCTGAGCATCCTGAAGCTGAGCACCGGCCACCTCGAGAAGATCGAACAGCTCCAGGGACGGATGCTCGCCCTCGGCGAGGAACAGCTGGAGGTCGCGCGCCGCCAGCTCGAGGCCCAGGACACTCAGAACGTCCTCGCCTGGCTGCAGCTGCAGCAGGCCCAGGGGCATACACCGGACCCGACGCTCGTGGACCTGGTCCGCCGGCGGTTGCGAATCTGAAGCAGACAGGAGAAACGCCATGGACAACATCATCGAGAGCAGCGGAGTCCTCATCGCCACTCTTGCCTTCATGATCTGCCTCGCGTGGCTGGGCTGGTTGCTGTTCCGGCGACGGTTCCCGAACCGGGACGGGCAGATCGCGTACCTGGAGGAGGACTACCGGCGGGCCTGCGAGAGCGGAGACGTAGCCGCGGCCGATCAGATCGAGGCTGAACTCTGGGATCTGGGGGCAGCGCCAGGCTGGCCTGGGGCCGGACGTACCGGGTTCGATCAGCGCAGCTGATGCGGGACCCGTGATGCAAGGGCATCTGGGATCAACGCAGTTGATCCGGAAGGAGCACTGAGGAGCGCTCGATCAGCACAGCTGATCCGAGTTTTCATTCGAAAGATCATCGTCTGATCAGCACAGCTGATCCGGATGGGGGTCTGAGAGACAACCGAACACTTCAACTCACCATCGCGCGCGGAGCAGGGACACTGCCCGCGCGTTTCGTGCACAACGAGGAGAAACACTCATGTCGAACCCCCGCAACTCCGCCACCGTCATCGGCCGCCTGACCAAGGACCCGGTCGTCTTCAACAACCAGGACGGCTCCAAGAAGGTCGCGTTCACCCTGATGGCCGATCACAACTACACCGACAGCCAGGGCAACCGCGGAGCTGACGCTGTGCCGGTCGAGGCTTTCGTGCGCGCGACCACCAACGGCATCGGCCCGTTCGCGAGCATCCACAAGGGTGACCTCGTGGCCGTGAACCTCAAGCTGCGCCAGGACCGCTACACCAAGAACGGTGTCGAGGTCTTCGAGCTCAAGGCAGTCGTCGAGGACATCACGTTCCTCGAGCCCCGCTCAGTGACCCAGGCCCGCGTGAACGAGCGCGTCGCTGCCGCCGAGGCGCAGAACCAGGCCCTGCAGACCCAGCCGGCTCCGGCTCCCGTCGCAGCCGCTGCCGCACCGCAGCCGGCCGTCGCCAGCGCCGTCCACAGCGAGGAGCTGCCCTTCTCCTGAGAAGCGCGCCCCGCACCCAGCACAACCCACAACTGAATAACAACCGAATAGGCGGGTCGCACACGCCGACAGTCCCCGTCCGAGGAGCCTCGCGCTGCTCGGACGGGGATCTGCTTTTGCTGGCCGCCGTCCTGCCCTGCCCCCAACGTCATTAGCCAAGAGAAGGAGTTCCGCCATGCAGATCGTCGCCGACGCGACCGTCGAGGCCACCGATCACGACCAGGCCCTGCACGCAGGGCTCACCGCCGTCGTCGGCTCGGTGATCACCGACCACCCCGGACCGGATGTCGAGGCCATGGTCGACGACGTCGTCACCGCCGTCATCCAGAAGCTGCGCCTTCACGCCAGCCAGGTCTTCGTCGCCGATCACGGTGGTGCCCGCCCCGTGGAGCGCTTCCGCACCGTCACCGGGCGGATGGACCTGGAGGACCCGGAATGAGCCTGGTCCAGCAGCTCGAGCCCGCCGCCGAGGTCCAGCCGGCTGCCGGGCTTCCCGCGGCGGCGCGGATCCTCGCCGAGGCATATCCCCAGATCGTCGACTTCGACCCCAGTGGGATGACGATCGAAGAAGTGCACTACTTCCTCGGTGAGTCGGCTGCCGTCGCCTTCTTCCAGTTCCTGGTCCTCACCAAGCGGTGCAAGGCCGCCGTCGGGATCCGGCGCTGAGAGCTTCCGTACAGAGCGGTTCGATCCCTCCGTGGCTCCGGCCCCACCAGCGCCCCGCGCGCCCTGCCCTGCCCTCCCGGCAGCAGCGGCGTGGCGGGGCGCTGTCTTTTCGTTCAGGTTTCGTTCGTGGCCTGTGTGGAGGGGATCGGCACAGCCGATCCGGATCTGACGACGAAGGACAACGTCCCCGTCCTGCCACACTTCACTGGAGGTCCGCCATGTCTGGTCTCAGCTGCCCCAACGATGGCGCGCCGATGGAGTCCGACGCCACCGCCACGGCCCGCGAACGGGCCGGCCGGCGCGGTTGCGCCTGCACCCACACCTGCCCGGAGTGCGGCTACTCCGAGATCCCCTGATCACCGCCCATCAACCGAGGAGGGGCCATGTCGACCTCCGTGCAGCACCGTCATCACCGCAACCACGACCACACCCTCACCGGCTTCCTGTCCGCCGTCACAGCGGTCTGCCAGAAGCTGAACGCCGCCGACGACGCCGACGAGCTCGAGCGCCACGTCGGCTGGGTCTCGCACTCGTGCGAGCCGGACTACCAGGTGCTCGTCGAGCTGATCGGCCCCGCGCCGGGCCTCGCCCTGCAGCTGGTCATCGACCTGGACATCGACTCGACGGTCGCCTCCGCGCAGATCGTCGGCACGGCCGATGACGAGTCGTTCACGACGGACGTCGAGGTCGGAGTCCGGTTCCTGTCCCATCTCGTCGAGCACCACCTCGCGCCAGCGGCCAGGCCGTGCGACGGCTGCACGGCTCCGGACTCCCTGCGGGCACCGACCTGGAAGTGAGTGGCGAACGGCTCCTCGTCCCTTTCGTCACAACCCCTCGCCGGCTCCTTCCCGGAACCGGCCCACGGCGCTCTAGCTCAGCGGAAGAGCACTCGGCGTTCTGACTGCCCGCGGTTCGATTCCGCATCAATCCCTGGTCGGGCAGACCCAGGCAACAGGCCCGTTGCAGGGCGACGCACGAGAGGTCACGGGTTCGATCCCCGTGAGCGCCACAGACCCAGGGTCGTACAGGCCCGCGCGATCCATCAGCTGCACCAGCTGCACCAGCCAGAAGGGCACTGCCATGACCGACACCATCACCCCCGCCTTCCTCGACATCGTCAAAGACGGCGGTCCTGCGGTCCAGGAGGTTCTGTTGCGCTCGACCGAGCGCCACCGCATCCTCGGCGGCAAGAGCGCCCGGATGCTGCGCCGGGGCGACCGGGTCGCGCTGCGCGACCTGAACCCTGATCTGGATGGCGGCACAGCCGTCGTCGAGCAGGTGCGGCCCTCGGTGGGCAGCACTGTCCACATCCTCACCGTCGGCGGTGAGGCCCACCTCGTCCGCGGCTCGCGCCTCGTGCTCGTCGCCCGCGGACCTGAACAACCCTGACCAGCAAGGAAACCGCCATGTACACCGGACCCATCAGCAACGGCATCCTGCTCGGCATGACGCACAAGGGACGCAGCGCATTGATCCGCGAGCTCAGCCCGGACGTGCGCCGCAAGCTCGCACACATCGCCTCGCTCGGTGCCGAACAGGAGACCAGGAAAGCCGCAGAGCACTTCGACGCTGGCCGGCGTGTCTGGGCCGGTACCAGGCTCGACCACGCCCAGTCACTGAGCCGGCTCGCTGCTGAGCTCACGGGCGAGCCCGACGGCGTCTTCATCGTCGAACCCATCGACTCCGGATCCGTCGCGGCAGGCAACTGATCTCTCTCACTGGACCCCTGGCACCGAGCCCATCGCTCAGGGCCGGGGGTCCTGTCTTTCTCTTTCCGGAACAGCCAGCACAGCTGGCTCGGGCGTGCCCGTGGAGAAGCACGCCTGCCACCCCGGCCAGAGCGCCCGACGACCCCTCCAGCAAGGAACCCCACCATGAAGCGCACCCCCTCCAGATCTGTCTTCGGCGGCCTCATCGCCGCCGTGCTCTGTATCGTCACGCTGACCGGCTGCGAGGACCTGCCGAAGGCCCCCGGCGTCCCGGGTACGCCGTCCACCAGCACTGCGGCAGCCCAGGACCCGGGACAGATGTCCTCTGGCAAACCGGCGAGCGTGGAGACCAAAGTCATCCGTGTCATCGACGGCGACACCGTCGCCGTGCTGCCGGTGGCCGGCCTGCTCGAGGCGACCGATAAGCATATCGGGATCCCCGAGCACACAGTCAGGCTCCTGGGCATCGACGCGCCCGAAATGAACTATCACAAGGATGCCGAGCCCGAGTGCGGCGCTAGGGCCGCCACTGATCATCTTGGCGGCATCCTGCCGCAGAGCATGCCAGTGACCATCGAGTTCGACCCCGGGGCAGACAGAACTGACCGTTATGGCCGTTCTCTCGCCTACGTCATCACACCGGCCCACAACGACGCCGCGCGACAGCAGGTCACCGACGGCTACGCCATGCCCTGGTTCCCCAAGGGCGAGCCGGAGCCCCAGCGGATCCCCGAGTACCGCACGGCGGCTGACAACGCCGTGGCACTGCATGCCGGTGCGCACTCACAGTGCTCCTCCATCGGCCGCGGCTGAGCCGCTGCACTTACAGACTACGAACCAGGAGAACCACATGCCCATCCCTACAGCACCCTCTGAACTGGACGAACTCCAGGTCGGCGACAAGGTCCTCGTCAAGAGGGTCCTCGACCACCCCGCCTGGATGAAGCAGGTCCCGTGCGATCCCCGCAATGGCTCCACCACGAAGTACGTCCGCGACCCGCAGGTCGTGGAGGAGCTGGGGGTGAGCAGCGTGATGGACCGGCGGGCAGTGCCCGCGATCGCCGCTGCCGGCAACTGGCCGGGACGTGAGGCGCACACGCTGGTCCGCCTGCCCAACGGCTTCTGGTACGACTGCGCCACCGGCCTGCAGGACGGGTCCGAATCCACGCGCATCGAACGCATGCACTGAGCCTGAAAAGAGCCCGGCACGGGGGAGAGCCCCTGGTGCCGGGCTCGTCTCTTTCCTGGCGGCTCGTCAGATCGGCACAGCCGATCCGGATCTGGACTCGAAGGAGACACCCGCTCCTTCCCGACCAGAAGGAGCAGCACGATGAGCAACGACGACCACAAGTGCAGCCAGGCCCAGCTGGAGCGGGCGCTCGAGGTGCTCGACGGAAAGCTGAAGTGCCTGGGGCTGGACGCCCCGGTGCAGATCCGTGCGATCGGCGGCTTCGCGCTCATGAAGTACGGCATCCGTGCTGCGGACCGGGCATTCACCGTCGACATCGACAGCGTCACCGGTGATTTCGCGCCAGAGGTCATGGCGGCAATCCATGAGGTGGCCGACGAACTCAACCTGGAGCGCGACTGGATCAACAACGACAACGTGATGGACGGCGACGACGCTGAGCTGGTGGCCTCGATATACCAGGCGCGCTGGATCGACGACGACACAGCGTACGAGAGCATCAGGCTTCAGCTGGCCAGTGTCCCCACGCTGACCCGCGCCAAGATCATCGCCGCGGACACCGCGGAGTTCTCCGGTCGTGCACAGGACCTGCCGGATCTCCTGGAATTGCTCCGATTCCAGGGCATCACCACCGCTGCCCGGTTCGATGCCGCTTACCCGGATCCCTACGACGAATACCCCGCCGCCCGCGAGGCCGTGCACGAGCACTTCGCTGCGGACAGGACGTTCGCCTGAAGAAGACCCCACCGTCAGAGCGCGTGCTCCGGCGGTGGGGTCTCTTTTTTTGTGTCCGTGGTTTACTGCTGACCGGAATCTTCGGAGTTACCTCCGTCGTCGATGTCCTTCAGCCGCTGTTCCAGCCGGGTTGCGTGGGCCTCTTTGACTTTCCGGTAAACCTTGACGCCACCTGCAATGACCAGACCTGCAGCCGCCAAGACCCCCGCGGCGATCAGGTCCTCTGTACGGGCATCCTGCTTGCCTGCGTAGTAGCCCTTGCCATAGACCGCGCTTCCCGCCACGAATCTCTCCCTTTGTTGAATTTTGAACTCCGCCGAAAGCCTATCCCAGGGTGCGTGAAGGGGTTGTGCCGATGCTGCGGATCATCCGCGCCTTGCCGGCGCGGGGTCGGAACCTTCTTGTTGTTCTTCTTCATCTTCGATTCTCAGGTGCAGCCAGTGGTGGTGACAGCGGAGCTGTCACGGAGGAGTCATCGACGAAGGACGGCCTGCAGTGCAGCGCCGCGCCCCACAGGATTCCGAGGAGAACCGCCATGAGCACCATCGCCGCACCCATGCAGGACGCGCTGCCGTTCGACTTCGGCTCTGATGTGCTGGTCGTCAGCGCGCCCGTCTACGACGAGCAGGCCCGCCAGACCGACTGCGAGCTGTGCCAGCACTACTTCGCCGCATGGTGCGGCACGGCGTTCACGGCGGACGGCACACGGGCAGAACGCGCCCAGACCACCTTCGCGGACTTCCAGGCGGCCGCCCGCCGTCTGGCAGAGGGCTGAGGAAACAGCGCAACTGATCCAGGTCCGGCATCGAACAAACGACTTCATCAAACAGGAGGGGATCACCGTGTCCACTGCCACCACTTCCGAGCCCGACCTCGACGCTGAAGCTCAACGCGTTGCAGCCGTCCACCGGCTCGCCACGAGCAAGGCCTTCTACCCGGAGCTGCGGCGTGCCGAGGCTCAGGCCCGGGTCCAGCTCGCCGCCGCCGTCATAGCAATGGACGAGGTCGAGGACCGCATCGCCGCCGGCGAGAAGATCCACTCACTCTACGAGCAGGCTGCAATCGAACGGGCCAAAGACGCCTACGCCCAGGCGCTGGCTGATCTCGTCCGCGGCGAGTCCAGCGTTGAGGCTGACCCGTCGACTTCCCAACCCATGAACCAGGAGCACTGATCACCATGTCCTTCCTCGAGAAGATCGGATTCGTCGAGACCGCCGAGCAGGAGGCCCAGCGCCTCGCGCAGTCGCCCGAGGGCTCGGCCAACCACGAACTGTCCAAGCTGCCGGTCACCATCGAGCAGTGGCCCCAGGACCTGCTCATCGAGCTGCCCTGGCACGCCACCGAGCGGGGCTCAGGCCACCGCGTCGTCGTGGTGCCCATCGAATACCGCGGCGAGGCCCGCACCGAGGGCGAGGAAGAACCCCGTCCTCGCAAGCGCCACGCTGGTTGGTGGAACTGCGCGGTCGTCGCCAGCGACCACCCCAGCTACCCGGTCGGCGGCTACCGGCTGAGCATCCCCGCTGCCGAGCTCGCCCGCGGCAAGCGGATCGAGCTCTGAGAGAACACATCCCACGACGAAGGAGCGTGAACCACCATGCCTGACACGATGCAGACCACCGGCCGCCGCGAGCGGATCCTCCGGAGTGTCGGCAGGACGCTCCTCGTCACGGGGATCGTGCTGAACGTCCTCGCCCTGCTGCCCGCGATCGCAGCCAGCGCCTGGACCGGCCACTGGACGGCGAGCGTGGTGCTCGTGGTCCTGTCCGGTGCTGTCTGGGCTGCTGGACTTCTGGGCCTGAAGACCTGGGCTGCCCGGCTACGCCGTCACAACGACACCCAGCCCAGCCAGCACCAATGACCAGTCGCCCTGCCTGATCCCACCAGAGCCCCGGCTCCTGCGCTCCGGCGCGGGGCCGGGGCTCTCGCTCTGTCTCTGAGGCGGGTTCACGCGCTGCGGGGCAGCGCCTGGTGTTTTGCAACAGCAAGAGAACCATCCCGAACAAAGGAAGAGCCATGACCACCCTGACCACGACGCGTGTCCCGCTCAAGCAAATGGACCCTGCGATGCTCGTGTTCGAACTCGAGCGGGAGATCCAACACCTCATGCCCGGCACCACGAACACGGAGCTCGTGACCCGCGCAGCTGCGACGGCCTCGTTCCTGCACCGGAAGCAGACCCGCTTCATCAGGGGAGACATGCCTCGCGTGCCGTACATCGAGCATCCGCTGCGCGTGGCGTTGCGCCTCCTGCGCTGGGGCGTCACCGACGCTGAACTGATTGCCGCAGCACTGCTGCATGATGTCGTCGAGGACTGCGGCAAAGAGCTGCTTGCTGCTTTCGGCCAGCCGGGTGAGGATCCCCTGGGCTGTCTGGCGCGGCTGTACGGCCGGCGCGTCTCGGTGCTCGTTGGGGCGGTGACCACCCCTAACGGCAGCACCTCCTACGAGGAGCACCTCACGCGGCTTGCCAACTCCGGTTCCCGGGCGCTGCTCATCAAGGCCAGCGACCTGAAGGACAACGCCGGTTCGATCCGGCACCAGCTCGGCCACGGCCAGGATTCGCGCATGTACCGCATGCTCTTCAAGTACATGCCGGCCGTCGAGATCGTCGGAGCAGGTCTGCGCCGTTCGCTCTGCTGCCCTGCGACCCAGCAGTGCACCAGGGCCGCCATCGCCGCGATGGAAGATCTCAGCCACGATCTTGCAGCCCTGTCGGCCGAGCATGGCATCGACTGATCAGCATGCCGCATGTCGCAAAATTCAGAAAGGAACCTGATGGGAAGCAGGCAGGTAACTCTCACCTCATGTGATCGCTGTGGAATTGAGACGGAGTCGGATGTTGCCCATGAAAATTCAGACAACTACGACCCGGCCGCCCACGTATGGCGGACATTGAAATTCCACTACATCCAGCCGTGGTTCTTCCTCTGTCCCGATTGCGTGAAGGCCTTCCTCAAATTCATGGCCATGGAAGCAGTGCTGCCGGTCAAAGTGATCCGCAGGCCCGACCGTGCCTGAACCAGAGAACCAGCACTACAGCAGAGACCCCACTGTCAGGAGCATCAGCTCCGGCGGCGGGGTCTCTTTTTTTCTCTGGTCACTCCTTTCTCCAGCGGACCGGATACTCCGGCTACCAGCCGGAGCTGAAGGGCAAGCGCACGTCACCGGAGAGGATCCCGCCGCACAGGAACAGCAGTGCCGAGACGCCGATGAGGCCAACGGCGAAAGCCACCGGCCGGTCCTCGTAGATCTGCCGCAGCCGGGAGACGAGGCTCTGTGGCTTCTTACTGGTCTTGTTCGGGTCTCCTGCTGGACTCTTCCGGGTCTCGTCGTGGTCGGTCATGGGTCTCCATCCCTTCTGATCGGTGTGTGGTCTGGTACTGGGCGGTGGATGGTCTCGTCGAGGGCTGGTGCGGGTCCCGTCAGAGCCCCGACTTCAGCGGCACGACGATGTCGCCGACCATGAGCACCAGGCTCATCGACAGCATCGCCAAGCCGATCACGTAGGCGACCGGCAGCTGCCTGGCGACGTTGACGTGACCGGGATCAGGTCGGCTGAACCGCCGTGCCAGGCAGCGCCTGGCCCCTTCAAAAGCGCTGCCCGCGATGTGGCCGCCGTCCAGCGGCAGCAGCGGTATCAGGTTGAACACCCCGATGAAGAGGTTGAACGAGCCGACCACCAGCCCGAGCAGCGCAGCCTTGCCGCCGATGTCGAGGCCGGGTTTGGTAGATGCCGCGACCTCGCCGGCGAGCCTGGATCCACCGATGACCGACATGGGAGGGTCCTGGGCACGCTCGCCCTGACCAAAGATCGCCTGGGCGACGTTGTACACCCGGGCGGGCAGCTGCACGATGGAAGACACTGCGTGCCCGGTCATCTCACCCATGCGCTCCATCGTGTAGACCGGGCCGTGCCTGGTCACCACCTCGCGGGACTCCGGCTCGACACCGAGGAAGCCCACTGTCGCGGTCTGCTTCGGGCCGCCACCATCGAGGTCCCGCGGCATGGCGATCGTGTGCGAGGCCTGGAGCTTCACCTGCGTACCATCGCGCTCCACCTCCATGGCAGCGACGCTGTCGCCGTTGGCGTGGATCAGGTCCGACAGCTGTGACCACGAGGTGACTGGCTGGCTGTTGAAGCTGACGACCACATCGCCGGGACGCAGCCCCGCCGCCCGGGCGGGGGAGACCTGGTCGCTGTCTTGGCACGCAGTGCGCTTGGCGTCCTGGGGGATCACGCAGTCGGAGACGACGGAAACCGCAGGGCGGCCGGTCGGCTCGACCGAGTGCACGCCGTAGATGCCATAGACACAGAGGAAGCAGAGGAGCGCCAAGGCGATGTTCACCCCGGGGCCCGCCACCATCACCAGGATCTTCTTCGCCGCGGGCAGCTTATAGAACAGACGGTCAGCGTCGCCGGGTTCGACGAGCTCGAACTCCGCCGCCCGGGTCTGCGAGACCATCTGTGCGAACAGGCCCGTGTTGGACTTGCGCAGCGTGAGGGGCGCATCCGGGGTCGCGGCGCTGGCTGCAACGAGGACGTCGCTGTGAGCTTCCTGGCGTGCCGGCGCGGCTGCTGTATCGGCTGGCACCTGCTCGCCGCGGGAAATCTGCTGCTCGCGGTCCGTCTCGGGCGGGAACATACCGATGATCTTCACGTAGCCGCCGAGCGGGATGAGCTTGATAACGTACTCGGTCTCGCCCTTCTTCAGGGACCAGACCGTCGGACCGAAACCGACCATGTACTGGCTCACCCGGCACCCGAACTTCTTCGCGAAGTAGAGGTGCCCCAGCTCGTGCAGCGCGATCGAGACGAAGATCGCGGCCAGGAAGATCACCACACCGAGCGCGTACAGGGCGACCTCCGGACCCGTCACGGCGTGTACCCCTCATCGGGCCGGCTCTGTGCGATCGTCATCAATGCATCCCCTCGTCGTGCCTCGTCTGTCGATGCTCTATCGCGATAACAGCGAACATCGACTCGTATACGTCAATTCTCGCATGTCGAATGCAATTCAGACAGGACGCGGCATTGATGCCGAGAGATGCGAAGAGCCCTTCCTGATCCTCTTTCGATGATCAGGAAGGGCTCTTCGCCCACGCGGACCCGGGTCAGTCCGAGTCACCGCGCGTCAGCTCAAGAGCAGCCGCCTCACGCTCCCTGTAGACCTCGTAGAGCGTCCGGCCCGCCGCATCGACCTGCAGGAACGCCAGCAGCGCCTGGTCGACGTCGATCATCCCGGCGGCCACAAGCGCGAGCTGCGCCTCGAGCCAGGTCTTCATCACGCGCCACGCAACACGCTCAGCCTGGGCCCGGCTGGTCCGCTCGGCGCGCGATCCCGCCTTCAGCCGGCCGGCGGCGTCCTCCTTCCGCAGCAGCGCCTCCATGCGGTCGACGCTGGCTGGAAGAGAGAAGCCGCGCTGACCATGCGGCGTCGCGAGCAGGAAGTCCAAGGAACTGGGCACGCCGGAGGCGTCGTAGTCGACGCTGATCCGGCGGGCCCCGTGCTGCGCGAGCAGCGCCTGCATCTCGGCGACGGTCTGCGCCGCCGAGATCTTCGTGGAGTAGTTGACCGGCGCGGCCACGGCTCAGCTCTCCTGGTCGTCGTCCACCGGCACCAGCTCGCCAATGCCGCGGACCGTCCAGTCGCCGCTCGCCACATTGACGAGCGTGCAGTTCGACCCGGCGGTCGCCTCCGAGTCATACTCCTCGAAGACGTAGACCCGTGGCGGCGTGTGCACGCCTTCGTAGACGTCCTCATCGAGCATCACGCGGCCGCCGAGCTCGACGCCCTTGTGCACGACGACGTCGGGCGACTGTTCCGCCTCGTCGTCCCAGTCGACGGCGTGGGTCCCAGCGGCCGGGGCCGGAGCCCCGGCCAGCGAGCCGAGAAGCTCGGTCCGGCGCACATCGAGCTCAGTCAGCCGACCGAGGAGCTGACCCTGCTCGTCCTGCAAGGCCAGCAGCTCGGTCACGGCCACGGAGGGGCCAGGCGCGACTATCACGCCGCGGCCTTGCTGCGCTTGCCCTCGGGCTTCTGGATCTCGACGGCCTTCGCCGCCAGGTACAGGCCCTCACGGTTCAGGTGGCGCGAGTACGCGGCGTCGAGGTAGAGCACCGGGATGCCGCCGGCGGCCTTCTGCAGGACAGGGCGCAGGATCTCCTTGATCGGGCCCGAACCGCCGCCGTAGACGTACACCACCTCGGTGGTGCCGCCGACCTCGGCGAGGACGTCCTCGAAGCGTGCGCCGATCTCCTCGGCCAGGTACTCGGCCTCCTCGTCGACGTAACCCTTGGCGCGGTCAAACCTGCCCTGGAGGAATACGCTGGGCTCCTGCTGCAGGAAGTCGGCCAGCGCCTTGCGGTTCTTGAACCGCAGGTCCTTGTCTCCGCTGGTGCTCATGCGGTCCAGCGCGTTCGTCAGCGCGGTGCCGTAGCCCTGGTCCAGCGTGCTGGCCGCTTCGGAGTTGAACGCGCCGTCGGTGAAGACGGGGAAGTTCACGGTGCCCTCGCCGACGTCGACGCCGACGGTGTTGCGCACACCGACCAGCAGCTCGGCGGTGACACCCTGCAGGCGCGCGGCCTCCTCGGGGTCCGAGGCCAGAAGATCGTCCAGCAGAGCCTGCGCCAGCGGCGCGCCCTTGTCGGTGATCGCGAACTGCGCGGACGCGCCCTCGGGCAGGACCTGCACATCCTCAAACTGCAGGCGCACGGTGACCGGCGTGGAGAAGTTCTTCACGGTCACCAGGTGCACCGTGGGGTCAGCCGCGCCCAGGAGTCCCACGAACTGGGCAGCGTAGGCGCTGCGGCGCTGCACGTACTCGGCAATCGGCAGAGCGAGGCCCGTGCGCACTGAGGCACGCAGCTCGCGGTCCGGCAGCGCGCCGTGCTCGCGGACATAGTCGCGCAGGGCCTTGGCGGCGAAGACGCCCAGGACAAGCACCGAGCTCAGTTCCTGGTCAGCCTTCGAGCGGGATCCGACGACCTCGAACTGCGTGAACTTCGACCCCGGGGTGCTCAGTGCCGCGCGGCCGAAGGTGCGCAGGTCCGAGTGCCCGATCAGGGGAGTGGTGAACGAGGCGGCGACGCGGTTGTAGAAGTCGTCCTCCACCACGATCTTGAAGGCATCCGAGTCAGCCTCGGGCACCTTGGGCGTGGAGCGCGAGGTGCTCACCACGGCCGAAGGAAGGTCGATCGTGTCGAAGACCTCCTTGCCGTGGACCTCGCCGCGGATGACGCCCTTGACGTATCCGTTGCCGACGTCGATGCCGCCGGTGAGCTGGATGGTCTTCCCGGCGGTGCGGGTGTTGCTCATGGTTGTGTCCCTCTCGGTCAGGAAGTCGGTGTCTCAGGAAGTGCGGTGCGGATCAGCGGGTGAGGAAGGCGTCCAGCCCCGAAGGGACAGAAGGCTCCTCGACGGGAACAGGGTGGGGCTCGCGGACGGGAGGCGTGGGCGGCGGCTGAACAGCCTGGGCTGCCTCGACGCGCTGCACGGGCTCTGAAGGAACAGCAACAGGCACGGCAGCCTCGTCACGGCTTTCGCGACTCTCGTGCTGGCTTTCACTCCCGTCACGGCCGTCATCGCCACGTTCCTCTCCTTCATGGGCCTCGCTGCGCCCAGGGTCCTGCTCGCCCTGCGGCGGGCGGCCGCGCCGGGGAAGCTGCTCGACGGGACGGTTGACCACGTCGATGTAGCCGTCGCGCTGGATGGACTCGCGGATCAACAGCTGGAGCGACCTCGAGATGTCGTACTGCTCGTCGAGCCACCGGTTCGTCGACTCGTCGGCCCGCGGGACGCTCCAGCGCAGACGGCGCGGCTCGGCCTTATCGGTCATTGCGAGCACCCCCTTGCGCCCTCGTGCTGATGGACACTGTCCTCGGTCATCGCGGCCCCCTCTCATGCGCGGTCCCCGAGGCGCTACTGCCAGTCGAGGACCTTTCGACTCATTTATCAGTCATCATTCTACTGGTCTTTCAATGGTCTCTGCAAGGACCACGCCAAGACCAGCAAAAGGCCACCAGCAGATCAGGCCTGCATCACCGTGAGCGACCCCTGGCCGCGGCGGGGCCCGTGGGAGCCGCCGGCAGGACCCGCAGAAGACCACGGGTCAGCCGAGGAACCAGAAGACACAGGACTCATCAAGGGCTCACCCGGGACCGGCACGCGGTCCGCTGCGGACCAGCAGAAGACCTCGATCAGGCCACGGCACATTGGAGGGCGCTCGGTGGTCCCACACAAAGCACAGAAGCGCCCTCGAAGAGACCAGCAACAGTCCACCGTCGCGAGCCGGACCAGAGCAGACCTGTAAGAGACCATCATGGGACCAGCAGGACGCCCGAAGCGGCCCCGAGGAGTGCCCTCCGGAACTCAATGGGGTCTGAATGGCCTTTCTGGACTCTCTCGGGTCTTGTATGGGTCTGGTCTGTGTCCCTGTCTGGCCATGCCGGTGCAATGATCTGTCCACTCGGGGACCAGAAGGGGTCCAGCGATGCGGCATGGACCGGTACCTGGCGACAGTCCTGGAGCGAGCGGAAGAGCTGTCGGAACATGGTGGAGCAGCTGTGGTTGCGCCTGTGGCGTCACCGACCCGCCCGGGGGCCGCAGGGAGAGCGGAGGGAAAAGGCGAACCGGGTAGTAGGGCCCCGCATGGAGCGAAAGGGCAAATACTCCGCTTCCTGGAGAGGCTCACGGGCGGTGGGGGTCCAGAAGGTGAGAACCCGTGAGCCTCTCCAGGAAGCTGCACCTGATGGGAGACCCGGACGGCTCGGTGACGCTGTGGAAGCGGGGGCTCCCGTTGGATCCAGGGAGGCTTCATGCTTCCCGGGAAAGCTCCTCTTCTGATGCGTCCACGAGGGACAGGCCGGGCGGTGGCCGTCGAGGACTCGCTGTCGCTCGTCCGGGGGTGCAGCTGCCACCAGGAGGTGCAGGCGGTCGGCCCGGAACGGACCCCGGCCAGGAAGCGGTGGGGGCCCGCCTCGGACGCGGAGCGACAGGTGCTGGCGCGACCGCGAAACAGAGCCGGAGTGAGCGCCCGCACACCGGTGCGACAAGCGCACCGACAGATCAGTGCAGTGCTGTGACAGCAGAGTTTTCCACAGCCTGACGCGACAGGTCGCGAGGAGTGGTGGACCGCTGCGCGCCGGGTCTGATGCGCCTGCGGCAGCAGGATGCACCAGGGGGTGCGGACCGGGCTGCGCCCGACGTCGCTAACGCTACGTGTGAGGACCTGTACGGGTACCCGCTCGTGCCTCGCGGTGGTGCGGAAGATGCATCCGTACGGCGTTGCAGCGGACGGCAAAAGGGCTGTACACCCAAAAGCCCGTAAATCCAGCGGAAACGACGTGACCCGTACACCCGCTGCGCGGATGGAGAGGGGGTGTACGGGTCAAGGGTGTACGGGTCGTTTCCCCTGATATTCCAGGCTTCCGCTAACGCTCCAGCCGTGGAATGGCGAAATGGCGGCAAGAGAGGAAAAGGGCATAAGGGAACCTGGCAACAGCGGTCCTGCGGACCCTCCGCTTCGCTCCGGTCTCTCGCTGCGCTTCGAGACGCTGTTGGTCGGCATAGCCGACAGGTTCCACCGCTCGCTTCGCTCGCCGGTCCGTCAGTCGCTGCGCTCCCTCCGGCTATGCCCAGCGCTGCGCTTGAGTGGAGGACGCCCCCGCCTGCCCCGCCGCATTTGTCCACAGGTGGACGACGCGGCAAAGGGTGCAGCCAGGCGGTGGATCACCTGGCGCTGCGCACCAGGTTTGTCCGAGGAGGACGGCCCGTCGGCCGGCCCGCTGCGCGGCCCAGTCGGAGCAGTTCCCGACACGGTTCACCAGTGGGCCGTCAGGCCAGCGGAGCTGGCACGGGAGCTGGACCGTACATCGAGTCTCCGCGGACCCCTGGCGGGACCTGCACTCGATGCCCGACACCTGCATCCCGAGAAACAGAAGAGGCATCGTCATGACACACGCCCGGAAGGCATCCAGGTCCGCACGCCGGCGACAGCCGCAGCTCTCGCCCTACGACACCGGAGCCAGGTGCGAGGCCAAGCCGTGGATCCCCTACGGAGAGCGAGTCACTGCGGCGACTCCGGCGGAGAGCTTTGGCAAGGTCGACTTCGACGATGAAGAGAGCGGCACGGTCTGCGTCGCCTACCTCGAGCGCGACATGGACGGTGGATACACCCTTCACGTCGCACCGCTCAGCGAGGACCGGAAGGTCCGGGTGGCAATCCATTACGAACGCGGCGTTGCCAGGGTCAACGGTGCCCAGGCGTCGGCAGCTGCCGCGTAGTGACCTGCCGACTGAGAAGGAACACCGGGAATCATTCCGGAAAACATTGCGGCGAAAGAGAACGCGAATGATGCAGCGACAGACGAGTATCACAATCCGGACTGCCACCGCGGCGGCCTAGGCGGGATCTATGCCGATGACCAAGATGACCAGCCGGGAGGCATCACGATGACCAGTGGATTCAGCCATGCCCTGCTCGTGACCGGTTCCCGAACCTGGGACGCCGCGGAGGCCATGAAGGCGGCTTTGAACGAGGCCTGGAGAGCCTGGGGACCGTCTGCGGTCGCCCGACCCGTGCTCCTGTCAGGGCACTGTCCCAAGGGTGCTGACGCCATGGCCGAGCGGCTGTGGCGGGCTGCCGGCTTCGAAGTAATTGAGTTCCCGGCCGACTGGAGCGCTGAGCCCAAGGCGGCGGGCTTCACCCGGAACCAACGGATGGTCGATGCCCTCGTCGCCATGCGCGCCGGGGGAACGCAGGTCCGTGTCGCCGCCTTCCTGGACCTTTGCAGCAAGTGCGACCAACGCACCGGCCAGCAGCAGCTGATGCCCGGAACGCCAGGGCACTTCTCACATGGCACCGTGCACGCCCGCTCCCGCGCCCTGGCTGCAAGCATCGAGGTCGAAGACATCATCCACCCGCGCCTGCCTCCGTTCTGACAAGTGCACACCCCGGACATGACAACAGCCCTGCAGCTGGTGCTGCAGGGCTGTCGATCCTTGATTCGAATAGGTGGCCGGAAATCTCTCCGGTATGGCCCGAAAGACTGCGGAAAGGGTGAGGCTAGAGAGTCCGCTCGATGCCGTGTGCCTCATCGTGGGCCTTCATGACAGCTTTCGGAATGCGACCAAACTCGGGCACTTCATGACCGTTCTCGCGCGCCCACTTACGGATCTCCTCACGTTCCTCGGGCGTCGTCTCGGGCACGAGTCGCTTCTTCTCGCCCTTCTTAGTGGCCTTTCGACCCTTACTGATGTATTCCTTGAGATTCTTCTCAAGCTCTTTGCGCTCTTCGTCGGTCAGGTCTATCTCGAACCAGGTGTCGCCCAGTCCGAAGGTGACTGTGGCAGCATCCGGCTTGCCACTGATGTCCGACTCCACAATATTTCGAATAGCCATGTCTTGAATGGTAGACGATCCGAACCACCTTAGAGAAGTCTTTGGGCGCGCCAGAACGACAGATCTTTCGAATGCCTTCATCCTAGGCCGAAAACACTGCAATACCAGCATAATCCACCTGCCACACTGCTAAAATCACACTGCCAGTGCGTGCCTTTCCCCACCCCTGTAAACCGACCATTCGACACGATCGAGAGGCCCCCCACCATGACCATTCTCCAGACCGTCGACGACCATCCGCTGACGGACGACGGCGTCGACCTGTTCGCCCTGATGTGCCAGCGCCGCGGCTGGACCGACGAGTACCTCCGCGAGATCGAATCAGCTGAACACGACGAGCTCCTGGGCCTGGCCGAGATGGTCGAGGCCCTGGAAGACGCCCGGGCCGCCGGCCACAAGGTCACCATCGCCCCTGACTTCGACATGGACGGGATCTCCTCCGGTGTGCTCGGCTACGCCGGACTGTCAGAGCTCGGCTTCGACGTCGAGCTGCACGTGCCCGACTACCGCCGCGGCCACGACCTCACGCCCGAGGACATTGCAGAGATCGCCGCGACGTGGCCGGACACCAAGGTCCTGCTGACCTGCGACGGGGGAGTGAACTCCCACCGCGGGATCGCCGCCGCCCGGGCTCTGGGATGGAAGACCCTGGTCACCGACCACCACGAGGAGCTCGAACCCGGTTCGAGCGCCGACGTCACCGTCGACCCCTGTCGGATGGACGAGACCTACGCCAACACCGGCATCTGCGGCGCGCACGTGCTCTACCAGGTGTTGGAGGCCTATGCCCGCGTCCACCGGCCGGAGAAGCTCTGGGAGATCCGCCTGCTGCGCCTGTTCGCCGGCCTGGGCACCGTCTCCGACGTCATGCCCGTGCTGTACGAGAACCGGCAGCTGGTGCGCGACTCGCTGTCCATCGCACGGCTGCTGTACGCGCCCGCGCCGCGCACGGTCCCGACCCCCTGGGGCTTCGACCCGGACCCCGAGGCGATCGACGTCGGGCAGTCGACGCTGATGCAGCTGCTGCGCGTCGACCCGCACCACCCGGCCTTCGTCCGGGCCTTCGAGGGCTTCGCGGTCCTGCTGAAGGCTTTCGGCCAGGCAGGCAAGGTCCGCGACATCGACAGCATCGACGAGGGCTTCTACGGGTTCTACCTCGCGCCGGCGATGAACTCCCCGCGCCGCACGGGCGACCCGCTCGCACCGTGCTTCGGCGTGTTCACCGCGCCTGACCAGGACTTGATGCTCGAGGCGGCACACCAGGTCATCGCGACCAACGAGAGCCGCAAGGAGCTTGTCGAGGTCCACGCCCGGGAGCTCGAGGAGGGTGATCAGCCGCTGGCCCCCTGGGTCTACTTCTCCGAGGCTTACCCGGGCATGTACGGTCTGCTCGCCAACCGGCTGATGGAGCGCCACGGCCACCCGGTCGTCGTGCTCAACCGTCCCGCCGGGCCGGATGACTACGTCGGAGGCTCCGGCCGGGCACCGTCGTGGTTCGGCATCATCGACACGCTCGAGCACCAGGACGGCATGCGCGCCATGGGCCACCAGCAGGCCTGCGGCGTCAAGGTCGACCGGGCGGAACTGCTCGACGGTCTGGTCGAAGCATTGCGGGAGGCCACGCAGGTTGCCCTGCTGGCTGTCGTCCAGGATGAGCGCCGGGCCGACCTGGTCCTGGGCCCGGACCGGGACTGCGATGCTGGCCTGGACGACCTGGAGCCTCTGGTCGGCTTCGTCCGGCGTGTGGAAGCGCTGCGGCCCTTCGGCCACGGCTTCGTCGAGCCGGTGGTCGAAATCGCTGTCGAGCCCCTCGGGCTGCGGGTGGACCGGATCGGTTCCGATACTGACTGCGGCCATGAGCGCACCGACGCCAACCTGATGACCAACGCCCGCGGCTACCGCGTGTGCCGCCTGTGCAAGAAGCACCTGCGGCTGGTCACCAGGTCGGGGCTGTCCTGCCTGTGGTGGAACGTCGCCGAGGAGAAGGAGCCGGAGATTTCGGCTCTGACGCGGTCGGCCAGCCGCACCGAGGTCGGAACGCTGCGTTTCATCGCGAAGCTGCAGCTGAACACCTTCCGCGGCGAGACCCGCGTCCAGGCCGTCATCGAAGAGCAGATCCCCGCGTCTGTCTGACCACGGAAAGGAGGCGGGGATGCCCGCTCCACCGATCAAGTCCCGGCTCGTCTCCATCGCGTGGTGTGTCCTCGTGCCCCTCGGCGTGCTCGCCGCCTACCTGGGACTTGGCCTTGCCGTAGTTTCCGTGGTCGCCGAGCCCGTCCTGGGCACGGCGGTGCTCGGAGGCCTGGTGGCGCTGCTCGTCGGCGCTGCCAGGCTCTTCCGGCCCCGGTGGTTCGCCAACGCGCCAACGGTCCGACCGATGTCCGGAACACCGCGCTTTACCCGAACGGTGCTTGGGTGCCTGGCTCTGGCGTTCTTCGCCGGCCAGTCCCTGGCCCTGTGGCTCTATACCCTGGGCGGCTCGGCGGGATTCGATGAATCGACCCGAGCCAGGACAGACGCCGGTCCCGTCGTGGCCCTCCTGCTCGCACTGGTGGCAGCGCCGGTGGCCGAGGAGATGCTTTTCCGCGGCCTGCTCTACCCGCTGCTGCGGCGCAGGGTCGGCATCGTCGCGGCCGTGCTCGTCGCCGCCGCGGGCTTCAGCCTGCTGCACGCCAACGTCGTCCAGTTTGCTGCCACGCTGCCCCTGGCGGTGCTGCTGGCGCTGGTCTACGAACACACCCGCGTCCTGTGGCCGTGCGTGCTGCTCCACCTGGCCTTCAACCTCGCGGCCGTCCTTGTCCCCGCCCAGCTGCTGGGCGCACTGGCGAACCCCGTCTCAGCGCTGCTGATGACCGCGGCGTTCCTCGCGTGCGCCCTGGCGGTGTACCGCATGGCGGCACCCGCGCCCGGGCCTGCACAGGACGACAGGGAAGCCGGCGGGGAAGAAGGCAGGGAAAACGAGCCACAGGCCGCATAGCGGCCGGGCTCAATGTGCAGGACTGACGCTGGTGCCCTCCGGGCGACCTTTCGGCCGTGGGCCGACGGTCGCTCCGGAGGGCCTGCTCTCGGGTGACCGGGGTGATCCGGTCACCGGGGGATTGGCTGAAGGATTTTCGTCAGCCAGACCTGAGAGGAGGTGGATCCACCATGGCAGTCGTCAACAAGTGCGCGTATGACGCGCAAGGCCGGCTCGTGCGCCCCACCGGCAGCGAAGTCCGCCGCGCGCGGTTCGCCAGCGACTTCGACACCGGTGAGAGGCCGACCTTCGATCGAGGGTCCATGCACTTCTTCACCATGAGCACCAGCGGCCGCACGGCGGAGCAGGCGCACGAACGCGCCCGCGAGATGCTCGCCCGCTTCTTCGAACGCGCCGAGTCCGTCGCTGGCTTCCGCAAGCTCGAGATGCGCCGGAGGCAGGGTGTGATGCCCTGCAACGGCAACGTCTCCATCACCTACGAGATCCTGTACGCCGTCGAGGACGGCCACCGGGTCCGTGCCCACATACCCGAGTCCCCCAATGCGGGATACCGGCGAGGCCGCAGCGCGGCCGCCTTCTAGGCGGCCGGCGCACCCTGGGCCTCGCACCAGCGTGAACGCGCAGAAAGGCCGGAGAGCTCCCTTCCCACGGGGATGCTTCTCCGGCCTTTCTGTTTTCACGTTCCTGTGACAACAACGCCTGGTGACGGTTCCTGGCCCTAACACCAATGCCCACTCTATCAGTGTCGATTCATCATGTGCAATGCAGTCGGCATCCCATTCCGGCGACCATTCGAAGGTCTGTCTCGGAATCACTGGGAATAACTCGGAAGCCCGGTCGACCAGGACGCCGGACCCATCGCGATCGCTCCCGTCAGGGCCGTCAGGGCCTGATGCTCCGCTGCACGGGAGGACGCAGCGCCGAGGTGTACCACGTGTCGTGGTACACCTCCCGATCCCCGTGCTGGCCTGCTCAAACGGCGGGTCAGGCGACCGCGGCGGAGGGAGTCTGTACCACGTGCCCGAGCGGACGTGGTACGCGGTTTTGCCTTGGTAGATCAGCGTTTTCGGCAGGTGTACCACGAGTACCACCAGATTCCGAGCGTTTACATATGTGCGCGAAGGACGCCTCCGATCGGTCATCCAGCCAGTATGAGCTCTTATCCCCATGCGCGTATATCTAGTCTTTATTTAGTGGTACAAGTGGTACAGGGGGTATATAAAGCCCGTCTGACCAGGGCAAACGCCTGTACCACGTGCAAATCTCCATGTGGTACACCCCGTTTGGAGAAGTCCTGAAATCCCCGACTGACCAGGGGAAACAGGTGTACCACGTCAGGTGGTACACCTTCCGATACCCATTGGGGGTATACCGGCTCGCTGCTGCAGCCGGATCCCAGCTCTGGAGGTTCCCGGCCGGCCGGTCGGAAGAACTCCCCTAACCCCGACCAGAGGGTCGGGCGGCTCACGCCGCCCGCGGGGGAGTGCTCGAGCACGAGAAGCCAGCGGCTCCGTGGGGCATACGCCCCCGGAGCCGCTGTTTCTCATTCCAGACCGCACGCTCTCGTCGTGTCGCCGTGGCCTCCGGGTCTCGCGCGCGACCCCTCCGAGCCCCACCCGGGTACCACCCGGGACCTCTGTCGGACCATGAGTCGACTATCATTCGACTCGTTGCGAAAGACCATTCGGATGGCATAGAGTCGTGAGCACGTTCCTATTCGATTACGAGACCAATCGGCTTCCCACTCACTGCCGGCAGGTACTCGACGCGATCGAGAAAGACAGCAGCATGACGACTCCTGACGACCCAACGCCCGTCTTCGACGAGGACTTCGACACCCCCTCGACCAACCCTGTCGCCGACGCCTTCACCGAGGTCATGACGTACTTCGCCGACGGCGGCGACATCGCCCCGCAAAACGAAATAGTCACGCGCGCGACCGAGGTCTACCTCCAGCTGATCGACCCGTCGGACCCGCCGGCACCGCGTCTGCTCGAGAAGCAGCTGCTCGCGATCGTGAACGGCGTCTCCAAGGCCGAGAACAGCAAGACCAAGGTGGCTGCCGAGAAGCTGCCCCTGGCCCGGCACCTGACCTACTGGCAAGTGGCGCAAATCCTGTTGAGCCTGCACCACGTGATCCGCATCGCCCCCAGCGCCAAGGACACTGACCGCGAGTACGACCTGCTGGCGATGTACCAGGCCACCGGCCCGGGCCGCGGCACGTACACCACCAGCGAGGACGATATCCGCACCACGGCACGCCGTTACAACACGCAGCTGACACTCAAGGAGTTCGCCGAGGTCCTGGCAGTACTCCGCGAGGACAGCCCGCGCCGGCACCAGTGCAGCCACAGAGACCTCATCGCCGTGAACAACGGCGTGTTCCACTACGGCCGCGAGGCCCGGGACATCCATGAGGGCGGCAAGGCCTTCCACTTCGAACCCAAGTCGCTCGTACCCTTCGACCCGGCACTGGTGTTCCTGGCCAAGTGCCACATCGACTACGTCGAAGACCCGGACAACCCGGTGATCGTCCACCCTGTCGACGGCTCGGTCTGGGACATCGAGTCCTGGATCCGCGAGCTCTCCGACGAGGAGGGTATCCCCGAGCTGCTCTGGGAGGTCATCGGCGCGATCATCCGGCCGCACGTCAGCTGGGGCAAGACTGCCTGGTTCTATTCAGAACAGGGCAACAACGGCAAGGGCACGCTGTGCTCGCTCATGCGCAACCTGTGCGGGCCACGCTCGCACACCTCGATCCCGCTGAGCGACTTCGGCAAGGACTTCGCGCTCGAGCCGCTCGTGCGCGCCAACGCGATCATCGTCGACGAGAACGACGTGGGCACCTTCATCGACAAAGCGGCCAACCTGAAGGCGATCGTCACCAACGACGTCATCCAGATCAACCGGAAGTACCGGATGCCGATCGCCTACCAGTTCTTCGGCTTCATGGTCCAGTGTCTCAACGAGTTCCCACGCGTGAAGGACAAGTCCGAAAGCTTCTACCGCCGGCAGCTGTTCGTACCGTTCAACAAGAGCTTCACCGGCATGGAGCGCAAGTACATCAAGGACGACTACCTCCAGCGCCGCGAGGTCCTGGAGTACGCCCTCTGGTACGTGCTCAACCGCGCCGGCGCAGCCGACCCGGGCAACTACTACCAGCTCTCCGAGCCGGTGGCGACCAAGGACGTCCTGGCCGAGTACAAGGAGGCCAACGACCCCGTGCGCGCCTTCTGGGAAGAGTTCCGCGAGCGGCTGGTGTGGGACCTGGTGCCTTTCACCTTCACCTATGACCTCTACAAGGCCTGGTTCGCAGACGTCTCGCCCTCGGGGTCGCCGGTGAGCAACAAGCAGTTCATCACGGACCTGGTTGCGATCGTGCGGCCTGACCCGCTGTGGCACTGCCCGGACAAGAACAAGAAGATCCGCCCCGGCCAGATGATGGCCACCCCCGAGACGACCATCGCCGAGTACGAGCTGAAGAAGTGGATGAACCCGCACTACAGCGGCTCGGACCCGAAAAAGAAGTCGCAGCCGGTCCTTCAGGCCAACTACCGCGGCCTGCTCCGGCATACCGGTCCCGCCGCCCAGGTGGACTCCGACGACGAGGACACCACAGGAGAGGACTGATCCGACCATGCCCACAATCGCCAGGGCCATCACCGAGCTCGCCCGGGCGGTGACCGACCTCGCCAAGCAACAGGGCAGGGCGAGCACCGCGCTGGCCGACGTCGCCCGCGAACAGCGGATCACCAACCTGATCGTCCGCTCGCAGATCAGTGCCGACCCGGAGGAGAAGCGGCGGCTCGTGGCTGAGGCCTCCAGCCGGATGGACGCCCCGCGCCGCCGCTCTCCACACAACCCGATCGACTGAAGACAAGAACGGAAAACAGGACATGACGCAGCCGCACCCGAACGAACCGGACTGGAAAGACGGATGTGCAGGAGAGGGAGTCTCACCCGGAAAGGAATGCGCCGACTGCATCGGACAGCGTGAGCACTTCGGCTACTCCCTGGTGGGCGGTCGATGGGCCCGCGGTGCCCGGCCGGTCCCCGCGCCCGTCACAAGGAAGAAGCGCCGCCTAAGGCCATACGCGGCAGCGCCCGGCACCCCGACCAGATAACTGCATACCCCGGCCGTGACGGCCGGTGACGACCGAAAGGCCAGACCCATGACCACCCAGCGCACCCCCGTCACAGCTGAGACCGCGCTCTTCACGTTCTACGACATCGAATCGCTGTCGAACGTCTTCACGCTGTGCGCCTACACCCCGCGGCCGGGCCGCGCCGTCCACGACCTGGAGATCTTCTTCCTGGCCGACGACCCGGCGCTGGTCGCCTCCGTCGACCCCCAGGCCCTCTACGACACCGTGATCCGCTCCAACCCGGGGCTGCCCGCGGTCAGCGTCCAGCTTTGGAACCTCGGCGGCGAACGGGGCAGCCTCCGGCTCGCCGAACTGATGGGCCTCTCGAACGCCGACCAGGTGTGCAACCACTCCGACCCAGGCGGGTACCCCGCGGCGCTGCGTCCGGTCTGCGACACAGACCCCGAGTACGACCCGGCACTGCATCCGTTCCTTGCTGGCTACAACTCAATGAACTATGACACGACCATGGTCGCGCTCTACCTCAACGAGGCGTTTCCGGCCCCGGGCAGCGGTCGGCCGTTTCAGCCGACCACGGCCCGTACTCTGCGCGACCACAACGACCAGCTCTTCTCGTCCCAGCACATCGAGTACATGCCTGGCTACCTCGGCTGGGACGGGGCGGCTGCGAAGATCCGCCGCGCCATGCTTCACTCGGGCCGGCACCTGGACGTGGCCCGGCTGAACGAACTGCAGTCCAAGGTCAGCCTCAAGCGCCTGCTCGGGATGCTCGGTCGCCAGATCAAGGAATCCGAGAAGCTCAGCCATGACACGAGCATCGAGGCGGTAGAGGACCTCTATGAGCTGCTGGCCTACAACGTCTCGGACTGCCTTGGTCTGGCCCAGCTGTTCCGGCACCCGGCGTACGCGAGCAACTTCGATCTCAAGGCCGCTCTGCTCGCCCAGTTCACCGAAACGGTGTTCACCAAGAACGGTGCGGTGCGCAAGGACCGGCTGGCAGTCGACTCCTCATCGGCAAAGTTCGTGGGCCGCATCCTCGCACCCTACGCCTCACTGGATGACATCGAGGCGGTGTCTTTCGTATATCCGCACCCCGAGGTCGCTAAAGAACGCGGGATCGAGCCGGTCAACGTGCTCGACGAGTGCGTGCGCTTCTTCGAGGAGAACGTCGCGCCCGACCCGGCCACCCACTCCGAAGTGACTGCAGCCCAGCGCGAGGCCCACCGGCAGTTCCTGCAGGTCGTGGCGTATTACCGCTCGATCGAGGGGCAGAACTTCAACGACTCCGAGGAGTACCGCGACAAGTTCAGCCTTCCGGCCAGGTCTCTGCGCGATGTGCCCAAGACCCCGAACAACGTGCCGTATTTCCGGGCGGACGCCTCGCCGTCGTCCTGCTTCGCTACGTTCTCCACCGGCGGCATCCACGGGGCCGAAGCCGACCTGTCGGTCTTCAACGCCGAGAAGGTCGAGCACAACGATCAGACCATGATGCTCATCCGGGCAGCGCAGACCTTCCCGGACGCAAAGGACTTCGTGGCCGAGGCCAAGCGTCAGCACGCCATGCTCCGCCTGCCCGACGGCACCTTCGTCGACAAGCGGCTGGTCCTGCTGGGTTCGGACCCGGAGAAGGTCAAGTACCGCAAGCCGAAGAAGGACGACCCTGACCAGGCCGGGCAGCTCGCCCGCGCCCAGGCCCAGGTGCCTGACCCGGCGGACTTGTTGACCACCCAGCGGCCCGAGGCGGAGGCACTGAACGTCGTCCTGCCCGACGGCGGTGTCCTGGAAGGCAAGGTGGTACTCGCCAACAGCACGGCCACCAATGCCGCCTACCGCGATGAGCCGGCCAAGAAGAAGCCGGAGCTGTTCATCGCCAAGGAAGACGGCTCCGACAAGCTGCACCCGAAGTTCGCACGCACCTCGGCTGGCCTGGTGATCCACGAGGACTTCACCAGCTACTACCCGAACCTGCTGCGCAACATGCGGGCGTTCTGGAACCCCGAGCTGGGTGAGGACCGCTACGCGAAGATCTTCTTCGACAAGGAGCGCTACGGCCAGGAGATTAAGGGGCTGAAGAAGCAGCTGGCGCAGCTTCCGGGCGACAGCCCTGAAGCTGCGCGGCTGAAGGCTCAGATCGCCGGGCTCGGCGTGCTGCGCAACGGCACGAAGCTGATCCTCAACTCGGCCTCGGGCGCAGGCGACGCAAGTCACCGGACGCCGATCCGGATGAACAACCGCATCATCTCGATGCGCATCCTTGGCCAGCTGTTCAGCTGGCGGATCGGACAGGCCCAGACCCTGGCCGGGGCGCGGATCATCTCCACCAACACCGACGGCCTCTACTCGGTCGTCGGCGGCGAGAACGGATTCGACGAAGCGACCAACAACCGGGTGCTCGCCGAGCAGCAGGAGGCCATCGGCGTCGACATCGAACCTGAGCTGATGTTCCTCATCAGCAAGGACTCGAACAACCGCCTGGAGCTGGAGGCCCCGGAGCCGGGGCGGTCCGTGGCAGACAGTCCGATCATCGCCGCCGGTGGCGGCACGCTGGCCTGCCACGCGGGCCCGACTCCGACGAAGTCGCTGGCCCACCCGGCCGTGATCGACTTCGCCCTGGCCCGCTACCTGCAGACGGTGGCGAGCAGGGGAGAGTCGGCGATCGCGGAGCCCTTCGACCTGATGCTGGGCCGGAAGGTGATCGAGGAGGCGGTCCTGGAGGACGACCCGATCCGGTCGCTCCTGTTGTTCCAGAACGTCATCGCGGCCTCCCGCGGCTCGATCACCTACCCCTTCTCGGCTGCACCCATCGACCCCGCCGTGGGTGTGAAGTACAGCGAGCAGGGTCACGTGACCAACGTCCGCGACCCGCAGGTGCTGCAGATGGTCAACCGGGTGTTCATCGTCCGCGAGGGCACTAAGAACGCCCGGAGCCTGCTCAACGCCGGTGCCTGGAAGGTCACCGCGGCCAGCCAGGCCAAGCGCCGCGAGGAGGACATCGGCCGGACCAAGCGCGACCCGGTCGCGCTGGAGGTGCTGCGCCATCACGGCTGGGCCCGCTCCCGCGCCGAGGCCAGCATGTCGGACGGGCTCGCCGTGCTCCCGGACGACCAGGACGTCGTGGTGCGGCGCATTAACGCCATCGACCCAACCTGGTCGATGGTCGTCGTCAACGACGACCTGCACCAGCTGCCGGCCGACCGGATCGAGCGGCTCATCGCCTCGCTGGACCTGGACACCTACGTCCGGATGCTCGAGGAGACGTTCACCAAGAACTGGATGAACGAGGCCGCCTGAGCCGATCCACCACAGCCCGCACAAGGGGGCCGCGCACGCCGCGGCCCCCTTGTTCAACCCTGTGCACCATTGCGAATGGTTCCGCACAGATCATTCACTTCGAGTCATAATTGAGTACGAAAGGCAATTCAGACTCGACACGACACGACCACGAGAGGCCATCATGTCCCAGTCAACACTCCCTGTCCGCTCCACTGACCCGGAGACCTCCTACGCCGCCGCCGTGAAGGCCGCGCTCGGCGCATCCCGCGTCCGTCCCATCGTGCTCGACATCGTCCGCGAGAAGGGCCCGCTCACCCACGACGAGCTCATCGCCGCTTGCCACGACCGCGTCGTCACCAGCCTCGGCGAGGTGCCGCGCTCCTCGGACTCCGGCATCCGTACCCGGCTCAAGGAGCTCGCCCACCAGGGCCTGGTGACCGTCGCCGACATCGACGGCTTCTCCAACTACCGCAATGCAGCCAAGCGCTGGGTCGTAGTCGACCCTGACGACCCGAGCTTCGTCTACGACCCGGACGCCATCGCTGCCTACATCGACGACGAGGACATCGTCGGCTTCGGGCACTTCCTTGACGGCGACGCCTCCGACGCTGCCGGGACCGACGAGGACTGAGCCCCCATGCCGAGGAAGAAGAACCAGCGGGAGAAGGCGGTCGAGCAGTACCTGCTCACGCAGTGCCGCCGGCACGGTCTGTTCTGCCTGAAGTTCGTGTCCCCGGCCCGCGGGGGCGTCCCCGACCGAATCGTCCTCACGCCCACCGGCACGGTCTTCGTCGAGGTCAAGCGACCCGGCGGAGACCTCGAGAAGCGCCAGCGCGTCATGCACGCCAAGATGCGCCGTTTCGGTGCCGAGATCCACGTCGTGGATGACGAGCAGGCCGTCGACGCCTTCATCACCCACGTGCTCGGTTACCGCCGGATCGAGAGCCAGCAGAAAGCAGCATCATGACCGCAACAGCCACGGCCGCGGGCCCGGAGACAGCCGCCCGCGACTACGAAACGAAAGACTCGGGATCACGCAGGGTCACCGCCTCCGGCATGCAGCGCGAGGTGAAGACAGGCCAGCCCCGCTTCGACCTGCTCGTACCGCTTCAGGTGCCCTACCAGGACCAGCTGCTCACCAGGACGGCCGCGCTCGTGGAGCGTGGAGCGCGCAAGTACGACTCGCACGACTGGGAGCAGGCCAGCACTGCCGCAGAGATGGAGGAGTTCCGCGCCAGCGCCTTCCGCCACTTCATGCAGTGGATGTGCGGCGAAGACGATGAGGACCACGCGGCTGCCGTGGTGTTCAACCTCCTGGCCGCGGAAAGCACCCGGACGATGATCGCCCGCGGTGACGCCGGAACCCCGGAGGCCGCCCGATGAGCGGCCGCGTCACCAAGGGCAACGGCCAGGCCACCTCGGCCTTCCGCCAGCTCACCCGGGCCGACCTGGGCACCTTCGATCGCGAGGCCACGGAGCTCGTGCTCGAAGCGATGCGGGCCGGCTGCGTTGGGCGTGTCTCGTCCCGGGGCCACGCCATCCTGCGCAACAATGCCGGCGGATCCGTCTCAGTGCCGCGCAACATGACCTCACCCAACCGCACGGCGCAGAACGCCCGTGCCGACATGAAACGGCTGCTCGGCGGGCACCGGGCCGATCATGCAGTATCCGCCGCAGACCGCAGGCCACGCGGGAAACTGCAGATGACCGTCGCGGTGGCCTTCGTGGAGCACCCAGCCGCCTTCTCCCGCTGGTTCGACGCCCAGCCCGAGGGCCTGCCTGCGGACCAGCTCATCGAGGTCTCGTTCGACGGGGCCGGGGAGCCGGCCTTCCAGGCCGTGCCCGTCGACGCGCCCGCGCAGCCCGATACACCGGAACAAGACCAGCCGGAGCCCGCGACGGCCCGGCCCACCCGCCGCCGGGGACACCTGATGATCGCGCCCGAGCCCGGGCAGGAAGCAGAGGACGACATGACCGCCGAGGCCAAGGAAGATTTGCCGTTTGCGACGCCCATACCCGATTCGGCCGTCGGGGATGCCTCTGCCGAAGCGGTGCTTGAGCGCGTACGCACCGCGCTGGGTGAGGACACGCGTGTCACCGCCCTGCAGCGCAGGATCGTCGGGCTGGAGGCAGAGCTCGCCGCCCAGACACGCCGGGCCGATGACGCCGAGGTCCGCCTGGGCCTTATCCGCGAGGCATTCCATGCCTGATCCCGACTACCGACAACCCACGAGAGGAGGCCGCACACCATGACCACGACCATCGCACCACCGCAGCCGTCACCCGCGCCCATCGTGCTCAAGCCCTACCAGCAACAGATCCACGACTTCCTCGTCAGCCGCCCCTTCGCCGGAGCCTGGCTTGGTGTCGGAGCCGGGAAGACGCTTTCGACCCTCAGCGTCCTGCAGACAGTCCGGCCGATGGGCCACATCCTCGTCGTCGCACCGATCGCGATCGCTCGCTCGACCTGGCTAGACGAGATCGACAAATGGGGATTCCCGATCCGAACCAAGTCGCTCATCGTCAACGAGAACGACCGGAAGCTGCCCAAGGAGAAGCGACTGGAACGCTTCCGGGAAGTCTTCTCCGACCCGCCGACGATGTACTTCGTCAACCAGGAGTTGCTGACCCAGCCCTCCCAGGGTGCGCGTCTGCTCCAGCTGACCGGCGACCCCACCGGCGATGCCATCGCCGCCGGGATCTCACCGGAGGCCGTGCGGCTGCGCGGGCTCATCGAGACGATCGGACCAATGGCCCAGGAGCAGCTGATCGGACACTTCCTGCAGCTGGCTGCCGGGCAGTCCGGAAACAAAGCCCCCACCAAGACCGCGGTCAAGGAGGCGATCAGCGAGCTCGTCACCCGCGGCGCGCTGGAGCGTGAGAGCCACGACTGTCGCAGCTGCGGCGGCGACGGCTGCGCGCAGTGCCGCTACGGCCTGGTCGACCAGATGCCGATCCAGTCCATCAACGGACAGGACACCCTCATCTGGCCGTTTCAGACGGTGATCATCGACGAGTCGCAGGGCTTCAAGTCCCACAGCAGCGCCCGGTTCAAGGCCTTGAAGGCGGTCCGCCCGGCCATCACGCGGCTCATCGAGCTGACCGGCACGCCGAGCCCGAACGGGCTGCACGACCTGTGGAGCCAGATCTACCTGCTCGACCAAGGCGAGGCCCTGGGCCGGACCATCACGGAGTTCCGCAACCGGTGGTTCATCCCGAAGATGGTGCCTGGCACCACCACCCCGGCGAAGTGGATCCCGACCCCGAACGCCGAGGCCGAGATCCATGAGGCCATCAGGCACCTGGTGATGAGCGCGCAGAACACCAACCTCAACCTGCCGGGCCTGACGATCCAGGACGCCAACGTCACCCTCCCGCCGGACCTCATGCAGGCCTACAAGGAGTTCAGGCGCGACCTCGTGCTCGACGTCGTGAAGACCTACCAGGACGAGGACGGCAAGCTCACCCAGAGCGTTGAGTCGATCGTCGCCGAGAACCAGGCGGTCCTCACCAGCAAACTGATGCAGTTCGCCTCGGGGACGCTCTACACGGCCGACCCGGAGGACCCGGCGACCAAGGGCCAGTACGAGGTTATCCACGACAAGAAGCTCGAAATGGCCGAGTACCTGGTGCGCAACAGCGGGGGAGACCCCGTGCTGGTCGCGTACCACTTCCGCTCTGACCTGGAGCAGCTGATGGCGCGCTTCAAGAAGGCGGGCATCGACGCGCAGGTCTTTGACGGCTCGCGGGAGATGGTCCGCCGGTGGAACGCCAAGCAGATCCAGGTGATGCTGCTGCACCCCGCGGCGGCCGGCCATGGCCTGAACCTGCAGGACGGCGGCTCGACGATGATCTGGTACACGCTGCCGTTCTCGCTCGAGCACTACCTGCAGACCAACGGCCGTCTCTACCGCACGGGGCAGACCAAGCCCGTGGTGATCCACCGGATTATCACCAAGGGCACTCAGGACGAGCGGATGCCCGGAGTCCTGGCAGAGAAGCAGCAGGTCCAGGACGACCTCATCTCGGCTGTGTCCGGCGAGGAGGCGATCCTCGTCGCCCTCGAGGAGGAGATCCAGGACGACCTCAACGACCTGTGGGTCTCCGAACGGGTCTGAGCAACCCATTCCGACGCCGCGGAGCGCCAGCCACACGCCGGCGCTCCGCGGCGCACCACCCCGACCCCAGTGCCACCCGGCCCGAGGAGGACTGATCCATGAATGACCCGAAGCACCAGGCCTGGCCCGACGGAGCGCGCGTGCGCTTCACCGCCGAGGCCAGGGAAGCCATGCAGGTGCGGCCCGGAACGAAGCCGCTGCGCGCACCGGCCCTCGGGCCGAACACGGACTACACGATCGACAACACCGACGACGGCCTGCACGACGTCGTGCTGCGCGAGACCGGGGAACGCTACGGCGTGCTCTGGCTCCAGAGCGCAGAGCACGAACCCGTCGACCCCGACGTCGCGCTGCTCGAGGAGCTCTTCGACCGCGAGCTGCCGGCCAGCTTCGACCCCGCCCGGGGGACAAGGAGCGTCACTCGCCATCACGGAGCAGGGATGGCCACAGCCGGAGCCCGGCCCGCCACGACCGTAGTCCCGCGCGGCAACTGGATGCAGACCTACACGGGTCGCCGGTTCTACCCGCTGGACCCCGGCCCGAGGACGTGGACATCGCACACGCGCTGTCCATGCAGTGCCGCTACAACGGCCACGTCCGCCGGTTCATGTCCGTCGCCGAGCACTGCGTACTCCTCTCGCGACTCGTCGCCCCGGAGCATGCGCTCTGGGCGTTGCTGCACGACGCGACAGAGGCATACGTGGGCGACATGGTCCGCCCGCTGAAGCTTCACATGCCGGAGTACCGGGCCGTCGAGGACGGTGTCATGGTCGCCATCGCCCAGAAGTTCAGCATCGACCCCGCCATGCCCGCCGAGGTGAAGCACGCCGACTCGCGGATCCTGCTCGACGAGCGCGCGGCGTTGCTGGGCGAGCCGACGGGGGACTGGGAGGTTCCAGGTCAGCCCTTCGGGATCGAGATCCAGGCCTGGAGGCCGGATGCTGCCGAGCTCGAGTACCGCCTGCGCTTCGCCGAGCTGACTGGAGACCCGGCCGGTCTGCCCGTCGGGCTGTGCGGAGACCGGGAGGACCACCTGCCCCACACCCACCGCAGCGCCTCGCTTGGCGGGCTCTGGTGCTCCGCTGACCAGGACTCCCGCCTCCCCTGGGCCGCCGAACGTCGGCAGACCCAACCCGGAAACGCAGGAGAACAGCCCCATGGCTGAGACCAGGATGACCGGGACGGAACGCATCGCAGCTGGTTCATGACCGACCGGTGACCAGCACCCTGCGGGTGCTGGTCACCGGAGGGCACAGCGTCGGGGTCGGCAGGGCCGACCCGGGTGCCGGGGCAGTGATGTCGGGGGTCGGGTCCCGGCCCGGTCCCCCTCATTGCCACGACACCACAACGAGAAGGAGCGAGTCCCATGGCTGAGCAGCCCATCTACCGGCTCCCGCCTGCGGGCTGGTCGGACTTCGGCGCACACATAGACCAGCCGGAGGTCCAGGAGGTCCGCCTCGAGTTCTCGGCCGAGACCGGCGAGGACGGGATGCCGCTCTGGGAGCGGCCCATCGACATCCGTCACGACGACCAGGAGGTCTCGCCATGAAGGCGTACAGCACGCAGACCGAACGCACCTACGATTCCTGGGAGGACCTGGTGGCCGAGGAGGCCAACGGCTACGGCGTCGTGGTGATGATGCAGGCCGAGAGCCTGAAGTCCGCCAGCCCCCAGACCTACTCGCGCCTGATTGGGCCGTTCGACGACCAAAAGAAGGCCCGGAACAAGGCCGCGGCCGTTCGCCGCGCCTGGAAACGCGCCAAGGACCGCGACCCCCGTATCCAGCTGCTGGGCGTCTCGGTCGAGCCCATCTGGCCCGACCTGCGCTTCGGCACCAGGGACTGAGCCCTAATTCCACAACCAGCGCCACGGGCGCGCTGTCGGGGCCGACGCTCCGCAGACCATCAACGAAACGACCGACAAGGACATCCGCCATGACCATGACGACCACCGCCCGCCCCGCACCTCCACGCCTGCAGGACCCGCTCGACGCCGTGATGCGCAGCTGCCTGCGCGATGACGCAGTCTGGGCCGAGGTCACCACCACGCCGGCCGGCCTCAACCAGACCGAGCACTGGCTGAAGACAACCGCCTCAAGCATCGACCAGCAGCTCTCATTCCGCCAGGACGACGCCGAGATCTGGCGGCTGTCCCCGCTGGATCACAGCACACAGCTGATCGAGTTCCTCGAGTGGCGCAAGGGCGCGCTCTACCTCAAGAGCCTCTGCGAGAAGCGCCTCATCGACATCAAGCGCCTGCGGACCGCCGACGAGGAGCGCGCCGAGGAGATGAAGGTCCTGCTGGTCCGCCTGGCGCAAGCCGTCGTCGCCCACGAGGGCGAGCTGATCGGAGACGAGGACCTGTACGGAGCCCTCGACCGGATCTCGCTTCCCGGCGCGGACGCGCCGACCCTGCGGGAGTACCTCCAGTTCCGCGACGACTCGAAGGACTGACCCAGACCACACGACCGCAGCCTCGCCGCGGCCGGGTCCCTGTGGGACGGCGGCGCGACGGGGCTCCTCGATCCCGGGCCAAGCGGCCCGGCGGAAAGAACCGCATGACGCCCCAGACCACCATGACCACCGCAGAAGAGCTCGTCCCTGAGATCGAGCAGACCCTGCTCGATTCGCGGGCGGACCGTGCCCTGCACGAACGCCGTGGGGTGCACGAGCACTCCGAGCAGACGGAGCTGAGCGACCACGAGCGCACCGTGATGCTCGACGTCACCCTGGCGCTGCTCATCAGGCATCGGCTGCCCATCGACGCCGACCGCGCCGCGAAGGCGGTGGCCGACGCGCAGACCGCCGATGCCCGCACGTGGGCGGCTGGCTGCGCCCGTCACATCGCCCGCATGGCGAAGGAGAAGAACCCATGAGCCGAAAGCGCAGGCAGCACTACTCCACCGAGGGCTTCCGGCCATCGGCGAATCCCGAACAGGCGCACTGGATGCGGGAACTCCGCAAGTCCAGTGCGACGCAGCGGCACACCCCCAAGCCCCGCAAGGGCACCCGCCGCGAGCGGGAGCGACAGGCGATCCGCGACCAGCAGCGACACCGAGGAGACCACCCATGACCGACAACAACCGAGGGCCCGCAACCGGAATCGCGCTCGACGCAGAGTCACTGCGCACCGAGCTGCGGGAGGCCCCGGAGGCCCACGGCCTCGATCCGGAGCAGGCGGCGGAGATCGCAGCGCTCCCAGACGGACAGATCAACAGCTGGATACACGAGCTCGCCGCGCGCGACGACGCCTTCTGGGCGCTTTACGACGGGCTCCGCCGGCGCACCATCGCCCATCTCGCCGAGATGCACAGCACAGCCAAGGACGTGGAGCCGTGAACGCGCCCCTGCCCGACTGGTGGGTCGACGCGACGCCGGACGGCAAGCGCGCCAAGCACCCCGGCAAGCACGAGGTCTACGTCTACGGCCAGCAGCGCGCAGACGGCATGGCGTGCATCGGGTGCAGCTGGCAGCACAGCACGGTCATGTCGACACCAGCAGCCATCGCCCGGCACGACGCCGACCAGCACCTCGAGCACGACCACGGGCTCTGGGTGCCCATCCATCGCGGCCCCCTCGCGGGCACCTGCCCGTGCGGGAAGCCCGGGCTGTACGCCGACTCGGTGCTGCGGACCAAGGTCCGCGCAGTCCTCCACCAGGCGCAGCCGTGGAGCCCGACACCGGACCAGCTGGCGGACCTGCTCGTCGGCGCGCTCGTGCCCGACCACGGCATCCTCGTAGCCTTTACAGCCGAGCAGCAGACCGAGTCCGACTGGGAGCTGGGCTACAGCGCCTCGTACACCGACCTCGCTGCCCCCGAAGTGCTCGGCCACCGCCTGAGCGAGCGGGAGCTCGCCGAGCTGTACTTCCAGATCGAGGCCATGGGTGGACTCGGCGAGTCCGAGGCCTACCGCGACCTGGACAAGGCCGTCGAGCGCCTCGGCGAGGAACCCGCCCGGCAGCTGCGCGAGCGTGTGGCCCAGCCCGGACTGTTCGACCTGGAGCCCGACGTCTGAGAGCCAGGGCCTCCACACCACAACGACCCCAGCAGGGGAGAGAAGGAAACCAAGTCCCATGACCCCCACCACGATCGGCGACCTGCCCCGGACCGCCCACACCGCGCCGAAAATCACCATCTACGGGCCGGCGGAGTGCCCCAACTGCGACAAGGCCAAGAGCCTGTTCGATCGGCAGCAGCCCGCGATGCAGTACACCAAAATCGACATCGAGCAGGGCGATGAAAACCACCGCCACATCACCGAAGACCTCGGATACGCCCAGGCACCCGTGATCGTCGTCAAGCTGGCCTCCGGCCGCACCGTCCACTGGGGCGGGCACCGCCAGGACATGCTCACCGCCCTCGTCCGGCTGTGCACCAAGGGCATCGTCCCGGAGGACCGGAAGGCGGCGTCCTGATGGCAGCGGCACGGCAGCGCCTCGGCCTCAGCATCACCGCCCGGCAGGCCGACATCCTGCTCGACACGCTCGTCGACAAATCCGTCGAGACGGACCACTACCTGCTGTCCTATCCCAAGGACGAGCCCGACAAGACCGACACCTGCTGCGACGCGCACCTGGCCCGGTTCGAGCAGCGCGCACTCCAGCGCAAGGCGCTGCTCGAACGGAAAGCAGAGGTACAGCACCTCATCGCGCTCATCGAGGCGATCCGGCCGGCGTTCGAGGCCTCCGGGTCCTCCCCGGTAAGCACCACGGCCGTGGACCTGTCCGGCGTGACGCTCGTCTACCGGGACACGGCAGGCAAGACGCACGAGCAGCCGCTGGCCGACATCGGATCCGCCGGGACCCTCATCGACCCCGACAGCGGAGACGACCTCGAGCTCATCGCCGCGCTGGTCGCAGCAGACCCCACCCGAACCAAAACCCAGGGAGCAACCCCATGAGCCTGCACATCGACAGCCTTGCCGACCTCGTCCGCGGAGCTGTGTCCGGCGGCGACACCACCCGGGAAGACTTCGAGCGTGCGCTCGACCAGGTCTTCCCCCAGGATCAGCTCGACCCGTTTGAGGGCACCGGCAGCGAGGAGTACCTCGTCGGATGGACGATCGACCAGGATGCTGCATCGCCCGCTGAGGCCGCCAGCAAGGTCTGGCGGGAGGTCTTCCATCGCGGACCATGGCAGCCCAGTGCTGACGAAGGCTGCGTCTTCACGGTCTCTCGTGGGGGCCAGCGTGTCGAGATTGACCTCAGCGACGAACACTTCGCGCACCTTTTCAGTGACTAAAAGGAACAGCGGGAGCAGCGCGCGGCGCAGCCGCCCCGGAGTACAGGACGGAAGCCTCGCGCACAGAGCCCCGGAGGAATGGGATCCTCCGGGGCTCTGTGCCCGCACACCCCAAGAACGAAGTACCGACACACGCACGACAACTTCGAGGAGGAGCCACGGTGCACGCACAGCAGAACACACGCCTCCCGGCCGCACCGTCATGAGCGGCGAGGACCCCGACGAGAAATGGCGCAGGGATGCCCTGTGCGCAGAAACAGACCCCGACGCGTTCTTCCCGGAGAAGGGCGGCAACACCACCGACGCCAAGAAGGTCTGTGCCCAGTGCGGGGCGCGCGCACAGTGCCTGGATTACGCGTTGAGCGCCGACGAGCGCTTCGGCATCTGGGGCGGACTCAGCACCGCCGAACGCGACCGCCTTATCAAGACTTCACCGGTGGCACACCGTAGCGCCGCCCAGGCGCAAAAGCAGGAACGCGACACCCTCATCGTCGCGATGGCCGGCAGGGGGATCGACCCCCGGACCATCGCCGACATGGCCGAGGTCACCGACCGCACCGTCTACCGGGTGCTCGCCCGGCACAAGGAGCGGGAGGACGCCGTCTCCGCCTGAGCGCAGCACCGTCAATTGAAAGGACCGCCATGCCACTGTTCCCGCGCCGCTTCAGGCAGCAGAACCTGCTGCCCGGGGACGCCTATCCCCCTGAACGGACTACAGGCGCGCCCATGCCGGCCAGGAAACGCGCCGCCATTGACCGCAAGCTCCGCCGGATGGTGAAACAGCATCGGCTCCCGGCCGAGCCGGGAGAGTACTTCGACGCAACGGGCGACCGCTGGACGCTCGACGCCCAAGGCGGCTGGACCGACGCCGGCGGCGTACACCGCGACGCCCGGTACGTGCCGATCATCGCCTTGTTCGTCCACAACTCCGGCCCGTTCACGCTCATCGAGAGCTGATGGCCACCCCCGCCGCAAAAGGAGCAACCATGCACCCCCGCATCGAAGACAGCCACCTCGACCCCGGACTCCTGCCGACCGTCAATCCACAGCAGCGCACCGACACCCAGCTCGTCGAGCCGGTGCTCCGGGCCATCCACGCCGCCGTCGCGGACTGCAGCGTGACCGCCGCCCAGATCTTCGCCGGCCGGATCCACACGCGCAAGAACGAGGAGTGCACGACAGCGTTCGGCCGGCCGACCAGCGTCGGTCACGCATCTGACGCTGACGACTTCTACTTGCAGATCGGCGTCCGGGTGCCCTCGTACGCAGCCGCCCCGGTGCTCGAAGCGATCCACGCCGTCGAGGACGTCGGACGCGCAGGCGCTGCGCGAGGCGCGTGCCCGGCTCGCCGAGGCCAGGGCGCGCACCGCCGCGGCACAGAGCGAAGAAGCCCGGGTCGAGGCCGAGATCGCCCGCCTCGAACCAAACAAGGAGTAGACCATGAGTGCCATCCAACCCCTGGCCGCCCGCATGCGGCCCACCTCCCTCGACCAGATCGTGGGCCAGGAGCACCTGGTCTTTCCCGGCTCGCCGCTCGAGCTGCTCGCCCAGGGCGAGGGTGCGACCTCGGTCCTGCTCTGGGGTCCGCCCGGCGTCGGCAAGACCACCATCGCCTCGGTGATCGCCCGCCAAACCAGCCGCCGCTTCGTCGAGCTCTCTGCGACCAGCGCCGGCGTAGCCGATGTCCGCAAAACGCTCGCCGGAGCCCAGAAGGCCCTCGACGACGACCTCCAGACGCTCGTGTTCATTGACGAGATCCACCGCTTCTCCAAGGCGCAGCAGGACGTCCTCCTGCCCGCCGTGGAGGCCGGGGTCATCTCGCTCATCGGCGCGACCACCGAGAACCCGAGCTTCTCGGTCAACTCGGCACTGGTCTCGCGCTCAATCCTGCTGGTCCTACGCCCTGTGGAGGACGGCGAGGTCGTGAACCTGCTCTCGCGTGCCCTAGAGGAGGACCCGGTCCTCTCAGCCACCGGGATCGGGTTCGCCGACCCCGCGCTGCAGATCATTGCAGGGCTGTCCAGCGGCGACGTCCGCCAGGCGCTGAACCGGCTGGAGACCGCTGTCGCAACTGCGCAGGCCGCAGGCAAGAGCGTCGTCGACCGCGAGGTGCTGGAGCAGGTCACCGGCGCTGCGCTGCAGCGTTACGACCGCGATGGCGACCAGCACTACGACGTCGTCAGCGCATTCATCAAGAGCATGAGAGGCAGCGACCCGGATGCGGCCCTGCACTGGCTGGCCCGGATGATCGAGGCGGGGGAGGACCCGAGGTTCATCGCACGGCGCTTGGTGGTGCACGCCTCCGAGGACGTCGGCATGGCCGACCCCTCGGTGCTGGGCATCGCAGTGGCCGCCGCCCAGGCAGTCCAGCTGATCGGTATGCCCGAGGCGCGGCTCAACCTCGCTCAGGCAACTGTCGCAATCGCCACGGCCCCCAAGTCGCCGGCCGTCATCCGCGGCATCGACCAAGCGCTGGAAGACGTCCGGCGCGGCCGGACCGGGAGCGTGCCGGTGCACCTGCGCGACGCGCACTACCCGGGCGCGAAGGGCCTCGGGCACGGAGAAGGCTACTTCTACCCTCACGACTTCGAACACGGAGTTGTCTTGCAGCAATACCTACCCGATGCCGTCCGCGGCACACAGTATTACCGTCCTACCGGCTATGGCTTCGAACAAACCATCGCCAGACGGTTGGCTGCGATCGATCAGATGACCGTGGAGGACAGGAACCCCCCTCGACTAGATCGCGGACCAGAGGTAGAACCGTGACCGCATCATCCTGGATCGTCGCTGCATGGAAAATCACCAGCAAAGTCGTCGGCTTCCACAAGACCTACGAGAGGGGATGAGCATGATCAACGACAACACTGAACGCGCGAGGCAGACCCCGGAGTCCGACAAGCCCAGGACTGTGGACGACCGACTCTCAGCAGATCTTGGTATCGACGTCGCCGCCGTCGAAGCGCAGGCACGGTTGCATCTCGACCTGCTGCGCATGCAGCGCCGCGAGCCCGGCGAACTAGGCTACGTGCTCATCGACCGGGAGTTCCATCCCCGCACAGCTGTCGTCTTCGCATCTCCCACAGAAGCCCGCAGCGCGCTGGAAGGCCACCCTTTGATCGATGCCCTCTGTGAGGAGGACAGCGTCGATGCACGGGTCCCGGATCCGGCCGTTCTCTCCGACCTCGCCTCCCGCGAAGTCATTTTGCCCTGATCGCACGGAATCGCGAAGGAATGGAAACATGACCAACACCGGTATCTTCACCCAATCAGCAGCTTCAGTCCTGCAGGACGTCGAAGAGTTCTACTTCGGTGGCGCGCTTCCCTGGTACCACGGGAGCAAGCTGACAGAAGACGGCTTGCACGTGAGCATCACACTTGACGATCCAGAGTCTGATGACGAGTCCAAGACCAAGGACTACGAGCTGTCGGCCGCCCAAATCAAGGAAGCCTTTCGAAAGGCCAAGCAGAAGGGGTACCACCTCTGCTGCTCTGCCGCCATCGAGTCCGAACAGCTCGGATTCGGCTGCGTCCAAGACCTTGACATCATCCTTCAGACCGCTTGCTACGGCGAGCTGGTCTTCGGCTGACGCCGCACCGGCTCGACTTCACCAGTGGAACTACTTCCACTAGGATGCAATCTCAGAGCTACCCAGTGGACACGGACCCCAGCACAGCCGTCCTTGCTCCTTCGTGAAACCACCCTGCTCACCCTCACTTCGCCGACCTCGACCGATAGGCTCCGATCACATGAACGACCAGGAAGTGCGCCGCGGCGCAGGTATCTACAGCAAGCCGGTGCTGGGCTTCTACGACCTGCTCGTCGTGAAGTTCTCCAATTCGCTGGCCTGGCGATGCCCCAGCCAGCTCATGCTAGACCAGTACAACCGTTGCATCGGCACCCGCCATCTCGATGTCGGTCCCGGCACTGGTTGGTACCTCGCCAATGCCGACCTCCCCGAATCTGCTGAGATCACACTCATGGACCTCAACGAAAACAGCGTGGAGCACGCAGCGTCCAGACTCGCCCACACCCACGTAAGCACCAGAGGTGTGACCGCGAACGTCCTCGAACCGATCCCCGAGGCTCTCGGCCAATTCGATTCCATCGCGGCGAACTACGTCTTCCACTGCGTTCCCGGCTCCTGGGCGGACAAGGGCGTAGCTTTCAAACACCTAGGGGAGCGGCTCGCTGCTGACGGTGTGCTGTTCGGCAGTACCATCCTGGGCAGTGGCGTGAGCCACAACCTCATCGGCCGCGGCTTCATGGCCCTGTACAACCGCCTGGGCATCTTTCACAACCGCGAAGACGACGCCGCAGGACTTGAGGCTGCACTGCGGCGAAGCTTCGACCAAGTGAAGGTCGACGTCATCGGTACCGTGGCGGTGTTCAGTGCACGAAACCCGTTGCGAAACGGCGGGGCAGGTGGACTCGACTAAAAGTCGAGCCTGATGACTGCATCCCGCCCTTCAGCCCCAGACCTGACTCCGGTGGCGGTGATGCGCACATTCTGCACGGAACCGTCGACCCGGCGAAGCGCCAGACCCATCGATTGAGAACGAGCGGTATCCCTCGCCGCAGCCGCGATGAACCTGTGCAACTCACCTGAAGCGTCAATGGCAAATTCACCAAGGCCGCCGACATACCCGAAGTCTTCCCGACGCCACGATGGCGACGTCATAAGAACATCCAGCGTTGCAGAGTCGACGACGGCCATCGGTTCCTTGGCCAGGGCCATGACTCCGCGAAGCACGTCGTCCACGCGCCCCGCATTGGCGTCTTGCTCGAAGGCCATATCGTGAAAAGTCTCCGGGGCCTCGTAACTGAAGCCCTGCAGATAGATCTTGTCGTGATCGGGCTCGATCGGCGGAATCACGCCGACCAGGCGCATGTGCCGACGGTCCTGTGAAGCCGTGCCGTAACCTGTGACGATGTTGTAGGTCAGGCATCGGACCTTGCCCGTTACGCCCATCAGCCCGTCCTGGATGCCGTCGCGGATGAGGCTGTTCACGCGCATCCGGTCGGACTGGTCGATGAGCTCGCTCGCCCATTCCCCGGCTTCCCAATAGCCACTGCGCTGCTGGGCGACGCTTGTGTCGACGTCATAGATACGAAACAGGTTCCGGTCCCAGTACGTGCGCCGGCGCAGTGTTGGTTGACCGTCGGCGTCACGCTCGATCTCCCATTCCCAGCCACCGACCAGCGGTGGTTCCGGAAGCGGATCAGCCGCTTTGGCCACGCCGGCGAGGACACCGATCGCCGTGGAGGTACGTGGAGAGAAGACGGGCCGTACCTCAACTGCCCACTGCTCGTCCGCATGGGGGACTGTCTCGGTAATTACATTGCCACTGCGCATCACTTGGGCGATGCGGTTCTCATCAAGTAGAAGACGCCTGGGAATTGCACGCGTGGGCTTCCGAGCGGAGACCGGACCACAGGGCTTATCGTCCACCAGAACCAGCTGCTTGCCGTCGCTTCCGCAGAAAAGGCCCCAGGAACCTACATCCAGCTGGACCTGCATGATCAAATACCGCCTGAGACCTGCACAGTGGCCCCCGACATGTAGGTATTCTCCGCGGTGTGAACGATCGCCGAAGCGACTTCATCTGCCGTCCCGAACCGACCCAGCGGGATTCCTTCCAGCATTGCCATCCGTGCCTCCTCAGCAACATCAGCCATCATGTCCGTATCAGTTGCGCCTGGAGCAACAACGTTCACCCGGATGTTCCGGGCTGCGTACTCCCTGGCCATCGATCGTGCAAACGCTTCCAATGCCCCCTTGGATGCAGTGTAATTGCACTGGCCGACAACGCCGTACTTCACGGACATGGATGAAACCAG
The DNA here is from genome assembly GCF_044755505.1 of Pseudarthrobacter sp. NPDC092202. Lineage (NCBI taxonomy): Bacteria > Bacillati > Actinomycetota > Actinomycetes > Micrococcales > Micrococcaceae > Pseudarthrobacter > Pseudarthrobacter sp. NPDC092202. The sequence goes on along the minus strand of NZ_JBIVRG010000006.1, from coordinate 76,956 downwards.
CACGATCGATCCGCCGCGCTGCCGCAGCATCGGCCCCAGGGCCGCCTTGCAGGCCAGCATCGGCCCGATCGCATTGACCTGCATGACCTCGCTCAGGTCCTCCTCGCTCATCCGCATGAGCAGCTTGTCGCGGGTGATCCCTGCTGCGACGACGAGCACATCCAGACCACCCAGGTCGGCGGCAGCAGCCTTGACGCCAGCTGCGATCGAATTACCGTCACGCACATCCATCTCGAGGGGGAGCACCCCCTCGGGCACGGTCCCCCCGGTACGATGCGTACCCGCCGTCCGGTAGCCGGCGGAGAGCAGGGCTCGAGCCGTGGCCGCCCCGATCCCACGGGTTGCACCGATCACCAGGGCAGTTCTCCCCATGTCGCTCATTTTTTTCTTACCCTCCCAGGTTGTAAAGTTGTGACACGGAACTTTACTGGACTTGTACCCCTTCGTTGACAAACGACAGGCGGTGTCCGCTCTTCTCGCTATTTAGAGGAACGCTGATGCCTGCCTTCATTCCATCCGCTGCGACCGCCAATACGCCTCGGAACGGCCAGCCCCGTCACCCCCTGTTCGCCCGACTGATGCGCAAAGGCGCTGCCAAGGTCGGTCCCACCAGCTGCACCCCGAAGCCCGCTCAGCTCGACCTCTTCGACTGGCCGAACGAGTTGAGCCTCGAAGCACTCGGGAAAGCCATCGCCTCAGCTTGCGGCCTCGAGATCGTGATACGGCCCATCCCGGATGAGATGCGCCATCATGAGGTCAGCGGCCTCACCACTGTGATCGGACGAGTGGCCCACGTCTTCTACGACCCTGAGCTCCCGCCCCTCAACATTGAGCAGACAATCCTCCACGAGTTCGCCCATATCCTGCACGGCGACGTCCGGGCCGACACCGACTGCACCCATCTGCGCAGCATGTTCGACGATCCGGTGGAGAAGCGCGCCGAGACCACCGGCATGCGGCTGATGGATGCTCTGCACCGGAAGCGGCGGGCATCGGAAGAACGCAGCGAGGTCCTCGCCTTCCTGTCCGGATCAAACGAGGACGATGAGATCTGATGACTGAGATCATCATTGTCGGTATCACCATGGGCCTGATCATCATCGTCTCTGCCCTGTATCAAGGACGCCGACGCCGGGTTAACCTTCTCAGGGTCACCTGTGCCGCCCTCTTCGTGGCCACGGTCTGCCGTGGCGTGGAGCCGCCCTTAGACGGACCTGCCGTCGACCTCCTCAAGCGCCTTGCCATCCTGACCGCCCAGGTATCCGTGGCGCTGCTCATCCTCACGTTCCGCGCGACTCCGCTTTCACGACGTGCAACCCGGTTCATCTACCTCTTCGCCGGGATCATCGCCCTGGGCGAGGCCGTGCTGGTGTGGTTCATCCCCGTCCATGCCGACGGCACCATCTACGACCGGGTCGACATCGACGCCGCCCTTGCCCGCGGCCAGGCCTGGGCGCTGATCTCCTACAACTTCCTGTACCTCTCTGCATTCGCCGCGGCAACTGCCGTAGTTGCCGTCGGCTGTTGGCGGACCATGACGCAGAAGAACCAACCCTTCTCCGCCCGCCTTCCGGTTGCATTCGTCTTTACGGGGGCCATCGGATCTGCCCTGTTCATCGGCTCATCACTCCTGGACCTCTTTGGCAGTCCGGTCGTCGGCGGAACTGAACTGAGGACACAACTCCTCGTCACCGTTGTCAGCTTCTTCTTCCTGGGACTCGCAACAGGGGTCATCCGCCGCATCAGCACAGAAACGCAGGTGAGGCTCGCGCTCCGCCTCGCGCACGAGGTCGTCGTACCTCTGTGGCGAACGACCACCACTCTTCATCCCGACGTAAAGCTTCCTCCCGAAGACAGGCAGGGGTTCGATCAGCTGATGACGCTCTCAAGGCTCACCATCGAAACCCACGACGCGCTCAGACTCATCCGCGAGGACCACGACCCCGCACTGGAACCCCTGCACAGGCAGCACCCCGAGGATCCGCACCTGTCGGCGGGGCTGGTGCGCCATCTCAGCGGCGAGAACGCCGTTCCCAGCCTCGGGTGGTTCACACTCGCCCTGAGCCGGCTCCGCACGCTCAAGCTGAAAGACGACGAAACCCTGGCCGCCTCTGTGCAGAGCCTCTACGAGATCCGAGTGGCGATGAGTGCCATGAATGGGACGGACGGGCGATGACCGGGAACGGAACGAAAATCCGCATCCCCGCGGCCGGCGATCCTGCGACCCGGGCCGCCCGGATCCTCAGTGACGTGTTCGCGCCCGCTGTGTCCGTATTCCTCATCTGCGTCCTCTGCGGCGTCACAGGCCACCCGCATACATGGGTTGGTCTCCGATGGGGCATCCTGATCGGCTCTTTCTGCGCAGTGATCCCGACAGCAACCATCCATGTCGCGGTGCGGCGCGAGCAGCTCACCGACCGACACGTCACCCGGCGCGATCAACGCTGGTGGGTCTTCCTGGTCTGCGTGGCGTCTGTGCTTGGAGGCATGGCAACGGCGGTGCTGCTGGACGCACCGCCCACGCTGCTGTGGATCCTGCCGACGATGGTTGCCGGGCTCGTCCTTGCCGGGGGAGTGACCCTCCTGGGACCGAAAGTCTCCATGCACGCGTTCTGCTTCACCTCCCTCGTCGTCCTCGCGGCGATGCTGCTCTCGCCCTGGTGGCTGCTCGCCCTCCCAACCCTGCTGCCCGTGGTCGCCTTCGCCCGGCTGAAGCTAAAGCACCACACACGCCTCGAGCTCACACTCGGATCCGGCCTGGCGGCCGCCGTGATGCTCGGAGCCAGTGCGTACATGCCCACGGCCGGCTAGGACTGCCCGCTGCTCCGGCGCAACCGGAAATGTGCCGATGCCACCGCATTGGAAGATCTTCCACTAGTATGAAGGTGTCGTCGCGTGCACCGTTCGTCTCGATGACTTCATGTCTGAAATCACGAGGAGGATCCAGCTCCGTGACCATCGCCCAGCGACTAGAACGCTTGTTCGCGGAGACGGCGGGACCACACGGTCGCCCCGTCACCCTGCAGGAAATCGTCCAGAGAATGGAGCAGCGCGGCATCTCCTCGATGTCGCTCAGCTACCTGCAGCAACTGCGCAAGGGGGAGGCCCACAATCCCCGCCTGCAGCACCTCCGAGCCCTGGCCGACGCCTTCGACGTCCCCCTGTCCTACTTCCTGGAGGAGAACGAGCCAGACAGCGCCACCGAGCAGGAGCTGACCCCGCAGGAGCGCACCATCGCCCTGCGTGTGCACGGGCTCAGCGACGGCGCACTGGCCAGCATCCGGGCCATTGTGGAACTGGCGCGCAAGAGCGAGCAGCTCGACGACCCTCCCAAGAGCCCTGATTCCGCTCAAGACTGATCCCGCCGCGGGGTCCCACCACCCTGCGGACGTCTTCCTCGTGCCGGCGTTTGGTATTTGAGTGGAATCTTTTCCACTCCTGTGGAAGGATGGGAACCACAGCCCGGCGATTCCGTACATCGTGATGTCCCGCCGGACTAAGGTGATCACGCCCGTGAAGGAGCATCAGATGGTCGATATGCAGCCCCCCTCCGACGAGTTCCGCGGATTCGACGAGGCCCGGTCGATCATGTGGTGCTACGAAGCCCGCTCACGCACCTATGCCCGTCTGAGCCAGACGGACTTTCTCGCCAACGACGCCGTGGCCGCCGTGCACGTCGAGAACACCTCCCGCGCCGACCGCGTCTTTCTCGCCGCCTTCGACCGCTCCGGCGGGCTGCTGTTCGGCGACACGCTTTACATCGACGACCCGACACAGCGGCTCGACGTCACACCCGAGTTCGACCACGACTTCACCGGTATGACCGTCGCCGCTGGCTCCGAACTTGAGGAAGCCGTCGAACGCGAGAACGGCTGGGTGGTCAACCTGGATGCCCTGCGCGACTACGACCCGCTGGAGGACCGCCGGACCACGCAGCGCGCGGTGCTCCTGGCGCACCTCGGAGACATGATGGCCAGCGGCCAGGCCCGGGGTTTCCTGTTTGACAAGCACGACGCTGCCGAGGATCCCGGTGAGGCCGACACCGACGCCGCCTGAGAGCGACGCAACACTTCTTCTGGCGTTCGATCGACCCCGCCCGGCTTCGGCCGAGGCGGGGTCTTTTGCGTCCCGGGGGAACCGGTGGAAAGACCGTGGACCGGCTCACGCCGGTCCCGGGGGTCGTTCCGTGGTGGTCGCAGCCGCGCGGTGCGCGGCGCGGCCACCGTTACCGAATCGTCTGTTCTTGAGAGCCTCGACCCACAGGAGTAGCCCATGACCGTCCCTCTCCGCGCAGCCCAGCTGCCAGTCAAGTACGAGCGGCTGCGTGAAACCCATCGAGCCGGTCAGACCATTTACGAAGTCCCTGGATCAGGACTGTATCGGGTTCTCGAGCTCAACCACGGCGAATACACCGTCGAAACGCTCACACAACTTGGGTGGACGACCCTTATCAAGCTCGATGAGCAGGATAAAGCCTCCACAGTCCTTGAGGCCATGCAGATCTGGCTCGACATCCAGACGCCTGCCCGCAACGTCCGGCAGGAAGAAGAGAGCGAAGGCGATGACTGATGCAAGCGCCGCCATCAAGGATGCCGCCGAAGAAGCCGCCAATAGCGTCATCAGCGCCCACGGTATCACCGTAGACGACGACGAAAGCTGCTTCGAGGCACTCTGCTGGGCATTGGGTGCGGACGTGCCCTACGAAAAAGGCCTTCTCCAGTTTGCCCAGGCAATTGTCGACGGCTTTGATCTGAACGGACTCGTCGAGGCGAAGATCGAGCTGCTCGGCGAGTACAAGCTCGACTATCCCCAGGACTACGAGCCAGACGACGTCACCCGCATGCAGGAAGAGCTGCTGCGGCTGAGGTCGCTGCAGCAGATGCTTGCAGGACCCGCCGTCTGACCGTTTCCGGACACAGCAAGAGGCCCGAACAGCGCTGAAGGTCAGCGTTGTCCGGGCCCCAGGCCTGCTCTCACGCCGTGGGCGGAATGAGCAGAGAAGCGCCGGCATAGATGAGATTCGGATCCTGGATCCGGTTCTCCTCGACCAGGGTCCCGATCGGCACTCCGGTCTCCGCCGAGATCTCCGTGAGGGTGTCACCCCACTGGATCACGTAAACCCGCGGCTGAGGCTTCGGCTCGGGGAGCTGTGCCGGCTTGTCCTCGTCACCCTTGCCCGACGCCGAGGTGCCCGAACCCTGACCGTCCGTGGACCCCCCGTCGCCGGCCTTGTCCTCGAAGGCGTCCGGGACCCCGTTGCGGTCCCGGTCCGGCAGGGTCACCGTCACGGTGCCCTCCTCGTGCTGGGAAGCTGCCGCCGCATTGCTCGCCGGGCTCCGGTCAGCAGTGAGGAGCTGCGTCGCGCCCCAGCCTGCGAACAACAGCGCCCCGCCGGCCATCAGCCCAGCCGCCAGTACCGGTCCACGGCCATACCCGAGAGGCCCCAGCCGGTCCCTCCGCTGCACCGCCACCCGGGCCGGGGGAGCCGCATCAGCGACCTTCTCCTCGGGCCTGTGCATCGTATCCGTCATCCCTGTCCCTCTCTATCCTGCTCGCCATTTCCGACCATTCGAGTCCTCATGCACATTCTACTCGTAGTCCAGTGCGTCTTGATAGAATAGGAGAAGGAATAGACGAGTCATAGATCAGTCCGACAGGCCGCCACGAACCATCGAATCACTCAACAGAAGGAACCCGCCACCATGGCCAACTACGCCATCTCCGCCAACCAGCTCACCGAAGGCACCAGCGTCTTCATCCGCGGCAAGCTCGCCTTCGCCCGGCTGACGAGCCTCATCGAGGGTGCCGCCCTCGCCGCCAGCGACCAGCGCAAGGTCCAGAACGGCATGAGCCCCGTGGGCAAGCCGCACACCACGGCGACGATCACCGAGGCCGAGGTGCAGTTCGCCGACCCGGCGAACCCCACGGTCGAGGAGCAGTTCGTCTCCGAGCGCCGCTACACCTCGAAGAAGAACCCAGCCTCGGGCGCGAACTACTCGATCGACTCCAAGGGCACGAACCTGCCGATCATCGCGATCCCGTCCGAGAAGGGCGATGGCACCTACGACCAGGACACCTCCGGCCAGGAGCTGGCACAGGGACTGGACGTGACGCTCGTGCTGCGCGTCTACAAGCCGAAGAACTTCGCCAACCGCGGCCTGTCCCTCGACCAGGTGATCGTGCACGAGACCCCGCGCTACTACAACGCCGGCGGCGTCGCCAGTGGCGAGCTCGCGGCCCGCGGCATCGTCTTCAACACCCCGCCCCGCGCGGTCCAGGCCCAGCCGGGCACGGATTCCGCCGTCGGCAACGGCGAGGAGCCGGTCGCCACCGAGGTCGAGGACGGCTTGTCCTTCCCGGCCCCGCAGCCCGCCGTCGCGGCTCCAGTCGCGGCACCGACTCCGGCCCAGGTGCACACGCAGGTCGCCACCGCACCGGTCGCGGTGCTTCCGGAAGCTCCCGCGGCTCCGGTTCCCGCCCCGGTCCCCGCGGTGCAGCCGCAGCAGGAGACGCCCGAGCAGAAGCTCGCCCGCCTCGAGCGTGAGAACGCCGAGTTGAAGAATGCGGGCTCGGCCGTGGGTGCTCCCGCTGGCCAGGGCCCGTGGGGCGGTTCCGGCGATGCCCAGCAGGCCGGGATCACCTACCAGGGCTGATCTAAAGCCGATCCGACCGACCGAACCCCAGACGAGACCCCCGTGCAGGCATCCACGCCGTACGGGGGTCTCGTCTTTCAGAGCCGCGGTGCAACGCGGCTCTGTTTTCATCCGCTCCCGACAAGAAGGCATTGATGTGACCGCCGTCGATCCCCGCGCGATCTTCCCCAGCTTCTACGACAACCCCGCGATCCGCGCCCTGGCGACCGCCTGCCGCTGGACCATCTCAGGAAGGCTCGGCGAGCTCGACGACGAAGACACCGGCCGCAAGGCACCTATTGACGTCCGGCACCTGCTCGACGGCTGCAATGCGGGCTGCCGCCATGCAGGCCCCCTGCGCGGAGCGTTCGCCCTGGACGCGACCTGCCTGCTCACCCTCGACCAACTCGCCGACACACTGCCGAACGCGGCGAACGCGGCGTTCTACCTGCAGGCACCCTCGGACGGCCTGGTGGTAATCGACGTGGAACCCGGCTGCCCGGCAGACGTGGCCGCCGAGATTCTGCGCCTGCCCGGAATCCTATACTCGGAGCTGTCGATGTCGGGCCGGGGCTTCCACCTGGTCGCCCCGCTACCCGCCAACCTCCACGACTTCCCGATTGCCGCTGACAAGCGCGTCCTGCGCGAGGAACACGGCTGGTACGAGATCCTCCTGGACCACTGGTGCACCTTCACCCGCAATCCGGTGCCGCAGCGCATCGTCGAACACGCTGCAGCACGGCCGTCCTCGGGCCGGTTCTCCTCGGTAGAGGATCTGTACGCGGAGCTGGCAGCGAAAGCCAAGCCGAGCATCAGCATCCCCTCGACCGCTGTCGGCACCGACGGCGAAATGCCCGACATCCCGTACGCCGAGGCCATCGTCGAGCAGACACTGGCCGGCTCCCGCGACCGGCTGAAGACATCCGAGGACTTCGACAACGACCGCTCCCGCTGGGAGTTCTCGGTGCTCGGCGTGCTCTACACCGGCATGCAGCTGCCGTTGCGCACCTACCGGTCCTTCGGCGCGCAGTTCTCTTCCGGTGACGAGGCCTGGCTGCTGTACAAGACCTCACTTGCGGTCATCGAGCCGCGGCCCAAGCACGCCCAGATGCGTAACGGCAGGCCCTTCCTGCTGGACCGTGCTGCGGCTCTCGTAGCGGCACGGGAGGCCACCGCCGAAGCGGGGTGACCTCCCGGGTTGCCCATCGGTTTGGCGGTGGAACAAAGACTGGATCGGGCGGAGCCCGATCGGGGATGGAGAGGCGGTGGGCTTCTGAGCCCGACCGCCCCGTCACCGGGCCTTGTGGCCCTGCTTCCGACATGTCCCGTACGGCTCTCAGCCCTGCCGTGGGTCCGTCTCCCCGTCTCACCTGCTCACAGCTCACCCACGACCAGAAAGACATTCCCATGAAGTTCAACGACACCCTGACGACCCTGATCCAGCAGTCCCTCGAGGTCGGGGCCACGCCCGCACTCATGGGCGAGCCCGGCATCGGCAAGTCCTCCTTCGTCGAGGCCCTCGCCTACTCGATGGGTACCAAGGCCTTCGTTCTGCCCTGCAACCAGCTCGCCGACAAGGCCGACCTCACCGGCGCGCGCCTGGTGCCCTACGAAAAGAGCGACGGGACACAGTCCTACAAGCAGGTTTTCTACCCGCACCAGGTCATCCAGGAGTGCATCGACTACGCGCTGGAAAATCCGCGCGAGTGGCCGATCCTCTTCCTCGATGAGATCAACCGCACGACCTCCGACGTGACCTCCGGCGCGCTCACCCTGGTGACCCTGCGACGCATGGGCCACATCGAACTGCCGGAGAACGTCCGCCTCGTCGTGGCGGGCAACGACAAGGGCAACGTCACGACCCTCGATGAGGCCTCGCTCTCGCGCTTCGCGATCTTCCACGTCGAGCCCGACGCAGCGACCCTGATGTCCGTCCTCGGCGACGCGCTGAACCCCTGGGTGAGGAAGGTCCTCACCCAGCACCCCGGACTCATCTTCCAGAAGTCGACGCCGAACGCCATCGTGGCCGACGGCCGCGACGACGACGATGACGACGGCAACGTCACCATGGCCGAGCTCTTCGACGGCGGCGAGGAGATGAACCAGCTCACCACGCCGCGCACCATCGACCACCTCTCACGGTGGCTGAACAAGGTCGACCGCCAGGAACTGGCGAGCCACCTCGCGACCCCGGTCCACATTGGCAGCCGCGAAACCTCACTGCTCAACGAGGCCATCGAGGCATTCACCGGCGACACCATGTTCACCACCCAGCTCGTGGCGGTCATCGCCGAAGACCTTGCCTCGAACTCGGGCGGCCCGGCACACAACCGCGTCAACGTGCCCAAGCCGAATTGCTACGCAACCCTCAAGTCCGCGGGCACGGTCACCGACCTCGCCGCGCAGATCTCGGGCCTGACCCAAAACGAGGTCTCCGGCTCGCTGCTCTACGCGATGAAGGAGAAGGAGGACAACTCCCGCCTCATCGAGCAGCTGGCCCAGGCGGCCGTCCAGATCGAACCGGAGCACACCCGTACCCTGTTCGAGCTGGTGACCACCGGGCAGTTCGACCGGCAGAACCTGGAGGCGTTCCTCGAGGTCGACTCGCCGATCGTGGCCGCGGTCAAGCCGTCCCTGTCGGCCTTCCTCTGAGCCGACCCGGCACCGGGCGGCGGGGGATGCCACCGGCTCCGTTCCGGAGCGTTCCCCGCCACCCCACGACACCCGTCGCCTCAGACTGCAATAGGAGACCACGATGACGATCACCGTCACGAACCAGAAGCCGGCGGTGCTCGACGCCCTGCACACGATCTCGTGCACGGGCGACTACGACCCCATGCCGGCCATCCAGAAGGTCCTGGTCGACCCGCTGCTGGAGCCGCTGAACCCCAGCGCTCCGGCCAGCATCGTCGACGGCTCGGGCCACGACATCACCGGCGACGTCCTGGACATCGTCATGCGCTGCCTCGGCGAAACGATGGACCCGGCCGCTGAAAAGAACGCCAAGGAGCTACTCGGACAGACCCTGGTCAGCTATGACCAGGGCACGCCCCTGCCGGTGGGTGAGCTGTTCGCCGTCCAGGCCGGGCAGCAAAACAAGTGGCCCGCGCCGTCAGCCCGGGTCCTGTACTCAGCCCAGAACGATGTCATCCCCGCGGCCAAGGGCCTGCTCGCCGGCTCGGCCGACGAAAGCGCCTTCTTCGCCTCCGTCGCCTACACCTACCACCCGAACACCCTCGGCTTCTGGTTCCAGTCCTCTGCCGCCTTCGACGGCTTCAAGATCTGGCTGAACCAGCAGTTGCAGGCGATGGCCGGCGCGAACGCCATGCCCGCAGACACCCTCCGGCTGCTGAACGACTTCGCGAACCTCTCGCTCAAGGGGCTGACCGAGTCGCTGCTTCTGCGCAAGGACGACTCCGACGGCAACGACGAGTTCTCCTTCGCCCGGCTGGTCATTCGCATGCTGATGACCTACGTCGACCAGCGGCGCAAGGCCGCCTCAACAGGCGCGGCTGCCCTCGACACCGGCATCATGCCGTTTACCGTCGGGGAGCTGTTCTGCCCGCGGTCGCTGGTCCTGGTCAACGTCGAGGCCCACGCCCGCGCCACCGCCGCGAAGGTAACGGGGGAGTGGAACCTCATCAACCAGTCCCTCGCCTCGCCCGTGAAAGTCGTCTCCAACGCCGCGCTGTCCAAGCTGACCTCGCTCCCGCGGGCAGCTGCCAGGGCCGCTGCCATGGGCGCACGGCAGCAGCCGGGCCAGCCCGGCTCGCGTTCGGCCCAGGTAAAGTTCCGCAAGGCCCCGCCCACGAAGCTGGACCTGTTCAAGGACATCACCCGGGTGCTCAAGCGCATGGGCAAGGTCAACAAGTCGCAAAACATCTACCGGACCACGAAGACGACCTTCCTCAAGGCCAACCGACGCAACCCGGACGACTTCAACAAGCCCGGCCGGATCACCTCGGTGCAGTACATGCCAGACCTGCACATCTACATCGACACCTCCGGATCGATCTCCGAGGAGAACTACCAGGAGGCGGTGCTGATGCTGATCAAGATCGCCAAGAAGCTCAACGTCAACCTGTATTTCAACTCGTTCAGCCACATGCTCTCCCAGGAAACGTTGCTGAAAGTAGAGAACAAGTCGACGCGGCAGATCTGGAATGAGTTCCGGAAAGTACCCAAGGTCACCGGAGGCACGGAGTTCAAGCAGATCTGGGACTACATCAACGCCTCGCCAAAGCGCAAGCGCCAGCTGTCGCTGATGATCACCGACTTCGAGTGGCCTCCGCCGGCCAGGCGCGAGGAGCACCCGGCGAACCTCTACTACGCCCCGTGCTCGGCCATGGACTGGAAGTACATGGTCCGCTCCGCCGAGGCGTACGCGAACGGCATGCAGCACATCGACCCGAGCATCCGGCAGAAGCTGCTGGGCATGGTCCTCTGACCCTGCCCTCCAGCCATGGAGGAGACGCCGACCGGCCGAACCGGCCGGCGTCTCCTCCTCCCTCAGACCTACCCGTAACCCTGCCAGGCATCCCGGCGCGCCCACCCAGCGCGCCGCCCGGCGAACCCCACCGAAGGAGGGACCCGCGATGGGCCTCAACAACTTCACGTCGGGCTCCGACGACGACACAAACAGCGGCGGCATGCCTCCGAGCTTCCCGCCCATGGGCGGCATCCCCAGCCAGGGCGGCCAGTCCGACGACGCCGTCAAGGAGCTCCTCGTCGACTACAACGAGAAGTTCAAGAACGCTGACCCGACGATGTTCCGCGACGCGCTCATCGAGCAGGTCCTCTCCGTCCTGATCAGCCGGAACAAGCCGAACGTGCTCCTGAAGGGCTCCGCCGGCGTTGGTAAGACCCGGATCGTCGAGGACATCGCCCGCCGGATCGCCCTGGGCGACACCCTCATCCCGGACCAGCTCAAGGGCTTCACCGTCTACGAGCTGCCCATCACCAACCTCGTCGCCGGCTCCGGCATCGTCGGGCAGCTGGAGGAGAAGGTCCAGACCGTCATCGACTTCGCCTCAGACCCCAAGAACAAGGTCATCCTGTTCATGGACGAGATCCACCAGATCACCGGTGGATCCACCTCCCACACCGACTCAGTGCTGCGAAAGGTCTCGCAGGTGCTCAAGCCTGCCCTGGCCCGCGGCGACATGCGCGTCATCGGTGCCACCACCTCCACCGAGTCCCGGGCCTTCGACGACGACCCTGCCTTCGCGCGGCGCTTCACCCCGCTCATCGTCGACGAACTGACCGTCGAGCAAACCCTCACGGTGCTCGGCAGCGTCCGGCCGGGCCTGGTGGCGCACTACCGCCATCAGATCGCGGTTTCCGACGACGTCCTGGCGGAGACGGTCCGGATCGCGGAGGAGAATTCCCGTGCCGGGCAGCACCGCCCCGACAGCGCCATCACGCTGCTGGACCGGGCGATGGCCGACCGTGTGCTGGAGCAGAAGAAGCTCATCGTCCAGGCCGAGGCAGCCGGAGACACGGCACTCGTGAACACCTTGCGGTCGATCCCGCAGGTGCCGCTGACTACCAAGCGCGTCCTGGACGTGGCCAAGCGTCTGATGACCGGAAACGCCCAGCGCCCGGAGTTCGACGTCGCAACCCTCCGGGCGACCCTGCTGGGCCGCCTGCGCGGACAGGCCGACGTGCTCGAGAAACTCGTGGACCGCCTGGCCCGCGAGGAGCTGGACCTGTTCCCGACGTCGACCCCGACAACCTGGATGCTCGCCGGAGCCTCGGGCGTGGGCAAGACCGAGACCGCGAAGATCATTGCGGAGCAGATGACCGGCACCGAGCCGATCATCCTGAACATGACGGAGTTCCACACTCCCTCGGACACCGCGAAGATCGTCGGGGCACCTCCCGGCTACGTGGGCTCGGACTCCAACCGCGAGCTGCCATTCGACACGCTCGAGTCCAACCCCCACCGGGTGATCCTGCTCGACGAGTTCGAGAAAGCGGACAAAGCCGTGCAGCGGCTGTTCCTCTCGGCCTTCGACGAGGGCTACATCCGCAACGCCCACGGCAAGGTGCTGGACTTCTCCAAGGCGCTGGTGATCTGCACGACCAACGCCGCGCGGGAAGCCCTGAACCGCAAGCCGGTCGGCTTCGGCTCGGCCCCGCCGGCGGTCTCCCACCGGTCCCTGACCAAGGAGCTGGCTCAGTTCTTCGACGCAGAGCTGCTCGGGCGGTTCTCACTCGTCGTGGGTTTCAACCCGGTCGACGAGCAGGCCTACCGGGAGATCCTCGCGGCGGAGTACAGCCGCCAGCGCGAACGGATCCTGGACGCCAGGCCCCGCCTGGGCCAGACACTGCCCGCGTCGATCCCCGACGACGAGCTGCGTGCCGTCGCCGAGGAGACTTACGTCGATTCCCAGGGTGCGCGTCCGGCCGGCAAGGCTGTGCGCGTGTGGATCGAGGACCGGCTGCTCGCCGCCCAGGCAGCGCCAGTCCCGTCCGCACCACCTGCGGCCGCCGTCTCCGACGAGCCGGAAGCACTGTCCATCGACTGATCCGGCACCACACTGCGTTCGAGCACCCCTGTCCCGGATACCGGGGTGGGGGTGCTCGTGCGTACGCGCATCGCGTTCCACCACAGGAAGTAAGGACGTCACCGCCATGACCATCACGACCACCCACACCACCATCCGTGCAGCACAGCCCGAAGACAGGAGCGAGCAGATCTGCGACGACGCACGGCTGCTGGTCTCCGCCCACTCCGAGGACGCGGCCGACTGCCGTGATCTCGTGATCATGCTCGGCCTTGTCGAGGTGGACCCCTCGGGGTCCGTCACCAAGGCCAATCCCTGGAACGCCGACTGAAGGTGCTTCCCGCCGGGCCTACCCAAGAGGTGAGCCTGCGATGAACGACCGCGCGCCTGGGTAGCGCGCGGTGTCCGGGTCCGCGCGGCTGACGCCGCTGCGCCCGGATTCAGGGGCCTCACGGCCCCTGACGGGTGGGTTGAGAGGAGTGCGGGAGGGCTCGTCGCCAGAGGCGAGCCCTCCCGCTCTCATGCCCGCGCCCGTGACCCAAGCGCTCGTCTAAGAGCATTCGACTGACCATTCATCTCCTGTGAGTATGGTCTATACGGCTCCCATTCGATAAACCCTCTCGACCTGCCTACTGATTCGTTCGAAGAAAGACGACACCATGCCTATCCTGCTTGACGACATCGACCTTTCCGCAGCCGCCGTCGCTGCCCAGAAGACCGTCGACCCGAAGTTCTTCTCCTCTCGTCTGACCGGGTCCGGCAAGAAGACCGGCCTGCTCAACGAGAGCCTGCGGCCGATCAACACTGCGACCAACACCGCCTACGCGGTGGACCGCGACATCGAGGTCAAGCAGAGCTCGACCCACCACGACATCACCACCGCGCTGGTGCCGCTTGCCCCGATCACACGTCGATCCCTGCTCTCGGGCGGCTCGTTCACGCTCCCGGTGCCCCATGTCGACGACCGCTTCGAGCTCGACCTTCCGACGCCGGCCAACTCCTGGGACGTGCACTTCGACATGACCCCCCAGGCCCTGACCGTGTACGAGGACAAGGCTGGCGACAAAATCCGCCGCGACCTGGTGATCCAGTACCGCCTGGAGCTCTACTTCCTCAAGCAGGGCGTGGCTGAGCCCGAGCGCGCCGTCTCGGTGTCCCGCTCCGTCGGCTACGGCAACCACGACGCGGCGGTGTTCCTGCAGTGGGACACCAGCCCTGCCGAGAACGCCCGTGAGTTCATCGAAGATGTGCTCTCGGCCGCAGGGTTGAGTGCCACCAACCTCGACAAGCTCGCCGACTGGATGGACGAGTACCCGATCTACGAGCGCATCACGCGCCTGGCCCGGATCTGGGACTCCGAGGCCATCTCCGACACGGTCTGCCAGTACGTGCAGGACATGCTGGCCAGCCCCACCGAGGAGCAGCTGAACATGCTCGCGGTGCAGCTGCGCTACCTGGAGAACTACAACGTCCCGCTGGAGGCGTACCGCCGGATCCACCAGCAGCTGGACACCACGTTCTCCGCGCCGATCGCGGCGAAGCTGTCCAAGCAGAACCTCAGCCTGCTGATGAACCACACCCTCGACCACCTGGAGCGGATGAAGGGCCAGCTCATCACGCCGCCGCAGCCAGCCACGGCGGCGGTGTTCCCGCCGCACCTGTCCAAGCAGCAGCTCGACGCGCTCAGCACGCACGAGCCGCTGGTGATGACGCAGGCCGGCGCGGGCACAGGCAAGTCGACCGTGATCCTCGAGCGCATCAAGTACCTCGAGACCTGCGGGGTGCCCGCCAGCGACATCACCGTCCTGTCGTTCACCAACGCCGCCGCCGACAACATCACCGAGAAGAACCCGAACGTCGGCTCGATGACGATCGCCAAGATGATCATCGACATCTATTCGATGAACCACCCGACCCACAAGGTCTCGGCCATCGACACGATCATCAACTCGATCGACATCTTCTACCCGAACAGCCAGTTCGCGGCGACGTTCCGACACCGCCTGCTGGAGGTCGACCAGAACAAGACCGGCGCGTTCACGGCCCTGAACACCTTCGTCGAGAACCACTTCGACGAGGTGATCGCGCTGCTCGACCGCATCGAGCAGACCTCGCTGGAGCTGCAGATCATCATCTGCTACCAGAAGATCGATGACATGTCCGAGCCTGCCCACGTGCAGAGCAAGTACCTGATCATCGACGAGGTCCAGGACAACTCGGTCTTCGAGTTCATCTACGTGCTGAAGTACATAACCAAGCACGCCCAGTCGCTGTTCATCGTCGGCGACGCCAGCCAGACGCTGTACGAGTTCCGCTCGGCCAACCCGAGGGCGCTCAACACGCTGGAGGGCTCGGGGGTCTTCGCAACCTTCCGGCTCACGACGAATTACCGGAGCAACCAGGAGATTCTCGACTTCGCGAACGTCGTGCTTGGCGGTCTGGAGACCAACCAGTTCGCCAACATCCAGCTGCAGGCCAACTCGCTGGCGGTGCCCACGGCCGACTCCTTCCAGGAGAAGGTCACCCTCAACTACCACGAGGTGGCCCGCCTGACCGGCTTCATCGCCAACGACCTGCAGCCGCTCGTGCGCAACACGGTGATCCCGGAGTACGTTCAGGCCTGCCTGGACCGCGGCGAGCAGGTGGCCTTCCTGGCCTACGCCCGCCGTGAGGTGGCGCTGATCCAGGAAGTGCTCGAGAAGGCCTACCCGAATAAGCACGTGGCCTCGCTCGTCAGCGACCGCGTCTACGCCACGGACATCTTCTCGAAGTACATCAAGTTCTTCTGGAACGACGTCCTGCAGGTGCAGCCGGCCAACGCCTCGTTCGTGGTCTCCCAGGGGATCAAGGACAACATGGGCAAGCTGACGAAGAATGCCGGAAACGTCAACGTCGAGAAGGCAATCCTGCGCACCATCTCCGAGTGGTGGGTCGAGAACAGCGCCGCGATCAACGGCTGGGTGGCCCTGTGCAACCAGGGCAGTCTGCCTGCGAACGTGTTCTTCGACCGGCTCCGCGACAACCTCCTGTCCTTCGAGATCACGCGCAACCAGCAGAAGCTGAACGTGAACAAGCAGAAGAACCAGGAGCGCAAGCGGAAGAACCTCGAGTCCAAGGCCGATCTCGTCGTCTCGACGATCCACGGTGCCAAGGGCCTCGAGTTCGACAACGTCGTCGTCCTCTACAAGGAGGACGCGAAGATGACCCAGGACACCAAGCGGATGTTCTACGTCGCGTTCACGCGCGCCATGAAGAGCCAGTACGTGCTCTCCTACGGCACGGCGAAGAACCCGCCGATCCAGAGCAGCTACGAACAGATCGTCAACGCCCTCACCGAGCGTGACGAGAAGAACGCGCAGCGCGCTGCGGGCATCGACCCGACCCTTCTGGTCGACGACGAGGACGCCGGTACCGCCGGCGACCAGCAGCAGGTCGCAGAAGCCGTCTGACCGACGGCACCGGCGCGGGCGCTCCACCTCCACGAGAGGTCGGAGCGCCCGCGCCTCCTGCTTCCCATCCCATAAACACAGCCAATGCAGCTTCGAAGGAGCACGCCATGACCGCCACTGGAATCCAGGCCGGCTCAGAGGAGCTCGTGCCGGGCCCCGACAGTGCCTACGACCTGGTCATCTGCCACGACGACCGGATCGTCTTCCACGACCACTACCCCTCGCCAGCATTCCGGCTGCGCATGTGCGCGCAGCTGCTGACCGCCTCGGACGTCGTCCTGGGCGCAATCGACGCCTCCGCCGCGAACGAAGTGCACGAGCTGTACCAGTCCAGCTCCGGGCAGTGGGAGAGCGCCCCGGACAGCGTGGTTAACGCCATCGCCAAGCTCTGCCGCCGATGGGGCGTCCAGGTCTACGTGAGCACAACCCGCAAGAAGACCGAGGTTCCCGCCGCGCTCTATTCGGTGATCACCGAGTACGGCCCCGGACAGACCGTCGCCGAGCACTTCACCTCCAGAGAGGCCCGCCGGGCCAGCCTCATCGAGCGTGCCGACATGTTCTTCAGCTCCCGCGGCAGCATCCCCGAGCGGGTGCTGGCCGACGAGCAGCGCCTCGCCGCGCTCGTGGGTGCGTTCCTCATGCCCGCCACCGTGCTCCTCACCGAGGCCGTGCTCGACGAGGCCGACGGCCACTACAAGCCCTCCGGCCGGCCACTGCCGATCCTCTGAGCACCGCCCGAGCGGACGGCCCCGACCACAACCCTGACCAGCAGACCCGGAAGGGACCCGCCATGTCCGCACCTGACACCGTCAAGCCCGAGAACCCGTACGCCCATACGTACGCCGACTTTCTCGCCCAAACCCGGGAGCACGTCCTCGTCGTTCTGCACGACGAGGATCTCTACCGCCACTTCAGGATCCAGGCCCCAGGGACCCGCATGTGGTCCTGGGACGTCACCACCTGGCCCGGCCACCTGGCCACCAGCGGCGACATCGCCGACGGCTACATGTTCACCCGAGAACCAGACATGATCGGGTTCTTCGCGTCGGCCGGCAAGAGCGAGGGCTACTACTCCGACGGTGCGCCAAGCATCGACTTCCGCTACTGGGCCGAGAAGCTCTGCGGCGGCCGCTCCCGCGAAGTAAAGCAGTACGACCCAGATCTCTTCATCCAGCTGGTGCGGGAGCACCTCGAAGAAAGCGAGGGACTCGGCACCGAGGCCCAGGAGGTCCACCATCAGCAGTTGGCGCTGCTGGCGCGCCTGCACGAACTGCGCGGCCTTGACGGGGACGCACAGTTGGCGCTCTTCGAGGCCCACTGGAACGCCCAGGAGCACCTCGCGGCCACCGGCACCGTGCTGAACCACGAGCGCCGGAACGCGGCCGCTGCCGTGCGCGCTGCCCTCTGGAGCACCGACGGCATCCCCGACGAGAAGTTCGACCGGCTCACAGAGGAACACAACTGGATGGAGCTCGCCGACATCGAGGTCCCACGACATTCCCCTGCCGAGCGGCGCATGGAAATCATCGAAGACGCCCGCTGGCACGCCGACAGCGAGTCGGAGGCCCACAAATGGCTGGCTGAGCACGAGGACACCGTCGGCTCCGACACCTGGGAGTGGGACCTGCGCGACTGGGACATCCACTTCCTGTTCACCTGCTACTGCGTCGACCTGGCTGTGCGCCTCTACCGCGAGCACGCCGCCGCGAAGACACAGCAATCCGCCGCCTGAGCCGACCCCACCCACATCCCGACCCAAGGAGAACCCATGAGCGCCGATATGCTCACCGCGGCCATCGCCGTCCCGGCCGACCGCACCAAGCCGATCGACTTCGAACGCGGCCGCCTGATGGTCGAGAGACCGCGGACCCTGAATCGTTCCGGTTCGACGACCCCGAGTCCCAGCTCGAGGAGCTGGTCGAGGACTTCGACCCCGACATGCACCTGGACGCCGAGGGCGAGCCGAGCCCGGAGGTCATCAAACGCGTCGGCCGCAGGGTCATCGACGAGCTCGAAGAGGCGCTGAACTCCAGCGAGACGGACACCATCGAGGTCGCCGGCTACCGGCTGTACCTCTCCGGCGGACTCTCCTCGGGCGATTCCCCCACCGACGCCGCCGACGCGATCTGGCACGCCCACCACCTGCCGGTGACCGTCCTGCTTGCCATGGGATTCATCCCCGACTGCCGCAGGCCGCTGTCCCGGACCAACGGCAACCCCGGACCTGTGACCGACACCGACATCGTCGACGCCATTGCCCTCGGCCTCGGCACCAAGCCGGAGTGGTCCGGTGCCGACGAACTGGAGTGGATCGCCAACGCGATCGGCTCCGTCCGGCCGCACCCGGGAGACCGGGACCCTGCCGAGTACCACGCGGAGTTCACAGAGCAGCACGGCTTCGATCCGGTCGACGACAACTTTCTCATCGGCTATGTCAGCCAGTACGACAACCAGGAAGGCGGGGACTGACCTTGGCCAGTGGTGTTTTCATCCTCTGCGCGTGCTGCGCCCTCAAGCTCGCGAACGACGACGAGTCGGCCTGCCGCGACTACCACGGCCACGACCACGCTCCGCTGCAGGTGCCGGCTGGCACCGCGATTACCCAGGGTCCCCACGAATGGGCGGGCTCTCTCGAACTGACCTGCCATGGCCATGAGAACGGGACCATCCAGCCCCTCGGGGAGTACTGGGTGGCCCAGCCCGGTCCAGCACCGGCCGAAGAAGGAGTGCGATGAGCAGCCGGACGCCAGTGCCCGATGCCCTCTTCGACGCCGATCTCTGCCAGCCTCTCGGCCGCGAGGACTGGGTTGACCGCTTCGACTGGGTGATCATCGACAGGCGCGTCGTGCACGCGCCTGTCACTTGGACATGGACGTGTCCCACATGCGGAGAGTCCGGCGTCATGCCCGATGGTCCCGACCTGCTGGCAGTCCCGCACGGGTCACAGCATGCTGCAGGACTTTTCGGGGCGATCGTCCCGCTCGACGTCGAGGCCGAGCGTCCGTCTACTGAATAGCCTCACCGCCCGGAAGGAGGGACCCACCATGACAGAAATCAGCACTGCCACGGCCGCGGTCCTCTCGCCGGCCGTGATCGTCGACATCGACGGGACGGTCGCCACGCACACCCTTCCCGACGGACGCTTCATCAGGGGACACCACGAGTACCGGCTCGTCCCCTGGGACCTGCCCAACCCGCCGGTGATCGAAACCGTGCGCGCCCTGCACGCTGCCGGACTTAAGATCGTGTTCTGCTCCGGCAGGCCGGTCCTGGACGACAACGGCTGGGACGTCGGCCGCGCGACCTACGCCTGGCTCATCGAACATGTGGGGGAGTGGGCTGCCAGCTGCCCTCTGTTCATGCGCGGACAGGGCGACCGCCGGCCGGACGACATCGTCAAGCCCGAGATCTACGAGACCTTTATCCGCGGGCGGTGGGACGTCCTGCTCGCGCTGGATGACCGGCCCAGGGTTATCCGCGCCTGGCAGGCCCTCGGCGTGCCGGTGTTCGACGTCCAGCCCGGCTCGGGCGAGTTCTGATGCATGGCCCGCGCCCTCGACCCGCAGTGGGCCGCAGGGCGCGGGCCTGCTTCTCTTCAACTGCCCCGCTACGCCATTCCCCAGCGACTCAGTGTCCATCAGAGATGGTGGGATATGAGGCACTGGCATCCCATTCGACCACGAATAGACTGGAACCATGACTGACGACAAGACCCCCCAGGCCCCGCGCGAGGGCTCCCTGCCGAAGTTCTCCGTGAACGTCGCCCCGACCCAGAAGATTACCGCCGCCGACCTGGGCACCCTGCTCGAGCGCTTCCGCGCCGGGGATGCCGAGCCCCTGATCTTCGGTGACGGGAACGTCCCCGAGGCCGCCGTAATCCCGTTCGCGGACTTTGTCGACCTGCTCCGGCGGGTCCACGCCGACGAGACTGCCTTCCAGGCCGAGCTTTCCCGCCGCATCCGTGCCTCCGACGCCTCCGAGGAGCCCGGCCTGACCCTCGATGAGCTCGGCGATGAGCTGGGCGAGCCGGCCCGGTCAATGATCCGCAAGGTGCTCGACGATGACTGAGGGGCTGCGGATCAAGGTCCATCTCAGCCCCGGGGCCCGCCAGGACATCGAACGGCTCAACCAGCGCGCCCTGAAGAATCCGCACAGCCGGGACGAGGCGCTCCTTGAGGCCACCATCGTCATGCTCCACCGGCTCAACGGCCGCCGTCACCCGACTAAGCCGCTGGACTACGACTCCCGCTTTGCCGACCTCTCCGACTGCGACACAACCTACGTCGGTGCGGACCCCCATGAGAAGCCGCCGCTGCGCATCGTCTCACGCGACGTCAGGCCCGAGCCGCCCGGCGGCATCACCCGGCGCGAGATCGTCGCCATCGGCGCACGCCGCGACAGTGAGGTCTACCGGACAGCCGGCCAGCGCCTCGGGCGGCCCGTCGGGGTCACCCTCGACCAGCTCGCCGCCCAGCGCCGCGCATCCGCGGCGAAGAACCATGCCCCGCAGGCGGGCAGGGGGCTCGCCACACCCGCACCAGTCGGTGCAGACGTCGAGTTCGACTGACCATTGGGCATCGTTTCTGTTCGTCATTCAGCCTTTCTCATAGAATGGA
Source organism: Pseudarthrobacter sp. NPDC092202 (assembly GCF_044755505.1). NCBI lineage: Bacteria > Bacillati > Actinomycetota > Actinomycetes > Micrococcales > Micrococcaceae > Pseudarthrobacter > Pseudarthrobacter sp. NPDC092202. The sequence continues at coordinate 55,750 of NZ_JBIVRG010000006.1, read as the reverse complement.
CATGAATGATGATTCGAAGGAGACGGGATGAAGTGATGCACGACTACGACACGGACCACCAGACTTGGGATCCGGCAGTCGCGGAACCACGCCGGGGGATGAGCCCGCGGGCGCAGCTGACAATCCGCCGGAGCCTTGCCCTGGCGATCGCCCTGGGAATGGCCTACGGCATCTTCCATGTGGTCTTCCGCACCGATGTTCTTGCGCCGGTGCTCGCGTACGCCGAACCCGTCAAAGACGGGATCACATGGGTGATCGAGGACCCGAAGCGGGCCTGGCTGGCCTTCGCCGTGCTCGTCATCCCGCACATCGGGCTGTACTACCTGCTGTTCGAGGACCGGAAATGAGGGGACTGGCCATGCTCAGGAACACCAGAACGATCGTGGGGCTGTGCGCGCTCAGCGGAGTCTCGGTCACCGCCGTCATCGGCTGGGCTACCGGCTTCTTCGCCTGGGCCGTGGGCTCCGTCCGTAGCCTGTGGGATGGCTTCATCGCCTTCCTCAACTCGCCGTTCAGCTGGGAGCACCTCGCCGCCGGCGCGGGCGTGCTGCTCATCCCGATCATCATCATCGTCGTGATCTTCGCCATCGCGGATAACTGAGTCGCGCGACATCTTTTGCAGAACCCGCTCCGGCCGCCGATTCTTGCTTCAGCGGGTACAAATTGGCTGCTTAGGCCCGCGACAGCTCGGAATGCCGCTCGAGGCTGTACCGGATCAAATCCATAGCCGGGGTAAGGGCCCAGACAAGCAGCCTCATGGTCGGCCGGTTTTCCTTGGCGATGACATCATCCGGCAGAGAAGTTGACTGCGCCGGCTTCAGCACGGCATCCGCGGCCCAGCGCCTGCCGTGGGCAAAACCCGAGCACAGCTGCCATACGGACAAGGCGGACGTCCTGGGCACCAGGTCGCGGACCTGCGTGAGTATGTGCGTGCTGCTGGGGAGAATCAACTTTCCAGCGGCCCCGGAGGCATCGAGAATAGCCTGCAGTTGCGCCTTGTCGCTGTCGAAGTCCGGAAGCGTTCCCTGAAGATTCGGATGGCGACGTGCCAGTTCGCTGTACGCAGTCTCGCGGTCTTTGGCTACCTTCAGCGACAGAGACAGCGAACGAACTATCCTGGTCGCCTGTTCTTCTGGCGCTGAAATCCAGGCGGCCTGTGCGGCGCACTCAATGGCTGCCCTGACCAGCGAGAACGGGGCAAGAGTATGTGATGCTCCGGCACCAAGCATGATGCTGTCCAGCGCGTGCAAATGATCGATCGCGCTGACTACCGCATTGGCGATGTTGTGCGACGCCTGGTGGGGTTTGATGAGCCCATCGTCCTGCGCCAGACGGCTTCCGGCTTCCGGGATCCACGCCTCGTGGGAATCCCGGAAGCCCAGCCAGGTCCTCAGCTCCTGAAAATACGAGTCGGCAATCTCGAACTCTTCAGGTTCATCTTCTCGTCGCATGACTCCATTCTTCACATGGCTACATTCTTTATCGCCAGGCACGCTGGAAGCCTTCCGGGAGGGATACTTCCGTCGGCGACAACTCAGGCCTGACCCGCATGAGGCGGACTGAATGCCGGAATGCCTGACCCGACCAGGCTATGTCGGCCGAGACTTCAACCACCAACGGCTCCACCAAAGTCAAGCGAGTGGTGCCGCCCTCCTTGGTGAAGCGGTCCAGCACCCGTTCGCTGATTTCCTCCGGCCATGGATGCCTTCCCCGGGGAGGACGAAGATATGTGGCCAGATCCCTTCCCGCACGAGCCGTCAAGGACGTGGACCGGCCGACAATCCGCAGCCGTCCGTGTACCGGCAAACCCACCACCGCTGCCCGCGGGTGCGCCATGGGACCTATGACCGCCGCAAGAACCACATCAAGGGCGCTTCTGCTCTTGACCTTCAGCCAAATTCGCCGGGGCTCGTACGTCTGCCCTTCACCCTTGATCACAATTCCTTCCACGCCCGTGGCGGTCATGTCACTGAACCATGTGGCCGCCAGGGCCCGGTCGCTGGTCACCGGTGACAGATGCAGTGGCGGAATCCACCCGCGCGCCAGTTCCTCGAGCAGAGCCCGGCGATCCCGGAATTGAAGCCCGCGGGTATCCTGCCCGGCCACTGCCAGGACGTCGAAGGCTATCAGCGAGGCAGGGCTTTTCATCACGAGCTCCGCAAGAGCCGCCTTTGAGCTCACCAGGCGCATCTGCAGCGCATCGAAATCCAGCCGCCCTTCGGACCACACCACAACTTCGCCATCGACAACACAGCCCCGAGGGATCTGCTCACGCACGGAAGCCAACACGTCCGGAAAGTACCTGCTCAGATCCTTGCCCTGTCTGCTGTAGAGCCACGCCCCATCCGAACCGACCAGGCACACTGCCCGGAAACCGTCGAACTTCATCTCAAAGACTGAGCCGCCGGACAGTGCGTCACCGCGTGGTATCGACTCCACGGCCTTGGCCAAAGCAAGGGCAACAGGAGGATGCAGGGCGGCCGGCAAACCTTCGAACATCGTGGGCACAGCGTAAGCCCAGCGAAGCAGGGGTGGAAACAAGGCTTCCTCCCGGCTGGATACAGCACCAAGCACCGGGAAGCGTCACAGCAAAGCTGTGACCGGGTCCTTCTTCGATCAGGGAAACCAACCACATTCGAAACAGGAGTCGTCATGTCCACTGAAGCTGTTACAAACCCCGCTGGGTCTGCCGGGACTGCCGGTGGCCGGCGCTACAAGGAACCCACCTCACAGCAGATTGAAGATGCCGCAGCCCTGATGTTCCTGGAAGCGACAAAGAAAGCTCTGCGGGACCAGCAACACATCTGGGACGTCAAGCTCGAGCTGGAAGTCACCTACACCGTGCACAACCAGCGCAGGTACTGCGTTCATGCCAGCACCCGTACAGGTGACAGCATTACTGGCGCACGCGGTGTCCTCGTGCATCCGGCCAACGGAACTGCTGAATCGGCTGCCTGGAGCATTGCCGAAGCGGCCCGGACCGCAAGTGCCAAACGACGGCAAAAGGCCGCCATCAAGGTCCTGTGACCTGCCGGTATTTACCGGGGCGCAGCTGCCGGGGACTCCTTAAACGTAGCTCGTGCTTTGTCAGTGCCGATTCTTTGCCAGAACCAACCGACATACCAAAGAATCGGCCCCAGCCCGATCACAAAGCTGCCAAGCAACAAAAGCACCTGCAGCCCCGTGCACAAATAAGAACCCCGGTGATGCTTCCGCATCGCCGGGGTTCTTATTTTTCCGTGAGCAACTTTTCCTCGTCTATCCCGCCGCCCGGACCAAGCCCTCCTCAGCCTCGTCAAACTCGTCAATCAATCGCAACGCCTCCGGATTACCAAGGTCAGCGTCCGGATCGAGCCGTCGATTGATGCTGCGTGACGCGGAGAACTTCAGCACCGAGTAGTCATCCACGTCCTTCTTGCCGAACCGGACCTTGTGGCCTTTGTGCGTCTGCCGGGCGAAGCGGCCAAAGCCAGTGAGCACGACGGTGTCTCCACGGCGCACGGCGTCGGTGAGCTCCGCGATGAGCGACTCATACACCTCACTCACCACCCTGATCGGCTGTCCGCTGCGGCCGGCCACCTTCGAGATGAATCCACGCTTGCAGATCCGCGGATGAACCGTCGTCTTCATGCCCACACCTTTGTCCTATCATCCCTCGTCGTCCGCTTCCTGCTTGAAAACCAGTTTATCCGACAGGCCTGTCGAAAAGCGATCCACAGACCTGTCGGTATTCATTCAACTAAAGCTCGAAATCCGGATCAATGGACTGGCGGTCGTCCTTGTACTCGTAGTCAACTGACTCAATAATCGACCGAGTCTTCGGATCGCGCCGTGTGCTGACGATCTTGTCGTGGGACTCGTCGAACCGCTGCTGGTCGGCGATCCGGTGGGCCGCGTTGAGCTTGGCGTTGATGTTCTTGTCGCCGAACTCCATCATCGAGCTCACGGAGGACTTCGCACCCTGCTTGGTTGCGTTGACGTTCTTCTTGTTCTGCGCACGCTGCTGCTCCCAGCGACCGCGGTCCTCGGGCGTGACGTACCCGAACATCTGGGCGAGCCGGGAACCGTACCGCTCCTGCTGCTCTACCTGCTGGTCGTCGCTCATAGTCCTGTCTCCTTCTCGTTCGTTTCCGGACTATGCCGGCTGGTAGTCCTCGGCTCCGCGGTCGCGGCTCCACTGGCCCTCCGGCCCCGGCCGGGCCGAGGGGCCGGGCCCCTGTCGGAAGGGCTGGGGCCGCGTGCGCTGCGCCGCCAGGAAAGTAGCGGGATCGTCGACCGCGGCCCGCATCGTGTCCTGCCAGTCCTCGCCGAGGGCCAGCTTGAGCTCGTGCTCAAAATCCGGGTCCTGCTTGTTCAGCTCCTCGATGGCGTCCACGTAGGCGTTCGAGTAGACACGCTGCTGCTCCTCGTCCGAGAGACCATCGATCTCCATGCTTGCGAGCATGCTCTCGGACTGGTCGAGGCGCTGCTGGAGGTCCTCGGGCAGCCCGCGGGTGTCCAGGCCCTGCTTCTTGGCCGCGAAACCGATCATGTAGCCCATGACACTGCCGCCGAGGGCCTGTCCGTCGCCACGCTGGACGCCGTCCAGCATCGCCGCCTTCATGGTTTCCGCCAGCTGCACCTGGTGCTCGTCCGGCTCCATCGGCAGGCGCAGCGTGAACATGCCCTCGTCGGGGATCCGCCGGCCCAGGTGGTCGTCGAACTCCCCGGTCCAGACCTCGCGTACCCTGTCGGTGCCCGCGAGGCGGGCCTCGTGCGGCGGGGCCTTGACGATGCGGCCGTGCGCGACGCCGTTGAACATCAGGCGCAGCTCCGGCTCGGACTCCATCCGCTCGCCGATGATCGTCCGGGCGCGCTTGACCACCTCGGCACGGTCGAGCCCGTCGTCCCCCATCTGCTGGCGCAGGCGCTTGCGCAGGGCCTTGTAGCTGGCGTTGATCTGCTTCGCGTCCTGCTCGGGGTCACGCATCTTCCAGAAGGCGTTCTCCATGAGTGCGACCTCGGTCATGGCCGCCGACTCGGGAGTAAACAACTCACGGTTGCCCCGCTCGCGGCGCTCCAGGTCCTCCAGGCGGGTACGCCAGCGCCGGGAAAGGAAGTCGTCCCTGCTGGTGCCCCACCGCCCGCCCGACTTCCCGGACTGCTTCCCGCCGTCGTCGCCGGCGGCCTCCTGCGCCTCCGGCGCGCCCCCGAACAGATCTCCGACCAGTGCCGCCTGGCGCTCGGCCCTCTCGCCGATGTGCCGGGTCTTCGCGTCGATCCGGTCCTGGACCTTGTCCTTAAACGGCTGCAGGTAGGAGTCCATCTCCTTCCTGAAGTCAGGAGCGAGCATCCGCATTGCCATCATCATGCCGGCGGCCTGGATGACCGAGTTCGGGTTCACGCCGCGGGTGAGCGGACGCAGGCAGCCCTGCATCATCATCTGCATGTAGACCGCGTGCATCGCGTCGAACTCCTTCGTGCGCTCCCCGTCGTTGAAGCCGGGCACGAGCAGCTTCGAATCGCGCAGCGTCTGCATGTACGCCTCGCCCGCCAGCCGCGTCTCCGCCCGGAGCTTCAGCAGCCGCTCCCGGTCGTCGAGGCCGTCATCGTCGGCCGCAGCGCGCTCCTGGTCGCGTGCACGCTGGCGCTCCCGCTCCTCGGTCCACTCCCGCGTCGTGGCCCCGAAGAAGCCGCGGGCACGGTCGCGCAGCCGCTCGCGCTGCCCGCGTGAGGTGTCGTGTCCGGCCTGCGTCTCCGGCTCGTCGACAATCTCCGCGTCGATGATGTCCTCCTCCCCGCCGTCCATCCCGTACACGGCATGGACGTCGCCCAACGGGTCGACAGGCAGTGCCTTGCGCCCCCGACCCCTGCCGCCCGGACCCATTTCCTGCTCCGTGTCCTGTGTCATGTCAGCCTCCCAGTCCATAGTCGTCGTCACTCTGCTGCTGCCCGGTCTCGTAGCTCGGCGTCCAGGCCGGGCGACGGCCGCCCACGCCGACGGCGTGTGCCGAGCGCCGGCTGGCACCGCGCGCCCTGGCGGCCCCGTCCCCGGTCTGCGCGAGCACGTCACGCTTGAGGACCGAGGCATCCACCGCGGCCTCCGCGGAGTCCAGGCCGTCCAGCCCGTCGAGGCCGTGCGCCGCGAACGCGTCGAGCTCGCGCGCCGCCGCGGCCCGGGCACGGCGGGTGCCCGCTGAGGCGAACTGCTCGTTCTTCTCGCCGTCGAAGACGCTCTCGCGATTCTTCGCAGCCTGCACCAGCGCCTCGAAGTCGCCGCCGTAGGCCATACGGTCCATCACCGTGCCCGCCAGGGACGGGTCCTCCTCGAGGTTGCGCACCAGGCCCGACTTCGGGTCCTCCAGCGCGCGGGCGACACGGGCGACGCAGTCCGGGTTGACCGAAACGTTGAACCCGTCCTTGGCCTCGTAGAACTCAACGAACTGGGCCTCCCACTCCTCGGCCGTGGCCTGGACAGCCTCGCCGTCGGCGAACTCGGGACGCCACTGGCCGGGGCCGGTGTGCTCAAGCTTGCGGCCGCGCCACAGATCGCGCCCGGGACCCTGCAACATCTCGTACTTGTGCCGGGCCTCCGCAGCGTCGTGCTTGGCCTGCAGGATCGACTGGGTCACCGGATAGGTCACCTCAAGCACCGCCTTCAGGTCAGCGCCGCGCAGGGCGCGCACCGCACGCTGGGAGAACGAGCCACCCAGTCCCGTGCCGTGGGCCTTGATCGCCGTGGCGAACATCGAGGCCTCCTGGTCCTCCTGCGTGATGCCCGGCGTACCCTGCTCGTCGCCGAGGTTGCGGGCGTAGTCCCCGAGCTTCTTCTCGCTGCCCTTGGCTCCGGTCTCGACGCAGACTTCGCGCACGCTCTGCAAGTGCGCCTCGCGGCTGCTGAAGGTCAGCGCCGAGCCGAACTCGCCGCGCTGTGCCGAGCGATAGAGATCGCTGAGCTCCTCGACGAGGACCTCGTGGCCGGCGGCAACCTCGTGCGGATCGCTGACGAACCGCAGGCGGTTCGCCTCCTTGACGGCACTCTCAAGACTCTCCGCCAGCTCCGGGTTCTTGGACAGCGCCACCTGGGTGTCCAGCGAGACCTGCATGGCCAGCGGGTGCGAGCCGTCGGCCTTCACCACGCCGGTGTCCAGGAGGTTCGCTCCGACCGAGAGCCTGGCCATCGCCTCGGCCTTGGCGGCCTCGCTGTGCAGCCTCACCACGGCGACCGCATCACCGTCGAAGTCGCCGTCGAAGCACTGGTCCATCACCGGGTTGATCGCCGCGCCGGTGAGCCGGTCGTCGATCGCCACGCGCATGTAGCGCACGCCGGCGTCGCGCAGGACCGGGTCGCGCCAGACCAGCGCGTGATCGCCTTCGGCCAGGCCCAGCTGCTCGGCCTTGACCGAACTCAGAGCGATCTGATCGATGTCCAGCCGAGGGTCGGCGGTCCAGACCATCGTGGCCGAGTCCGACAGGCGCGAGCTCATCAGCCCGGTCTTGAAGATGTTGTTCTTGCCGGTCAGCACGCGGTTCTGCACGTCCGTGGTGATCGCCTCGAAGGCACGCTGTGCCCGCGAGACAGACTCGCTCATGCCCCGGCGCACCTCGGCGCGCTTGTCCGGCGACAGGCCGTGGTCGTCCAGCTGCTCGGCCATGTACCGGTAGCGGCAGGCTTCGACGAAGACGTCCTGGTAGCTGCGCGTGTAGTCGTGCGTGACGGACGTGCCGTCGTCGAACTCCTGGCCGCTGCGCAGGTGCGAAGAGAGCACCGGCAGCTTCCACGAAGTCGCGCTGACCGTCTCGGTCAGCTGACTCGTCGGGTAGGTCAGCGGAAAGGGGATTTCCATGTCGCCGCCACGATCGCCGATCAGGTCGCCGAAGGACTTGCGCATGGCCGTGGTGTTCAGCCCCGGCGTCGCGCCTTCGCTGCGCGGCTGCGTGCGCATCAGCTCCGGCATCGGGATCAGACGGCGCTCGGGCCGCTCGTCGACACTCTCGGCCTGGCCCACGACACGCAGGGTGCCGTCGGCCTCCATGTCCAGTCCCGCCACCAGCAGATACTCGCGCAGGTTCGACTCGGCACCGGAGTTGTGGCCGTAGAACTCGCGCATGATCGCCGGGCAGTCCTGGGACTGCAGCGCCCAGGCCAGCTGCGAGGAGGCCTTGCGCCCCTTGCCGGCGCGCACCTGTTCGTCGTCGTAGATCTTGGTCTTCTCGTCGACAGCCATGTGGGTGACCACGAACCGCATCTCGCCCAACCCTCCGTCGACCGGCCCGGCATCGGGGCCCTGGACGGCCGGGCGGCGGATGTCGCCCACGGCACCACCCATCAGCTCGCGCGCCGATCCGGCGTTGCGGCGGGAGATCAGCGAGAACGGGCTCATCACCACGTCGATGCCCGGGTTCTCCCTGAACCAGGCCACCTCCTGCTCCAGGCCCTGGACACGCGCCTCGTCCGGGTCCATGTGGCGGTCGACCACCAGAGAGACGACACCCTTGTTGCCGTGCAGATCGCTGATCTTGTCGCCCACGACGAGGTCGCGCAGCTGGCCACCGGCCCCGCGGATGCGATGCCGCTCGGAGAACTCCGTCGACACCACGATCGGGTCGTCGGCCGTCCAGCCGCCGAAGGTCATCAGAGCGGTGCCGGTCGGCTTCGTCACCTCGGAAGACTGCATGATCGTCGAGGCCGTCATCTGCTGGCGGTCGAACGGGTCATAGCGCAGCGTCTCCAGCTCCGGCCGGCTCATCAGCGGGGCGCGGGAGCCGGTCACGGTCTCCGGGTCACCCGGCTCAATCGTGCCGTCGGGGCGCACGGCGGCGTCCTCGGTGAGGTAGCGCACGATGCCCTGGTTGGTCGCGCCGCCGGTCATCACCGGATCGAAGAAGCCGCCGGGAGCCGTCACATGGTTACGGTCGGTTCCCGTGAGCACCGTCATGTTCCGTCCACCGGTGAGCCGCCAGGCGTCGAAGACGTTGTCGTCGGCCGGGTCGGTGCGATCGCGTTCGGCGCGGTACTCAGCGTAGATCGTCGAGCCCTGCTTGATCTCGTTGGAGTAGCGCACGCGCTTGGCCTCGGTCTCGAGGATCGAGGCCGTCCACTCGTCCAGCCGTGCGGTGGCCTTGCCGGTGGCAGGGTCGACCTCATACGTCGTGGCCCGTTCGAGGAAGTCAACCGGGTGCTTGGTGCCGTAGAGCTGCGAGTACACCGCGTTCAGCGAGGCCGGCTCGCCGGTCCGGCTGCGGCCGGAGACGAGGTCACCGGCAAGCTGGTACTGGATGCGCTCGTGCATCAGCTGTTCGTAGCCGCGCAGCACCGTGCGCTCCTCGACCGACTTGGGGGCCTCGCCCGGGGTCTGGGCCTTGATCCGCGCCTCGTAGCCGGGGACGATCAGCGCGTTCTCGCCACTGGCGAAGCGCGTGACAATCTCCCCATGGCTGCCGACATCGAAGACCTGGCCGATCTCACCGGAGACCGGCGTGGCCTTGCCGTCACGACGCAGCTTTTCGGCGGTCCAGCTGATGACGCCCTGCGCGTCGACCAGGATCTCACCCGGCGTCGCGGCGTTGCGCTCGATGCTCTCCCTGACGGTCTGACCGATCCGGCGCATGAACTCCGAGGGATGCTCGGCGATGGGGGCGGCGGTGGCCGCATGGAAGGAGACGATCCGGTCCTTGAAGCGGGTCGCCTGGAAGCTGGTACCCATGAGCTCGGTGGGTGGCACCCCGCAGCGGCGCAGCGCCGAGGCAAGGTTGTCCAGGTTAGACCACTGGCCGGTCGGGCTGGTCATGTACTTGGCGACGCGGGCGGGGTCGAAGCGCTGGTCGAGCCACTCACCGTCGATCAGGTGCGGCTCGGCATCCCAGGTGCCGACCAGCTCGAACGGAACGTCATCAGCGTGCGCACGGACCTTGTCGGCGGCCGTGCCACCATAGACGAGGTTGCCCAGGTCCGGAAGCTCACCGGCCTGCAGCTCGCCGATCTCCTCCAGGCGCTCCTGGTACATCTCCTCGGTCGCGCCCGGACGCAGCAGCTCGCTGCGCGCTCCGGTGAGCACGTCCCAGTAAGAGCGCTGGATCGCCGCGACCTCGGGGTCAGAGGCATACTCCGGGGGCTCGATCTCGTCGAGCGCGCCCTCGGTGCGCTGCAGCTCAGACTCCGCGCGCAGGATCAGCTCCTCGACGCCCAGGGCGGCGCGCAGGTTCTCCCGCGCGGTGTCCACGGCCTCGCGACCGTAGGCCTCGGCCGGCTCTGCATCCACGAAGAAGGTCGGCAGGGAGCGGTTCTTGGCATCCCGGCGCAGCATGACCTTGGACCCGGGGCGCGGGGCGCTCTCACCGGGGACGACATAGTCCGCGACGACGAACATGCTCTCGCGGTCGACGTGATAGCTGTCCGGCACGTCGATGAGGGAGCGGCCGCGGCCATGCTCGGGGTGGCTGGAGCCGACGACGCCGACCACCGTGCCGGGAAGATCCTCGCGTTCGATGGGCAGGCCTTGGGCAAAACGCAACAGCCGCACGGCGTCCTCGGAAGTCGGGGCGGGCACGGCCATGCCGCCGGGCACCCGGTGATTGGTGCTGTAGCGCAGCACCGTTCCGTTGTCGTAGATGCGCGCCCCGGCGTACTCCTCCTGGCGCGTGTCAGTGAGACGGATCTCCATGCCGGTCCCGGAGATCCGGGCCTTGATCTGCCCGGGCTCACGGTCGCGCAGGACCTCGTAGGCCACGCCCTGGGACTTCAGCTCCTCGAGCAGCGCCGCCGAGCGCGCCACCGCCCGCTGGGACATGAAACGGTTGCGGTCAACGCGGCCGGTCTGCGGGTCGCGTCCGCCGTCGATGACCCACTCGCGGACCTGGTCGTACTCCTGGCGGCTCATCTTGTCCATGAGCGCCGTGAGGCCTGCGGCGTCGTCGTTGGTCATGGCACGGCCGGCCTCGTACGGCTTACCGTCCTCGTCGAGCCGCCAGAGCGTCATGTTCCCGCGGCGCGGCTCAGACAAGGACTTCACCTCACCGCCGGCGTTCTTCACGATCGTCTCGTCGGGAATGTACAGCAGCTCGGTACCTGCGCGCTTCACCGTCGCGCGCTCGGACCAGGCCGGGTCGTAAGGGCTGATCGGCAGTCGCGCCGAACGCGGGTCGATCTCCGCTCCGACGCCCGTGGCACGGGTGAACTCGCGCTGCAGCGTCTGGTAGCGCTCGTTGGCGGGGGAGTGGTCGCCGAACTGCGCCTCGTAGTCCGGGACGCGTTCGGAGAAGGCCGTGTCGATCGCAGTCAGACACGCGGTGACGCCGAGTCCGGGATCAGCCAGGGCGGTTCCGCGCTGGCTGAGGATCTGGTCGACCCGTGCACGGATGGCCTTCGCCTGGGAGATCGGAATGATCTCCCCGCTCTGCTCCCGGGCCTGCTCGACTGCCTTGTAGAGGACGTACTCGTAGAAGTACCGCCTCAGTCCGTGTGCCTTCTTCATTGCTACTCAGCCTCCTGTGGACGCTCGGGGACATAACTATGTATAGATCATACCCTGATAATTCGAATGGAGGCGATAGACGAGTCGGAGACGAGCCAAAAGACGAATGCCGGGACAGTCGAATTGCATCGACTGTCCCGGCACGGAGCGAATAGACCCGCCGGCACTACCCCCGGGACTTCATCTCTACGGCCATGGCCCGGTCGAAAGCCCCGTCGGCCAGGACCTCCCAGCTGGGCAGCGAGGCCAGGTACGTGTAAAAGGCGGCGTGCACCTTGACCGTGGCCAGCGACCGCAGATCCTCCTCGGTCACGTCCTGCTCGGCGAACACGCGCGAGCCCTCGTCGCTGATCTGGCCGTTGATCCTGCGGGCGGCGTCGGTGTAGGCATCGGAACGGACCTGGCTGATGTAGGTCTTTGACCCGTCGGCGCTGCGCAGCTCGCCGTCCCCGCCGACTGAGAAGTGCTCGCGGTCCCGCTGCATCTCCACCAGCGCGGTCTTGTACGCCTCACCAATCTCAAGGTCCAGGGCCTTGACCTTCGCCGAGCCGTCGAGATTGGTCAGCATCTCCTTGCTGACCGTGCCCTCGGCGTAGACCAGGCGCTTGTGGTCCTTCTGCGTCGCCTGGTGGGCAGCCACGGTCGCGGCCACCTCCACGTCCTCCAGGAACTCCTCGTCGTTGCCCAGCATCATGGCCTCGTAGTCGTCCGGGTCCACGACCACCGGGGCGTTGGGATCGCCACTCTCGTCGGTGAAAACCATCCGCGTGATGACCTCCATGACCTCGTCCGAGTAGACGTCCGGGTCGAGGCGCTCGATGTCGATGTCCTTGTAGTCGTACGTCTCCTGGTAGAGCGTCTTGGCGTCGGACGCCCTGACCGCCTGGGCCATGCGCTTGTCGAGCATCTTGACGAAGTCCGGCTGGTTCATGCGCACGTCGAACTCCATCGCGGAGCTGAGCGTGGGGATCGTCTGCAGCGAGTACTCGTGCCCCGGGTGGGTGATCGTGTTGCCGAGCAGCTTGAATGACATCGGCAGGATCGTCTCGTTGCGGTTCCAGACCGGCGCGTCGCCGGCGCGCAGCACGATCGAGTTGCGCGGCGAGAGGAAGGCAAAATCGTTGTACTTGATCAGCGGCTCCTCCTCCGTCGACCAGGTGCGCGAAATCGCTCCGTCCGTCTTCCCGCCGACCACCTTGTCCAGGTTCTGCGTGATCTGCTTCGAGCTGGCGTGGGTACGGTGAGTCTTGCCGCTCATCTTCTCCAGCGTCTCAATCATCGAGTCGTCGGTCGACTTGAGGAAGACGATGTTGCTCGTGTTTCCCTGCACAATCTTGTCGACCGACTCGCCGTAGACGTCGCGCAGCTGCTGCAGCGTCTGCAGGATAAGCGTGAACTGCTGCTCCTGGCCGAGGCCGATGGAGAGCATGGTCTCGAAGCCGGCGATGCCATTACCGTCGGACTGCAGGTTGCCGAGCTCGTCGAGCATGAACCGGGTGCGGTAGAGCGGCTTCTGGTTCGACTTGGTCATGTACGACTGGTCAAACGAGACGTCCACCAGCTGCTTGACCAGGATCAGGATCAGCTTGGCGTACTTCATCAGGTGCGGGGGAGTGACGAGAAAGACCGCCTTGGGCGACTCCGAGTACCGCGCCATCGTCTGCGTGATCGCGCGCGCCCGGACCTCGACCTCCTCAGGGTGCCCTCCGCCGGAGAAGTCCAGCTTGCGGCTCGGAAAGGTCGTGTCGCCGGGCTGGAACGAGAGTATCTTCCCGTCGCGGGTGCCACCCTCCCGCACTGGTCGCAGCTCGCGCAGCACGCCGTTCTTCACGATCTTCTTGCCGGTGACCGGCTCGACCACGAAGTGCCGGCCGTTGAGGGAGAGCTGGTAGCTCTTGCGGAAGTGGAAGTAGAAAGTGCGCACGAGCATGCCGCTCTGCGGGTTCTTCAGCTCCAGCTTCAGCCAGGCCTCGTCGCCGGGGAAGATTCCCTTGAAGTTATAGCGCGCCCAGCCCACGCGGCCGACGATCTCCGAGTGCTCGAAGTCCTTGCCAAGGTTCTGGGTGAACATCGGGTCCGCGTACGCCGACCAGCTCGCCATCTGCCCGAGCAGGTGGTCGCGCTTCATGAAATTCGGCGAGAACCGCACGCCCAGCCGCCGCGGGAAGGACAGGCCCGCCAGGTCAGTGTTCTGGCTCGGCTTGCCCGAGGTCAGGGTCGAGATCGTCGGGTCGGTGAAGAAGCTCATGCCCGTGATCGCGATGCCGTAGACCGAGGACATCATCTTCTCCGCACCGGCCATGGCGACCAAGGCGTTGTGGGCGTTGCCGACGAGCGTGCGCATCGAGTTGCGCGGCAGGGCCTGGGTGGCGTTGAAGTAGAGCGTGAGCAGGTCCTGCTCGGCCTTGCCCTCCCATAGGAAGTCCTTCTCGGCGACCTTGGCCTGCTCCTCGGCCAGGGCGTCCTCGTCCTCTTCGAACTCGCCGTTCTTGATGCGCTTCTCCAGCTCGGCAGCGGGGTTCTTCCACTTCTTCGAGGTCAGCTGCACGAAGAGCTGGTAGCAGTTGTACAGCGTGACCTTTCCCCACATGTCGTCCAGCCGCTGCTCCAGCGTGCCCGGGTCCATGCCGGTGGCTGCTGCGTACTCGCGCAGCTCACGCTCCTCCTCGAGGTAGTAGTCGATGAGACCGTAGGCGGCCCGTTTGAAGGCGTTGTTCGCCGCATTCGGCCAGACCGGGTCCTCACCGCCGTCCAGCGGGAAGAAAACCTCGCCGATGTTCTCGATGTACAGCGCGCACTTGGTCGAGTCGCCCTCGCGGGCGGCGTCGGCGGCCATGCCCAGCGGGTTGTAGATGTCGGTCTTCATCGCGTTGATCAGGTTGAACTGCACCGGCTCGAAGCCGCGCGTGACCAGCGGGATGTAATTCTTGACGAGCAGCTCGCCCTTGGGGTCGTTGATGACCATGTTCGAGGGCTTCTTCTCCCGCGACCACATGTCGATCATCGGCTCGATGTAGGTCTGACCCTTGCCCGCCCTGGTGATGGCCAGCACCATCGTGTTCACGGGAGCAGTGTCGACGATGTAGGCACCGGCAGGGCGCTGGACTTCGTACGCCGGGAACTCCCAGTCATCGGTGATCAGGTCCGACACCGTACGGTAGGGCCCGAGCTTGTCACGGTTCGCGCCCTGGAGCTTCCCAGGGTCCTTCGCCTCTTTGGCCTTGCGCTGGCTCTCCTCGGTGGGCGGGTTGTACGGGATGACCGTTGCGTCATACTTCCGGCGCAGCCGCTTGTCCCGGGGCAGGCCCGAGGCGTCAAAGAGCGCCTCGCCGAACTCCTCGTCGATCAGCGGCAGGGTCTCGACCAGCGGCTCGCCGTCGTCGCCGTCCATGACCTCACCCTTGTAGTAGACGATGTTGCCGTCCTGGTCAATCACGTCGGAATCTGCGCGCCGGGAGACCTTGACCGTGCCCAGCCCCTTCTTGCTGAGCATCATGTGACTGATCATGGAGCTGACCTGCACCTCCGAGTGCGCACCGGCGTCCGGGAACCAGTCGTAGTTCTGCTGGACCTCCTCCGGCAGCGCGATGTGCTGGTCGTTGCGGTGGTCGTTGATGTCCGTGTGGTCGACCGTCGCGTTGTGCTTGGCGACCTGGCGTCTGGTCCAGGTGGAGATCACGATCATGACCAGCGCGCCCGATCCCAGCGTCAGGAAGAGCTTGAACCCGGTGACGGACCCCAGCTGCCCGCCGACGTTCGTCGCCGTGGGCGTGGCCCCCTGGTCAGCCTTCGGGGCGTCCTGGGCGGCGCTGCCTGCGTGGGGCCACCACGCTGGCACCGGGACGTCCCTGAGATCCGGGTAGCACTTCGAGCCGATCTCGGGGTTACCCTTCTCGTTGACGGCGCGGTAGCACGTCATCGGGGCCCCGCCCTGGCCTGTCGTAGTGTCCTCCACGTAGTACGAGTCCGGCTTTCCGCTGCTGTTTCCGCCCAGGCCACCGCCCATCGTCGCCCCGAGCGTGAGCACTGCCGTAGCAATGACCGAGTACAGCACCCACACCACGATCGCGACCAGCAGGCCAGCGACGCCGGCGAGCACGAGGCCCGACGTGTTCGACTTCTTGCTCAGCCGCTCGCCGCGGTCCAGCTGCTGGTCTTCATAGACGTCCCGGTTCGTCAGCGTCTCCTCCGGCCGACGCGCCGAGATCTTCTCCCAGCCGCTGGCCTTGGGCCGTGCCGCCCTGCGCTTGCTGCCTGCCATGATTCTCCCTGCCTGTTTCCGCGTGTGTCTGTGTGTCCTGCGCCTGTTGTGATCCGGAAGACGCCGACGGCGCACGGGGTGCGAGCCCCATGCGCCGTCAGACCCCCGTCGATCTCCGAGTCGGATCAGCCGCCCATGGCCGCCCCGCCGATGAAGCCGGCGAGGCCGCCGAGCACGGGCAGCGCGACGATCAGGGCGATGAGCATCTTGTTGTAGCGGCTCTGGATCTCCGAAGCCCTTGCCAGCTCGCTGGCGTAGGACTCCTTGTCCGCAGCCATTTCCTCCAGCCGCGCCTCGTAACGGCGCTTGACCGAGTCCTCGACAACCTCCATCTGCTGCAGCAGGTCCGTGTTGCGCTGCGTGGCCGAGTCGGTCTTCTCCTTCTCGAGGGACAGGCTGTGCTGCCATTCCGTCTCGCGGGCCTGCATCTGGGTGATCGCGTCCTTGCGGTTGCGGTCGAGCTCGTCCTCCATCCGGCGGATGCGGTCGGCGTGCTCGTTGCGGATCGACTCCAGCAGCGCCTCCTGCTCGCGGCGCAGGACGCCGATCTCGTCGGTGGTGCGCTGGTGCTCTGCCAGAGCCTCGGCCTGGGCGATGTCCGCCTTGCGGTTGTCGTCGACGATCCGCTGGATCTCGGCCTTCCACTGCCCCAGACGCTGCTCCTCGGCCTCGAGGTAGGCCTTCTGCTTCTCGGCCAGGACCTCGAAGATCCGCGTAGTGCCGACCTGCATCTTCAGGGCGGCGTCGGAGCGGCGCACGCGCAGGATCTCCTGGCGGTCGTGCGAGTAGGAGTTCTCGAGCACCCGCTCGATCTCGGCGACGGCGTCGGCCTGCTCGCGCTCCATGCGGGAGCGGTTGCGCTCCTTGTACTGGATCTCCGCCTGGAGGGCGGCCTGCTCGGCGAGCTTCTTCGCCTGGGCCTCGTAGTCCTGGACGATCTCGGCCTTGCGGGTGCGGATCCGCTGTTCCTTCTCGGACTCCCGCTCGCGGTGCGCCGCCTCGGTGCCGTCCTTGAGTGCCTTGTAGCGCGAGCCCTCGCGGTCGGTGGCCACGTCACGGATGACCTGCTCGACGTGGGCCGACATGAGGTTCACGTACAGCGTGCGCAGTTCGTCCTCGTGCGCCCACCGCAGCTGGGCAAGGTCGGCGTTCGCCTGCCGGTTGAGCTGGGCGACCTGGTCGCCGAGCCATTCGGTCGCACCCTGCGGCACCTCGATCTGCACGACCGGCGCGCCGATGGCGAAGGTCGCATTGAACTCGTCCAGGCGCACGTCGAGGTCCAGGTCCTCGGAGAGGAAGCGGCGGGCGATGACCTCGCGCACCTGCTCCTGGTTCTCCAGCAGGACGGCTTCCTCCTCGGCCGGGGCGTACGCCGTATCGTCGGCGGTCACGGGACCGGACTCCTCGTCGAACTCCTCGAAGCCAGCCGTTCCGTCGAAGCCGGGCTCCGGCTCCACCGCAACCGGGGCCGCGTCCTCGTCTCCGAAGTCGACGGCTTCGTCGTCGAACACGGGCTCATCGCCCGCAGCGTCGAAAACCGGCTCGTCACCGGCACCCTCGTCCCCGCCGGAGATCGAGTCGAAGATCGGGTCACCCTCGTCGGCGGTATCCACGGCAGCAACAGCGTCCGCGTCCGCCGCGGGACGGGTCCCGGGCTCGTCGGTGGTGACGCCGCTGTGCTCGCGCCAGGCCTGCGCTCCGACAGCCTCCTCGAGGCTCAGCGTGCCGGAAGCGACCTCCTGGGCCTGCTTGAACGTGGCCTCGGCGACCAGGTCCACCAGCAGCTCGCCGCTGGGCTTCTGCCAGACGACGGCCCAGGAGTACTCCGCGCCAGCCAGGAGCGAGTACTCCTCCATGCGCGCAAGCGTCTCCGTGTTGGGGATGATGCCGAAGACCTCTTCGCCCAACATCTCTGCCGTGGCGACGGTCTTGATCTGGTCGGAGTCAATGAGCTCGATGAGCGAGCCCTTCGCCTCGTCGCGGCCGTGCCGCTTGCTCAGCCCGCCGATGGACTCGGCGGCCAGCACGAGCATGACCCACGCCGTGCCGCTGGGGAAGACGAACTTCGCGTTCGACCGCAGCAGTTCGACTGCTGCGGGGATCGCCGTCTCCCTGACCACGGACGACAGCAGCTCGTCAGGCTTCTTCTTCCGATCCTTGTTCCGGCTTCCCGCAGCCGTGCCCAGAATGCCCATTGGTGTCGATCCCTTCGATGATGAAACGCAGTTCGCCTGGTATATGAGTATCCTATCGCTCATTAGTCGATAGGTGCAACGATAGACAATTCGACACGACGCCGAATGGCCCACAATGGCCGCTGGCTCAGATCAGCGCACGGCGCTCACCTCGATGCACGCATCGGAGGTGAGCATGTCCTTGTGGTCGCTCGCCAGCTCGCCGACGACGTCGATCCGGATCCGCCGCTCAGAGGGATGCTCGTTGATGAACGTCGCCACTCCGGTGGTGACCTCGTCGGTCATCTTCGCCACCGCGCCACGGGCACCGCCGGCATTGGAGTCGGTGTCGCCCTTGTCGTCAATGAGGTACTGCAGGACCCTCTGGTCGATGTCCACCCGCACGTTGTGCTTGATGAGGACCTCCTGCACCATGTGGCGCAGCTTGTTGCGCACGATCTTGCGCTGCGTGTCCTCAGAGAGCGGCTGGAACGGGACGATGGCGTCGATACGGCCCAACAGCTCGGGCGGGAAGCGGTTATCCGCCGAGGTCTCGGTGATCGAGCGGCGGATGAGCTTGTCGTACTTCAGCAGCTGCTCGCCCGAGCCCGTGTCGTCGGCCGCGTACTGCGCGATGGTCTTGTAAATCTCCGAGCCTGCGTTCGTCGTCATGACGATGTAGGTGTTCAGGAAGCTGACCTCGCGGTTGTTGTCGTCGGAGAGCCGGCCGTCGTCGAGCACCTGCAGCAGCAGGCGGGTGACCATCGCCGAGGCCTTTTCGACCTCGTCGAACAGCAGTACGGCGTGCGAGAGGTCCCAGACCCGCTTCGTCAGCTCGGAGCGGAACAGGTCCATCGAGGAGTCCTGGGCGTACTCGGACATGTCGAAGCGGATCAGGTGGCGCTGGTCGTCACCGAAGAGCAGCCGTGCCAGCTGCTTGGCAAGCTCGGTCTTACCCACGCCGGTCGACCCCGTGAACAGCAGCGAGGCCTCCGGCCGGCCCTTGTCGTTCAGGTCCGCGACCGACAGCTGCAGCCGCCGCGCGACCGCACGCGTGGCCAGGTCCTGGCTGAACACCTTCGAGTCCAGCTGCTCCTTGATCTTCGCGCCGTCGACCTTGAAGGCAACGTTGACGCCCAGGGACTCCTGGAGCACGTCCGAGAGCAGATCGCGGTCCAGCGCCCGCTTGGTGAGGCGGTGCCAGCCAACCATGCTGTCCAGCACCAGGATCGACTTGCGCGGCTGCGAGCTCGCCGGCATGTAGCGCTCGGTGTACTCATAGATCTGCCGGTAGATGTGATCGTCGTAGAACTGGTCGGCGACGTCGTAGTGCTCGGCCATGCCCTGCAGAATCCGGATCGTCGTCTCCTGGTCCGGCGGCGTCAGGTTGATGCGCTGCAGCCGTTCAACCAGCGGCTGATTCGGCGCAATGTGCCTGTGGAACTCGTCATAGGTCGTCGCGGCGATGATTCGGATGCCGCGTTCCCCGGAGGCCGCCAGCACCGGCTTGATCGCCTCAACCGCAGCGTCGGAAAGCTGGATGATCTGGTGGAACTCGTCGATGAACAGGACCAGCTCCTGCTTCTCGTCCGCCACGAAGTGCTCGGCCTCATCGAAGAAGCCCTTGAGCATGGCGGCCATGCGGTCCGAGTCGCCGGCCTCGGAGATCATCCGGGACGGATCGACCTCGAGATAGAGCCGCTCGGCATCAGCGGCCATCGTGGCCTGGACGAGAGCGGTCTTACCCGTACCTGCCTCGGCCAGGAGCAGGGCGTTGCACAGCTCCGGCCTGCTCATCGAGGCCAGCAGCTGGAGCTTCTCGTGCTCGCGGCCGACGATCTCGCGCTCGGCCCTCTTCAGCGGGTCCGATAGCTTCGACAGGAGCGGATAGCCCTCATTCAGGTGCACTTCATGGAACATGCCGTGGAAGACCTCTCGCCAAGACTTGAATTCATCTGATAGATCAGTCGAAAGTCTATCATGGCACCATTCGGCTCGACCGCGATAGGACAGTGAAAGGCCCCCGGACTCATATCCGGGGGCCTCTTGGCCATTCACTCCGTAGGGGTGCTGTCACAGCCCCTGCTGGCGGTCCTCCTGGGACGAAGCCCCATCCTGCTCGAACTGGTAGTCGTACCGCTCGCTCAGCGGCCTGCTGGACTCCCGGTCGCGCCGTGCCCGCTCGTTCGCCTCCCGCTGCTGACGCATCGAGGCACCCACGCGGTCGACCAGTGCGCGCCCGGCCTCGGCCCACATGTCCTTGCCCTCGTCCGGGGCCGTGATCTCGTCCAGGCCCAGCTCCAGCAGGCTCGTTCCGCTCAGTGGGCTGGGATCGTTCGTCGCCATAGCCTTCTCCTCCTCCGTGCCTGTCTCAGGCCCCGCGCTGCTGCTCGGTGCCCTCGGGCCCGCCCTGGCCCTCGAACTGATAGTCGTACCTCTCGCTGACCGGCTTCCGTCCCTGCGGCGAGGTGCCCGGCAGCTGCTCCTGAGCACCACGGCCGACAACCGAACCCATCCGCCCGACCAGGTCCGCCCCGGCAGCGGAGCCCTGGGGGGCCTTCTGTCCGCCATGTCCGTCCAGCTCCGTGTGCAGCCCGCGGGCTGCACCCACGGCAGCTCCCCTGACGGCGCTGGCGGCGACGCCCCTGGTCGATGCACCGGACTGCTGGGCACGTTGGGCGTGGGCCGCGGCATCCTGCATGGCCTCGGTGCCGAGCCGCCTGGCTCCCTCGCGGAGGCCCGCGGACTGCACGGCCTGTCCGACCTTCGACCCGGCGGCCCGCTGGGTGAGCGGGACCTTCACCGGACCCTGAACCGTGCCGCCGGCATGGGCCTGCTTCGCCTGGGGCTGCTCCTGCCGGGACGATTCCGGCGTCGGCGCATCCGCTGAAGTGATCATCCCCGGTGCCGGCTCAGCCTGCGGGCGCGGCCGCCGCTCGACCACGTTGGGGTTGAACCTCGAGCCCGGCTGGCCGGGAGCGGGGGAGGAGGGCACGCTGTATCGGGGACCCCGCACCGAGCCGAGGCCCGCCTGCGAGCTCGGGCCCCGCTGCTCTCCGGTATCGGGGGTGGCCCCGCGGATCGCCACCAGCTGCTCGGGCGTGTACGACGTCGGGCGCTGGCCGTGCTCCGGTCGGCCCTGGGAACCTTTACTGAGATCTGCCATGATGATTCGTTCCTCTCTATGCGAAAGGCCCCCGGAGAGGTCTCTCCGGGGGCCTTTCAATGAGTTCTGCTGAGCCGTGGATCGGTGTCAGCCGACCGCGGGGGCCTCGGCCTCGACGACCTGTTCGGCCTGGGCGGTCTGCTCCGGACCGGCCTGGCTCTGCTTGGCAGCCGCCTGGGCCTCCTTGGCCGCCTTCATGGAGGCGAACTGGTTGTCCAGGGTGTTGGCGTCGACCTTGAAGTCGCTGGCCTCCACGGACTTGGTGTTGACCACCAGACCGGTGCCGCGCGAGGCCGGCATCACGTTGCCCTTGAAGCCGTAGACGGTGCCGACCTTCTCGCCGTCCTTGTTGAGCAGCGGCTCCGTATTCGGGCCCGCGGCCTTGACGATCTCCTCCAGCTGGCCCACCGAGTAGGGGGCGGTGTTGGCGAAGCGCTCCTTGCCGTCCGGGCCCTTCACGCGCTCGGACTTCAGGTGCAGGTTGCTCTGCTCCGGTCCGCGCGAGTCGCGGGCGTCGACCTGGATGTCGGCGTAGTGCGACTTGCCGTCCTTGGTCGCGCCGTTGTCATAGACCTTGGCGATGAGGTTGACCCCGGTCATTGCGCCCTTGCCCTTGAGAAGTGCCATGATCTCGTCCTTTCGTCGTTCCGTCCGCCACTCGGCAGAACGGCCTTGATCATTCACGTCGTCCGAGCAAAGCCCCGAAGTGCAGTGCCGAACTGCTCTATACACTAATACTCCTATAGAGCATTCCGCAACCATTCGAATGATCTTTCGACTCGTGTCCCTACTCGTTCTGGATGCCGTCGGACCGGCCTGCCGGCTCCTGCTCGGGGCCGGGGAGGACCCCGGCACCAGCCACCGCGGCGTCGACCCGCTGCTGGACACGCACCACCAGGCCGGCGTCGAGCGAGGAGGCCTTCGAACGGCGCATCCGGGCCGCCTGTTCCTGCTCTTCGCGCAGCGCCGCGATCCTCGAACGCAGAACCGGCCGCGTGGAACCGTCCTCCACCGGAACCAGTTCCCGCGAGACCCGGGTCATCGCGGCGATGTCGTCGACAGGGAGGTCGGCGATCGCCTCGGACTGGCCTGACTGGTCGAGGTACTCCATGGCCGCCAGCAGCAGCCGGCGGCGTTCGGCCGCGGCTGCGGTGAACTCCCGCCGGGCCCGCTCGCCGATCTCGACATCGGCCACGAAGTCGTAGCCCAGGTGATGCAGGTCCAGTGCCTTGACCTCGTCGAAGGGGTGCACCGTCCCGGTCTCGATCGACAGCTGGGTGGAGACCTCCGGATCCCCGCCGGCGACGGCGCTGCGCTGGTCAGCAGGACCGGCGACGAGCACCAGCCCCGAGTCGGCCAGGTCGGTGCGCAGCTCCTGGAGCCGTTCGTCGTCGACCTGCTTCATCGTCTCGATGCGCGCGTCCAGCACCGCCCGTCCGGCCTTGCCCGCGGTCAGGTGCCGTCCGCCGGGCTGGCCGTAGATCTCGCGGCCCATCTCCTCGGCCTGGTCGGCGTCCTTCATCCGCTGCAGCGAGGCGTCCTGGCGCAGCGCCATCAGCGAGAGCAGGCGCTGGCCGTACGCGGCGACCTCCTGCTGCTGGGCGTACCACTGGCTGGCGTCGCCGACAAACGGCAGGAAGTGCTGGTACTTGCTCATCACCCGCCGGTGCCAGTCCTCTTCGTAGCGGTAGAAGTCGTAGAGCGGCCGGGAGTCCTCTACGGCCACTTCGGCCTTCTCGGCACGCTCCCATTGCCGGGCCAGGTCGCGGTAGGCGCTGGCCTTGGACTTGTGATGCTGCAGGCGGGAGGCATAGCTGCGCAGCCGGAAGCCGAAGGAGACGACATCGTCCTCCGAGCTGCCGTGCTGCTGCTGGCGCTCTGCGGCCAGGGCGGCCATCTCGGCGTAGTCCATACCCATCACCTCAAGCATCGGTGTACGCACCCGCAGCTCCTCCTCGGGCAGGGCGCGCAGCATCTGGTAGACCCCGTTGACCGCCCGCTCGGTAATCTGGTTGCGGCCCGCGTCGACCAGGCGCTGCCACGCGTCGGTGCGCAGGCCCTCGGCCTCGCGGCGCTGATTGGCGTACTCCACGACCCTCTCCATTGCCGCCGGCAGCGGAGAGCCCGGCCGCTCCAGCTGCTCGGCCACCAGCTCGGAGACCAGACGGTTGGCTTTGCGCATCCGCAGATCGTTGGTTCCGGCGCGCCACAGCGAGCGGTCGGCGGGCAGGCAGGCCAGCAGGAACTGGGGGAGGGCCTCTGAGCGCATGCGCTCGTGTGCCCAGCGCTTGATGAAGGTCGTCACGTTCCTGCGTTCGTAACCGACGGCGCTGGACAGGTGCGCGACGGCCTGCTTCTCGTCCAGCCAGGCGTCCACGCCGCGCCGCAACCGGGACTTGTGCCGGTCCAGAAGCT
Organism: Pseudarthrobacter sp. NPDC092202; assembly: GCF_044755505.1. Classification (NCBI taxonomy): domain Bacteria; kingdom Bacillati; phylum Actinomycetota; class Actinomycetes; order Micrococcales; family Micrococcaceae; genus Pseudarthrobacter; species Pseudarthrobacter sp. NPDC092202. The sequence goes on along the minus strand of NZ_JBIVRG010000006.1, from coordinate 32,281 downwards.
TGCCCCGCTGGGTGCCGTCCTTGGCCAGGTGGCCGTGTCCGGCGTCGACCATCGCCAGGTGGCAGTGGACGTGCTCGGTGTCGACCTGGATCACGCCGACGTAGCGCAGGTCGTCGAAACCGCTCGTGCCCGAGCTCATCCGCTCCAGCCCGTGCATGATCGCCATCCGCAGCTTCATCTGGTCGATGTGGCCGCGGTAGTCCCCGCGGCCTTCGCAGTGAAAGTCCTCGCCGACGATGCGGTGCCGTTTCAGGTATTCCTCATCGAAGGAGAGCACGGTCTTCAGCACCGTCTTGCCGCTCTCGAAGTGTTTCTGGATGTCCCGGGACGCAGCCCGCAGCTGCTCGTCGGAGAGCGACACTGAGCCGTAGCCGAAGGCCACGCCGCCATCGCCCTGGGCCTGGCGCATTGTCGTCTTGGCCTCGACCCTGCTCGTCCCTGCGCGCTCGACCGCGCTCTCGCGGGCCATGTAGCGCAGGATGAAGTCGTCCGTGCGCAGCCGCTGGATCGGCGCGAGCGACTCAGTCGCCTGCTCGCGCGCCATGTACCGGGTGACGTAGTCGCCGGGGGTGCCGCCCCGGGACCCCTTGCCGCCGGGCAGCGGCACACTGAACTCGTTGACGATGACCACTGACTGCTTCAGGCCCATCCCGCCTCATCCCTCCGTCGTGTGAATGCACAGAACCCCGGCCGCTGTCCTCCAGCGACCGGGGCCCGTCCTGACTGCTCTGCCCGCCTCGGCCTCAGTGGCCCAGACCGTGCCCGTCTTCCTCGCCGAAGTCGAGGTCGGCGGCGCGGCGGGAGGCCTCGCGCTTGCGCTCCTCGAGCGTCGGCGCGGGCACCTCCTGCCCGGTGGCCTCCTCATCCAGACCAAAGTCCAGATCGTGGGTCGCGCCGGCATCCGGCTCCGCGTCCGCAGGGGCGGCAGCATCCTCCGGTCCGTCCAGGTGCAGGGCCGGGGCCACACGCTGGTGGTACAGGTGCTCGGGCGTGCCCTCAGTGCGCTCCAGCTCAGCCTGATACTGCTCGCGCTCCGCGGTGATCTCGGCCTCGACCGCCAGCAACTGCGCGGTGACGCCCTCGGCAGCCGGCCGCTGCGCCTCCGGCCGCTGGAGGTTCTCCGCCTGCGCGACCAAGTCGAGCTCGTCCTCGCTGAACAGCGAGTTGATCGCGTCGGAGCGGGCCCGCAGGCCCCGCTGGTCGACGACGGACTCAACCGGACCATGACCATCCTTGGAGCGATCAGCGAAGTAGGCCGCCAGGTCGTACTCGGTGGAGGCCAGGTCGATCTCGAGATCGGCGATGCGGTGCACGTTCATGAAGACCACGGGGGCATCGGCCTGGTCCCCGGACGGGGTGAGCACGAGGGCATCCGCCCTGGCGGGCAGCTCCCACTCGATCCCCGTGAGCTGGTCGGGCACAGTGAACGAAGGGCTGAAGTAGCCCTTGGCCGCCAGTGCGACCAGCTGCTCGTCGTCGAACTCGTAGAAGGCGTCGACCTTCTCGCCCTGGCCGTGCGAGTAGGTCACCTGGGTGATCCCGTACGGAAGCGGCTCGGCGGGAGTGATCGAGCGCAGCTCGCCCACGACGTGCAGGTAGGGCCGGTAGTTCTCCTCCTTGCCGCGGTGCTTGAGCTCGACAGAGTCGACCAGCACCCCGATCTGGGCATCGAGGCCGTCGTAGCGGTGCGCCTGCACGCCACGCTCCCGCAGGGCCCGGTCGGCCCACACGTCATTCATCATCAGTCCAGCAGTGCGCATCAGTTGCTCCTCTTCCGGTTGGTCTTCTTGATCGGGTGGGTGGTCCTGGGGGCGGAGGTGGCCGGGGCCAGCGCCGGGGTGCGGGCGTCGCGTACAGCCCGGATCCGGCGGGTGGACCAGCGCCACATCCCGCGCATCGCGGCGATCTCCGCGGCGGCCAGCAACAGGACCACAAACAGCAGCGGGGCGATCCACATCGCGACGGTCCCGGCCATGGTCAGGTCGCCGCTTGCTGTGCCCGACTGCCGGTGCAGCCACGCGCCGAGCATCGGGATCACGACCATCGCAGTCATTGAGGCCAGCACGTAGTCGGCGATGAGCACGACCGAGCGGAAGAACACCGCCCAGATCAGCACCGGCGATCCGCCGGAGCCCTTCCCGGGGGCCAGGCGGCGCAGCGCGCCGGCCAGCTTCGAAGGGCCACGCCCGGGCTTCGGCTTGGCCGCGGCCTTCTCGACGGGGACTGCAGTGGCAGCCTCCACCCGGGCTTCGTGCTCGGTCGCGCTGCCGGTCTTGTCCAGAGTCTGGATCGTCATTCGTCTCGTCCTTGTTGTTGTCGTGTCGTGTCGTGTCTGTGCGGGTGTCCCGCCGGTCAGCCGCTGTGGCTGGGTCCGGGGCTGGCGGTCTCGGCCGGTGAAGCAGAGGCAGGCGGCCTCTGCGCGACAAGCTGGTCCCGCGTCCGGCCCGAGGCCCGGTACGCTTCGAACGAGGCGACCGTGCCGTCCTGTCCGGTGGCGAAGGTGAAGACCACGTACTCACTTTTGGCCGTGGACTTGCCGTCGACGGAGACCGGGTCCAGGCGCGCCACTCCGATGTAGGAGTAGTCCAGGCCCTTCACCGCGGCAACTTCGACGTCGAAGTCGGCCAGCTGGTACGCCGTCCCCGCGCCCTTTCCGGCACCGGTCGCTGCCATCCATTCCGGGATGAACTCGGTGAGGATCCGGGACGAGGTCCCGAGAAACGCGTACCGGGCATCGAGGGCGGCCTGCGTCTCCTTAACGGTCCGCGAGGCAGCCGAGGAATCCGTCAGGCTCAGCAGCACCGAGCGCGCTGCGGCCCGGTCCCGGTCGGCCCGCTCGGCATCCATCCCCGGCAGGGCAGCCAGCAACCGGGCGTGCTTGGTCTCAAGTGCCGCCTGCGCGTCCTCCTGCTTGCCCTGGAGCTGGACGATGAGCTGGTCGGCCTTGGCGTCGGCGTCCGCCGAACCGTCGGCCAGCAGTGCCAGGGCCAGAGAGAGCAGCGACAGCGCCAGCAGCGTTCCGGTGCTGCAGGCCAGGACCTTCCCGGCCCTCGCGCGCACCCAGTCCTTCACGTCCTCGATCACGGTGCCTTCACCTCCTGCCGCAGGGCCTCGCCCGTGGTCGTCGTTCCGGTCTGGACCCCGGAGAAGCTCTTGCGGGTCATGTCGTAGTCAGCCCGGGCCCAGGCCAGTACCGCCGGGGCCTGCCCGGCCGCCGGGCGGGTCTGCACCGCCAACCAGGTGACCCGGATCGTGCCGTCCACCTCGACCGAGTAAGGGCGCTGGGCGACCCACTTGAAGCCGGAGTCGAAGCTCATCGGAATCGCGTTGCCCGCGGCGACGTCCTTGTCGGAGGCCAGCAGGTACCAGGGTTGGAGCGTGGCCTGCCCGACGTCGGGGGCGAAGTGCGGGGTGAGGTTCCGGCGCGTCGGCTCGGCGGCAGCCTGGTCCAGCGTCCCGCCCGAGTCCGCCACCGAGGGTGTCAGGTGGCGGTACTCGTTCTGCAACCGGGCGATCTGTTCCGCAGCTCCCTGTGCGGTGACCAGGGCGCGGTCAGCGTCCTTGGCCTCCGGGAGGGCGTCGGTGCGCACCTCGGCGGTGCGGATCTGCTCGCGAAGGGAGACGATCTGCTGAGCCTTGTCGTGGCTGACGGTGGCCTCGCCACCAGAGAGACCTGCGCCGGCCAGGAAGCAGAGCAGCGCAGCTGCCCCCATGCACACCCCGCCGATGGCCGCCCGGCGGCTCATCAGTGCACCCGGGACATTTCCGTCCCCAGTGGGGTCGGCGTCGCCCGGTGCCGCACCGGCGTCCGGCGCGGCCACGAAGCGGGTCTTGCGGACAGGCTTGTCAGCCTGCACACCCGACTCGCCGATCTTTGTCGATGCCATTGCCCCTCAACTCACTCTTCGTCTCGAATACCAGTACAACTCTATCAAGAAGATGAGTCGAAAGGGAGTCGGATCATCTGGAATGACGAGTCGAACCGCCAGCGGGAATGGCGGACAGACCAGAGACCTTCCCTTGCGCGTCGACGGTGAGGTACACCAGCACGGTCCGGTACGACTTGACCCGATCCGGTGCCACCTTGTTCTGGGACACCGCATCGGAGGTAGCCGCCACCTCGACCTGCACGGCATACGTGTACTCGTCCGCGGTGACCTTCACGACCTCAAGGTCCGCGTCGGCATTGACCGCCGAGTTCAGCCCTTGGGTGTCGATGTAGTAGTAGCGCTTGCCCGAGGCGTCTTCGTTGAAGCGCGCCGGCGGCATGAACTGCTTCAGGAACTGCTCGTCCTCGGACAGGTGGTAGCGCTCTTTCAGGTCCCGGCGAGCGGCCTCGTAGGCCTGGCCGGAGTCCCAGGTGAATGCCGTCTTCACCAGGCGGTCCACGATCTGCGTGTCGTCGTGGATCCGGCTCTGGCTCACGCCGAGCGACTGCATGACATCCTGCTCGACCTGCTCGGACTTCGCGGTCCCGACCGAGGCAAGCTGACCCTGAAGGCCCGTGATCGTCTGCTGCTGCTGATCCAGTGCGCTGCGCTGGGACCCCCATGTCAGGCCGGTCACCGTCACGGCGGTAACCAGCAGTACCGCGACCCCGACCACCAGAGCGTTGCGCCGCATGAAGCCCTGTCCCGGCGCTGCCGTTTCGTCCGTGCCGTCAACCTGCTGCTCCTGCACCATCAGCCCTCTCCGCTTCCGTTGCCCGTCGTCGATGCGCCCTGCTGGTGCTCCGCGCCGGCGGCGGTCACCACGACCTTGAGATCGGCGAAAGTCCCGGCCTTCCCGTCGTAGGAGTAGGCCGCGTTCGCCCACGCCAGCACCTGTCCACCCGCGGTGTCCCGGCACAGCCAGATCACCCGCGCCGTGCGCGTGGTGCCCGTGGCGTCCTGGGTGGCGAGGTCCGGCATCACCGACTCGACCGACCAGGCGTATGCTCCGGGCGAGGAAGCCTTCAAACCCTCGTAGCGCACATACCAGGGGAACCGCGGGTCGATCTGCGTGCTCGGGTCGAACGGCGTCACAGAGGTCCAGGAGTAGGCCCCCTTCTCGTCGGCCAGGAACGAGCGCGGGCTGAACAGGGGTGCCAGCGTCCGGCGGTGCTCGGCGATCTGCAGTGTCGCCGCGTTCGGCGTACCGTTGCCCGCATTGGGCTGTGTCGCCGCCTCGTGGTGCAGCTGCGCGAAGCGCTGCTGGGCCTCCGCGACCTTCTGGGCGTCCTTTGCGGCTGCCTCCATCAGCCGCGTCATCTTTCCGGTCAGATCCGGGTCGACCGGAGTGCTCCTGGCATCCTCGATCTGGACCTGGAGCGCGGAGATCCGGTCGGCGTTGGCCGCGTGCTCCGCCTCGAATCCCTTGCCGCTCACTCCCGCGGCCGCCGCGAGCCCGAGGATCGCCACGCCCATCGCGGCGCTCAAGACCAGGCGCGTCCGCCGCGCCGAGTCCTCCGGAGTGCCTGCCTGCCGCTCTCCTCGCCGGTCGGAGCGCCAGCCCTCGAAGCGGGCCTCGAGTTCGACCCCGCTGACCCGCCTGCGGGTGGCGGGGGCCTTCAGCTTCTTCGGCGCGCCGTCCTCGTCCTCGACCGTGTCCCCGGCCCTGCCACGCGCATCATCGTCCGCACTCGTCACGATGCCCGCCCTTTCTCGCGTTGTCCTCATATATGACTCCCAAGTCTATCTGCAATGGTCATTCAATAACGAGTCTGCCCCATTCGACAGGTTACTGCGCACGGATCGGGACGCAGAAAGGGCCGGTGCCCGGATCGTCCGGACACCGGCCCTGCTTCCGCCGGCTACGCCGGCAGGTTGCCGCCCGTGGTGATGAGGTCCGTGACGTCGACGAACACCCACCCCTCGGACTTCATCCGCTCCGCACTGTCAACGCGAACGCGGCCCATGAACGCGCAGTAGCCGGCCTCACCGAGGATGACCTTGTCGCCCTGCACGCCCAGCACCACGAGGGTGTGGCCCGCGGACCCCGTACCCGGCCCGGAACCGACCGAGTACGCCGTCGGCGTACTCGAGACCTGCTTGCCCGTCATGGACGCGATCGCGTGGGCTGTCTGGATGCCGTCGCCCGGCGGGTACTGCTGGAACGAGGTGTACTTGTTCATGAAGTAGACCGAGAACGACACGCAGTTCATGGCGTGGTTGTCGCCGCAGGAGCCCGGTCCGCCAGCGCCGTACTTGTCGTCCAGGAACTTGTCGCCCTCCTGGTTGTACAGGTCGATCAGCTGCCGGGCCTGCTCCTCGTTCATGCCGCCGTCGACGAGGCTGCCCGGGCGCACCTTGGTGTCGCTGTCGCAGTTGCCGAAGATGGAGCGGAGCCCGCTGCCGACCGTGTCGACAATGCCGCCCACGATGTCCTGGACCCCGCCCACGACCGAGGTGTCGACGGTCCAGCCGCTCATCTTGCCGAACCACATCTCGGCGTCGGCCTTACGCTCCTGCAGCTGTGAGGCGTTGTCGGCCGAGCGCTCCCACTTGTCGTGGAAGTGCAGTGCAGCAGCAGAGGGAGAGCCCTGCGAGGTCTTGATCATGTCCTTGAACACGGCCACGTCCCCCGGGCTGTCGCCCTCCGCCATGAATGCCAGCTGGGCCTTGATGGTGTACCAGTCCAGGTTCTTGGACTTGGCATAGTCCATGAGCATCGTGGTTCGCCCGTTCGACCACTGGCCCAGACCGATGCCGCCGTGCGACTGGCCGGGAATGTGTGTGAAGTTCCCGTCCCACGCGGTCTGCTTGCGCGGGCCGATCTGGTAGGGCTCGTTGTAGATGCCCTCCACGCTGGTGGGGTCCACGCCCGACTCCTGCGACCAGTTGCCCAGGATGCCCGCGATGTTCTCCTCGGGCATGCCCCAGGTCTTCAGCACGGAGTAGACCGCCCGGGCGTTCGCCTCGGTGTTCGCCGGGACGTCAGCGCCGGGGCCGTTGCGGCTGACGTTGACAATGCAGTTAGTCATGGTCGAGCCGCGGCCGCCATCGAGGCCGGCCTGGTCGAGCACACCCGTGAGGACCGTGCTGAGCACAGCCACCGCGGCAACGGTCGCAGCCACCCCGGATACGGCCGTGGCCACCGGGGCGACGGTGGCCGTCACGGTGACCCCGAACACGGCTCCTGCCGCCTTGCCGACCAGCCCGCCCAGTGCGATGAACGGCGCTGCGATCGTGTGCCCGACCGCCTTGGCAATCCCGAGGATGAAACCCCAGATCATGCTGGCCGCGTTGGCGGCCATCGCGAGCATCGCGAAGAACATGGTCTTGAGCCACTTCAGGAAGGCCATGACCATGAGAAGCCCCGCAGCCGGGGGAGCGGCCGCCGCGGTGCCGCCGACGGCGACACCCTTAGCGGTCTTGGACAGCAGCTGGCCGTCCTTCTCCTTCTGCGAGGTCCGCTCGTAGCCGGTGCCCCCGGCACCAAGCCGCTTGTCGGCAGGCTCGGCGTCCGGACCTCCGCCGGTGACCTTGGACGCACCGTCGACAACATCCTTGCCGGTCTCCAGGCCCACATTCTTGGCAGCGCCGACCGCTGCCCCGGGCAGCGCGCCGACACCGCCGGCGGCGGCTCCGGCCTGGGCCCCGGCGACAGCTCCCGAGGCAGCCGCTCCCGCGTACCGGCCGGCACCGCGGCGGACCGCGCTGCTGCCGTCGCCCTCGACCGCCTTGCGGGCAGCTCCCCCGGCCGCCCCGGCGGCGACACCGTCAAGGCTCTTGGCAGCCTTGGCAGCCTTGCTGGTCTTGCTGGCTGTGTCGGCCGCACCTGCGGCCTTGCCAGCGGCAGCCCCTGCGTCCGGGGCCGGTGCGGTTCCCAGGTGCTTCGACCCGCGGCCCGCAGGCGTCGGGTCCACGGGCTGCGGCGCGGGGGAGGCCCCCGGGGTTTTCGGCAGGCCCTTGGCTGCATCCCCGGACGGGGAAGGAGCGGAGGCCGCTCCGGTACGGGGCCCGGCGCGGCGTTCGCCGGACCCCTCACGACGAGGGGGCTGCGACTCCTCCTTCGCACCCCCGTCGGCGGACCTGCGGTCCCCGCGGGGCGATGCAGCGCGCCGGGCCGGGTCATCCCGCCGCGTCGGCTTGTCGATGGCCATAAGCTTGTCCTTTCCGGCTCGATGCCTGGGTGGTGACTGCCCGCTCCGTGGAGCGCGCTCAGTGATAGACGGTCAGGAAGTCCCCGGCCGAGTTCGCAGTGCTGTTGGACTGCACATCGCGCAGCTTCACGTCCAGGCCGAGCAGCTCGAGCAGAAGCCCGGACTGGTACTCCGACTTGGCCTTGCCGTAGTCCTGGTAGGCCTGGGAGAGGTTGTTCATCACGTTCGTGAGCGGGCGCATCGTCACATCGGAGGACCGGTAGTCCTTCTTCAGGTCGGTGCCGTCGGAGAGGACCCACTTCATGTCGGAGACCTGCTGGCTCGTGCTGTCGCTGCCCTCGGCGCGCTTGTCGGCGAGGAACTGCACATAGCCCTTCCCGGCGGGCACGAGCGTGTCGAGGTAGCCGTCATAGACGTTGCCCGCGCGCCAGTTGAAGTCGAATCCGCCGGGCACGACATGGCCCGTCTTCAGCTCGAGTATCGCCTTCCCGTCCTTGGCCTCGGCCGCCGAGGCACCAGCCACCTGATCACCTGCGATGGAGGTCGGAACGGCCGGCGGACGGAGGAAAAGCCCATCGACCTTGGTGATCGCCAGGTCGGAGGTGTACGACTCGACCTGCTTCAGGCTCGTGCGCATCGCGAGCAGCTTCTGGTCGAGCTTGTCCCGCGTCTGCTGCTCCTGGGTCTTCAGCACGACGTCGTAATAGGCCCGGGCCGGGTCGAAGCTGGCCGCGTCCAGGGCCGGGATGTCGGTGGTGCCCGACGCACCCGGGTTGATGATCACGCGCCACTGGTCGTACTTCTTGAAGCTCGAGTCGCCCACGACCTGGTCATCCCTGCTCTGCTGCCGCTCGTCGTAGGTCAGCTCGGCGTTCGCGCGGACGGTCAGGTTGAGCACCTGCCGGTCGAAGGGCCGGTCCGCGTCCAGGAGGACCCCGACGTAACCGGTCGAGCCGAAGACGTGGAAGGTGCCCCTGATTCCGCTGGTGCTGACCTTTTCGGTCTGCAGCTTGTCGTTGGTGCCCAGCAGGAAGGCCTGGTAGTCCGCCGCGTTGTACGAGATCGCCGCGCTGGCGGGGAAGTGCATCATGACCAGTGCCCTGTTGCCGGTGTGATTGGTGTAGACCCCGTCGACCGTGCCCTTGAGCTGGGTCTTCGAGGAGGTGAACTCGGTGTTGTAGAGCGCGGTGTGCGACACCGCGTCGCTGCCCGCCTTGAAGGCGGCGGCACCCGAGCCGGCCACCACGACCAGCCCCATCACAGCGAAGGTGCCGAAGAACACCCCGAAGCGCTCGATTGCGTGGTGCGAGTCGAGCTTGAACCGCTTGCCGAAGGCCAGCGCCTTGTCCTTGATCCCCATGTCCGTTCCCGTTCGTCCTGTTCCTTGCTCTGCCTGTCCTGCTCGTCGTCAGCGCCGTCGTCCGACCCCGGAAACGACGCACCGGGCCGGTTGAGGCCTGGTGACCTCAACCGGCCCGGTGCGGTCCGTCGACGCTTTGTGTGCCCGGCCGTTGATTCCTGCCGCGCCGGGCTTAGCCCAGGACGCCGCTGGTCAGTACGTGGCTGACCGTCTGCACGAGGACCGAGCCGCCGCCGAGGTCCTCGAGGGTCTTCTGGCCGCCGGAGCCGATGGTGTTGATCAGCGACCACCCGCCGGTGCCGAGCGCGCCGCCGACCAGGATGAGCAGGGCGATGGTGCCCCAGCCCTGCTGCTGGCCCGCGGACTGCGGGGTAGCCATCAGCTTCTTGATCAGGAGCACGCCGCCCCAGACCAGTCCGACCGCACCCAGGAGCATGAGCAGCAGCCCGCCCCAGAGCTGGATCTGGGACTTCGCGTTCTCCAGGAAGCTCGTCAGGTCCCACGCCGCGGTGGGCAGGGCGACCCGCTCGAATGCCGCCTCGTAAATCTTCGTCATGGTTCTTTCCTCTCGCCTATCGAATGGTCGCTTGCATGACATGTGTCACGAGGCGACTGGCATAACCGATTCGCCTAGACAGAGCACAGCGCCCTATCAATGGTCTCTCCCGATGCGACGTGACTCCCCGTTGAGCGGGACGAAATGCCTGCAATCATGCGGCCGACCCCTCTCTAGGGACTCGTATACGTGCACATCTTCAGTGACCAATGTACATCATTCGAGTCATCAGTCATAGTCGTATCAGTGACGAGTCGGATACGAGACCGGAATGTGCTCGAAGACCAGCGCAAACGAGGTGTCGGCGGTAGGACTGACGTTCTGCTCAAAAACGTGTAGATTTCACATGACGGGGCGCGCGGTGTGCGGCTCCGGCACGGCTCGGCATACGCTTCTTGCTGAGCCCTTCGCGCCCATGTACCCGACCAGGAGCCCAAACCAGATGAACGCCTTGCCCGGAGACCTCTTCGCCCGCCGACTGCGACAGGAGAGGGAACGCCTGGGCATCAGCCAGGCTGAGCTGGCCCGCAGGATTGCCGAGATCCTCGGAACGAACGTCGACCCTTCGGCGGTGACCCGGATAGAGCAGCAAATCCGCGCCGTCCGCCTGGACGAGGCGGTCGCCGCCTCCAAGGCCCTGGACGTCCCCCTGGCGATCCTGGTCGCCGAGGATCCGGAGGCAGAGAGCGAGGCCCAGCTGCAGCAGTACCTCGCCGACCTCGCAGCGGCCCAGCGCGAGTGGGAGAAGAACAGGCTGGAGGTGCTGCGGCTCTCCAAGGCCATTCAAGTGCTCGGCGGCGGCGCTCAACTCAAAGGTGTCGTCGACTTCCGCCTCCTGGAAAGCATCGACGCCCGCGTCCCGGTCGAGGAGGACGACCAGCACGGGCACCGGGTTGCCCCCGGCATCGAGGGGTCTACAACCCCAGACGCATGACGCTGTTGCGTGCCGCAGGATTGAACTCGCGGTCGTAGACGTCTACCGTCGCTGCCCGGCTCCACCGGCCAGCGCGCATGATCTCCTCCGTGCTCGCACCGTTGCGCCGCGCCTGGGTTACGTGCCCGGCCCGCAGTGAGTGGAAGCCGTAGGCAGCAGGGTTCATCCCGGCCTCGACCATGCGCGAGAGCAGCATCGTGTGCAGCGCGTCGCCGCTCACCGCCCGTGCATGGATCCGGGCGTCCTTCCTGTTGCGGTACGTTGCCCGGAGCAGGGGCGCGCCCGAGGCCAGGTCGGCGCTGCTGATGAGCGCCGTTGAGCCGGCGGCCCCGCAGACGTGCTCCTCGAGACCGTACGAGAACAGCTGCTGCATGATCCCGCGACGCCGTGTGCGCGCGTCGTCCTGCCGGGCGAGCCCGAGCAGCACGACCCAACGGTGCACCGCACACGGGGGACAGGATGCCGGCGAGCTCCCGAACGGCAGCACGACCACGTCCGGCAGCGCGTTCTCCGGGTCGGCCTTCGAGGCCCCCACATGAACGTGGACACCATCGACCGGGTGCAGCTCGAGCCGGTTCAGCGTCAGGGCCGCCGCCTCGCTCCTGCGCAGGGCCCCTGCGAACCCGAGCCACACCGCCAGGGCGTCCCTGGTGGCTGACACGCCTGCCGGATATGTGTCGTGCTCCATCACCGCGATGATCCGGACCACGTCGTCCAGAAGCAGAGGGCGCTTGCGCCGGGGCCTGGTGGCCCGCAGCTTGGCCAGCCCGCGCACGAGATCCACCACGCCGCGGTGGGCCGTGGGATCCAGAAGCCCGCCGCGCAGGTGCCTCTCGCCGATACCGGCCAGGCGCTGGCGGATCGTCGCGACGGAGAACCGGGGGAGCCCGTCGTCATCGAGCTGCGTGGACATCCAGGCGACGTACCAGCGCACGGTCTCCGGATGCGCAGGCAGCGCGTCCAGTCCGTGGCCGGTACAGAAGTCATCAAAGGCACGCCACGCCGTGGCATAGGCGCGCCGGGTGGCAGCAGACAGCGTGTGTCCTTCCAAAGACCGCGAAATTTCTTCGAGCTCGCGCAGCTCGTCGTCCACCTCCGGTTCAGGTGGGACGGTGGGAGCGCTGAGGGCTGCGAGCCTCACCTGTACTGCCATGACTCCAGTCTCGACTCACTGGCCGGAGAATCCAAGTCGCAATGGTCTGTCAGTGGCGATTCCCCATACCCGCGATCGACGGGCGGCTTCGAACCGGGTCTCTGGTAAGTGCGCTTATCAGGCGATGGAGAAGAACTGCCTTCGCGTGACGCGATGACTGTCGAATCGGTCACATTGATCACATCATCATGCGCTCGGACCAGGTGGACCAGAGGAGTAGAAGACAGAGCTCGCCCAGCGCCCGGTGGGACAATCGAGAATGACGATTGCCTTGCCCGACCTTTGGACCGACTGGTGTTCCGTCACGGGAAGGCCCGCCGAACGGGTTGATGAGACAGTCCTCGCTCTGTTCTCCAGGCAAGCAGGACCCTCGCGTGCCGTGCTGGCCTCGCTGCGCCGAATGATCGATCCTGAGCCGACCGTCGCCCCGGCCTGGCCGCACGCCCACAAAGGCGACCCCGGGTCACTTCACCGGCTCATGAAGCGCGCCACCATCCTGATACAGGACCCGGCGACCCAGTGGGTCTTCCGCCTGCGGCTGCGGCGGATGCTCTTCGCCGCGGTGCTGATCGCGCCACCCGGGCGCGGGGGATTGGGCCTGGACCGGGAAGGCGCTCTGGGACTTGGACCCATCGAGATGCAGCGGCTGCGCCCGCGCATCGGCGTCGCCCCCGATCCGCAGTCCTGCCCCGCATGCGCCGTGTGGTCGTGGCTCGACGTCATCGGCACCAACAACGGGTGGTCACACCAATCCGTCAGGGCACTGGGCCGCCGCCGCGACCAGAAGGACGACGAGCACCGTCATCTGCTTCGCGACGCGAGTCCCGACTGGCTCCTCTGCGTCGGGATGCTGCCGGCGATTGATCGGTGGGGCTACATCGACCCTTATTCCTCAATGCACCCCTCGTCACTCTCGGCGGTCATCCGCGCCATGAACGCCCTGGTCGAGGGCCCCGCGCCTGTCCCAGCCCCTGTGCCGGATCCCGAACCTCGTACCGCCGCGCGCGCGATCTCGCCGCAGGAAGAAGAGCGGATCCTCGCCAGGGCCGACGAGCTAACCGCCCGTGTCGCCAAGATCCTCCGCGAATACGGCTGACGCTGGAAGCAACAGCTGCCCGAGCCCGCCGGGCTGCGTAGAACTCTTGGACCGATTCAGGAAGCGAATCAGGCTCCGAAAGGCCTACACGCAGCTAGATTCGCCCGCCAGGCCGAGGGGCCTTCTTGTGCGCTGCCATGAACTGTTGCCCGACCGCGCGATCAGGCAAGAAGAAGATCAACCCGTGCCCCATCGCGGCGCATTCATCATGGTGATACGTCATTCGAGTGTTGAGCCTCTATCTCCTCGTCGAACGGGGCATCAACTGGCACGAGCTGATGGATCTCACCCGAAGGAAGCGCGAGGTACTGCACCGTATCGGGCGGATCGATCCGTGGAGGCGACACCCGTTCACGAAAGGCTGACTGCCGGCCAGCGATCGACTTCTTGGTTTCACGCCAGCGACCAGTGAGCTCCAGCGTGGTGAGCGCCTCCGTGACTTGAGCCTCGAGACTCTCAACCTGTTTCACATCCGCTGCGTGTCGCTCAAGAGACTTTCGGAACGAAAGGTACTGGTTATCAGGATCGGCAAGCGCTGCTTTCGCGGCGTCTGCGAGAACAGCTTTTCGCCCGAGAGCGACAGCGGCGCGAGCGAAGTGAAGTTCGCGAACGAAGTGGTCGAGATCTTTCGTTTTGCCACCTAGGGCTTCTTCGAGCTTGCGATAGTCGACAGCACCGCTGGCGCTGTCAGACTTTAGGAGGGACTGGATGGTGGACCGGGTTTCCTCGAAGAATACGTCCGCCTTGTGGAACTCCTCTCCGGCTTTTTGCTGTACAACGTCCAGATCGGGAAGCTTGCCGTCGAGTATGGAACTGATTGCTGCGGACAGTCGCTTGTCCGTCGTCCGCTGGGCCGCAATACGCGTGTCTACGTATCGCTTCTCCTGACGTCCCAGGATCGTCTCGACCCGCCGCTGGTGGACTCGCTGTTCCCGCTGAGCCAGCATGTCGATAGCCATCACCGACGCACCCACGGCCAAGACCGGCCAGCCAGCAATCGCTGCACCTCCGACGCCCACCGGGTACAGGACGGCTTGAGTGGAGATACTTGCGGGTCCGCGCGCGAATCCGCGGAACCCGCTGGTGCCGACGGCGCGAACAAGCTCGGCACCCTTCGGCAGTACCACCTTGAAAAGCGTTGCACTCTTCGGATCCACTGCGCGGACGATGTTGGTGAGTGCTTGCTGAAAGGCAGCATTCACTGGAACGGACTTGTACTTTGTAAGCTCAATGCCGGTGATCGGGTGGTACTCGAACGCCATAGGAATCGAAGCGGCCTCCAGTGCCTCCTCGACCGAGACGGATGCACCGGTTGCAGACAAGACGGCCTCTGGAACCAGAATCCCCGAAGCGGGGAGAACCTGGACGGGTGCCAAGGTCTCGCTCGGCGAAGGCTCAGCCGCCAGTGGGGTTCTTGCCGCGTTGTCTCCGCGAGCACTTCCGTGCCTGCGAAGAGTGAGAGTAAGGAGGCCGCCGGCGGCCACGACAACTGCGACTACCAACGCGATCCAGAGTTCCGTCATTGCGACAGCTTAACGTGATCTTCCGGACGATGTCCTGCGGATCAAGCCTCGTAACTCATGCAGGCTCAACCCGGTCAAACCCAGTCAAACCCTGAGAAGACATGCAGTTGAAGCTAGGATGGCTTTTATCCGACGTTGCCAATCCCGACTGGAGGCTCCACCGTGGCCGAACCATGGCTGTCCGCCGATGGCATTGCCGCGCACCTGGGGATCACGAAAGACACGGTATACACGTGGATCAGTGATAAACGCATGCCAGCCCACAAGGTCGGCAGGCTCTGGAAGTTTCAGGCAAGCGAGGTAGACGAGTGGGTCCGCAGCGGAGGCTCTGCAGCATCGAGCGACGACGAGACGCCGAGCTGACGGCCGCACCTGAAGGAATACCTCTCGGACAATGCCGAAGCTACTTGCCTGAAAAAACTGAAGGGGGTTGCACGTGATCGAGCCGCATGCCGAGGCGCAGCGCTATGCACTCTCATTTACCAGTGGTGCCCTCCTCATGCGTGAGGCGGCGATCATTGCGCCCATTTACTTGCGTGAACGCGACTGGGCAAGAGTTCGAACGGTGGTTGCGGGGGAGAACTTGCTTCAGGCTCGGACAGTTGCCTCTGGGCTCAGGCTTGCGCGTGAGGTTATCCAACGGCTCACCGTGCTGACCGACGACGAAATCAAACTACTCATCGAGGCGACCTCTACTGAGCGCGGACACTTGCTGTGGGCGGCGGCCTGCCGTCGATATGACCTGATTGGTGAGTTCGCTGAGGAGATCGTACGCGAGCGGTTCCTCTTGCTTACGCCGTCGCTCGATCTCAACGATTTCGACAGCTTCGTGCGAAGCAAGTCTTTGTGGCACTCCGAGCTGTCTGAACTCAAGGACTCCACGCGGCGCAAGCTGCGTTCAAACTTGTTCCGGATGCTTCATGAGGCAGGGTTGCTTTCCAGCAGCGGGCACATACAGCAGGCCATGATGTCTCAAAGGGTGGCCACCGCCTTGGCCGCGCGTGGTCCGAATGACCTGCGATTCTTCCCAACCACCGATGCTGTTACTTCTGGGAGGGCCCAACCGTGACTCAGACCGACCTATCCAAACAGGAAGAGCACCTGTTCGCAGTTCTCAGTGGCAGACGATTTCTCCAGATGGAGGGCCTGAGCAACGAGGTACCGTTCTTCATTTACCCCTACGACCCTGAGGATGCACTCGCGGTTGCGGGGTCGAAGAAGCGCATCAAGAATCGCCTGGCGAACAAGGGCATCGGCGTGCGCGAGGTCAACCTCTACGATCTGTCCGTGGAGATTCTTAAGGAGCGCGGAGTCTGGGATCGGCTGATCGCGCTTGAACCCGAGCAGGACAAGGCCGATTTCCGTGAGTTGCTCCAAGGGATGCTCGATCCGCAGCTACACATCGCGGCCGCCATCCGGGCCAAGCTCGGCGAGGCTGACTTCGACGTCGTCTTCCTCACAGGCATTGGTGAGGTGTTCCCATACATCCGCTCCCACAATGTGCTGCACAACTTGCAGAGCGTCGTGACTGACAAGCCGATGCTTATGTTTTTCCCAGGCCGCTATGAGCAGTCCGACACGCTGGGGTCATCCCTGGTGCTGTTCGGTCGACTCAAAGACGACCAGTACTACCGAGCCAAGAACATCTTGGAACAGGAGGCTTGACTCGATGAATCTGAACCAGATCTTCGCCAAGGACGTCCAGCGCCCGATAGAGGGCGTCATCAAGGCTGACGATGCCGCGCACCTGGGCACCGAAGTTGATGAGTACGTCTTGACCAACGAGGCGGCCAAGGGCATGGAGCTGTTGCTTGAGGCATACACGGACTACACCAACGCCAACGGCGTGTGGATCTCGGGCTTCTTTGGTTCCGGTAAGTCGCACTTGTTGAAGTTGCTTGCGCACCTCCTTGGCGACGTGGAAGGCCAGGACTTCCCTCGGGCACGTGTCTCCGAGAGTTTCCGGTCCAAGGCGCAGGATGCGTTTCTGCCGGCGCTTTTGACCAAGGCTGAGCGGATCCCGGCGAAGAGCCTCCTGTTCAACATCGACCAGAAGGCCACCCTTATTACGAAGGACCAGACCGATGCCTTGCTGAAGGTGTTCGTCAAGGTCTTCGATGAGAGCCGCGGCTACTTCGGTAATCAGGGGCACGTTGCCAGGTTCGAGAGGGACCTGGACAACCGAGGCCAGTACGAGGCGTTCAAAGCCGCATATGCCCGCATCTCCGGGCGCGACTGGGCGCAGGGACGTGAAGAGGGCGTGCTCGAAGAGGTCAACGTCGCCAAGGCGTATGCCGAGATCAGCGGCCAAGCCGAGGGCACGCCGGCCAACATCCTCACCAAGTACCGCAACGAGTATTCGGTCTCGATCGAGGACTTCGCCGACGAGGTGAAGACGTGGCTCGACAAGCAGGAAGACGGCTACCGGCTGAACTTCTACGTCGATGAGGTCGGCCAGTTCATCGGATCGAACACGCACCTGATGCTCAACCTCCAGACCATCGCCGAGTCGTTGAACACCAAGTGCAAGGGCCGGGCGTGGGTGTTCGTGACCTCCCAGGAAGACATGGACAAGGTCGTGGGTGACCGTACCAGGCAGCAGGGCAACGACTTCTCCAAGATCCAGGCCCGGTTCGCCACCCGTGTGAAGCTCACCAGCGCCGATGTGGAAGAGGTCATCCGCAAGCGACTGCTGGAGAAGAACGAGGCGGGCGAGGCCACGCTGAATTCGATCTATGCAGAGCAGCACGCCAACTTCAAGACCCTGTTCGACTTCGTAGACGGCGCGAAGACGTATCGCAATTACACCGACGAGGCGCACTTCGTCGGCACCTACCCGTTTGTGAGTTACCAGTTCCCGCTGTTCCAAGCGGCGATCGAGGGCATCTCCGACCACAATGTGTTCGAGGGGCGCAACAGCTCAGTTGGTGAGCGGTCGATGCTCGGCGTCGTGCAGCAGGTCGCTAAGGGCATCGGCGATGTCGAAGTGGGCAGGCTGGCGACGTTCGATCACATGTTCGCTGGCATCCGCGCTTCGTTGAAGTCAGCCGCGCAGCGTTCGATCGACGTTGCCGAGCGCAACCTGGATAACGAACTGGCTGTGCGGCTGCTCAAGGCTCTGTTCCTGGTGAAGTACGTCGAGGGCTTCCACGCCACCCCACGAAACCTGACCGTGCTGGTTTACGACCGTTTCGGACTTGACCTGCCCGCCCTGGCCAAGCAGGTGCAGGAGGCACTTACACTGCTGGAGACGCAGACGTACGTGCAGCGCAACGGCAACCTATACGAGTACCTGACCAACGAAGAGCAGGTCATCGAGGAGGAGATCAAGAACGTCGATATCGATGCCTCGGATGTCAGCGGCCGGCTCTTCAAGATCATCTCCGGCGACGTGGTTCGCACGAGCAAGTTACGCTACGCCAAGAACGGACAGGATTTCGCCTTCGGGTACAAGCTTGACGATCAGGTGTACGGGCAGCAGCGCGAACTGACCATGCACTTCATTACGCCGGAGTACCCATTCGGCCCCGAAGAAACCCGGATGCACAGTGCGGGCAAGGACGAGCTGCGCGTCATCCTGGAGCCCGATGAGCGCGCACTTTCGGACCTGCGCCTGCTGATCAAGACGGAGAAGTACACCAAGCGCAAGCAGACGACCTCGCTGTCCGCAATCGAGGACCAAATCCTGCGCTCGAAGGCGACGCAGAACGTCGAGCGCGAGAAGGAACTCATCGAGCGCATCCGCCGCGCAGTCGGCAAGGCGGACCTCGTGATCAACGCCGCTGGCGTAACCTCCTCCTCACAGGACGCCATCGCGCGCGTCACCGATGGCTTCCAGGACCTCATCAGCCGCACTTACACCCAGCTCAGCCTGCTTGGCGGTGTTGCGTACAGTGAGCAGCAGGTTGCTGTGTTCGCCAACCCCAACCAGTCAGGCATGATCGACGATTCGTCGCTGTCGATGCTTGCTGTACCAGGTGACGAGATGCTTTCGTTCCTGCTGCAACGAGACAGGCTTGGCGAGCAGGTAACGGTCAAGACGATCGTGGATGCATTCCAGGCCAAGCCCTACGGATGGGATCTCGCCTCGATAGAGGTCGTCATCGCCTGGCTCGTTGGAAACTCGAAGATCACGGTTACCGTCGATGGAAACGTGCTGAAGCGGACCGAGGTAGCAGCCCTTCTGCGCAATACCCAGAAGCACTCGCATTCCGTGCTTGCCCCGCAGAAGCTCTTTGACGAGCGCAAGGTCGCGACGTTCCGCAAATTCTGCACCGACTTCTTCGACGAGGCCACCCCACCGAAAGACCCGCTGGAGCTGGCTCGGCACGGCAGCGAAAAGCTCGGGGCAAAGCTCGACGAGTTAAGAGCGCTGGTGAGCGGATCGAAATACCCATTCGTGGAGCAACTGGCTGCCCCCATCGCCCTGCTCGAACAGGCTGTGGGCAAATCTGACGAGTGGTACCTGACTGAATTCAGTCTTGGCGACGAATTGCTCGACGCCAAGGAAAACGTGATCGACCCTATTCAGTCGTTCCTGGGCGGAGGCCAGAAGGTCATCTACGACGAGGCCGTAGTACTGCTCACCTCGAACACGAACAACCTCGGATACCTGCCCCCAGGAAGCGACGCCGACGTCAGGCGACTCCTGGACGACCCGAACGCCTTCCGGGGCAACCGCATGAACCAACTCAAGCAGGCAGAAGACGCCCTTTCCGCGAAAGTCGAGGATACGCTCGCCACCTATCGCAGCACGGTCATCCAGGACATCGAGGGACGCAAGTCCGAGGTACTCGGCAGCGCCTACTACGGCAATGCCACGGAGGAAGCACAGCAGCGGGTCACCCGTACAATCGACCAGATCATCGCACGCTTAGGTAGTGAGAGGCAGATCGCGCTCATCCGCGAACAGGGTAATGGCTTTGAGGAGCGGACGTATCCCGAGCTGCTCGACCAGCTCGCATCCGCTGCCCGGACTACGGGCGGCACGGACAGCCCGGAGCCAACACCAAAGCAGACCGTCTCGGTCAAGAGGATCATCGTCCCCGGAGCCCACGGTGTGCTCGAGAACGTGGATGACGTCGACCGGTATCTAGATGCGCTCCGCAGTGCGCTGCTGAACACTCTCAACGATGGAAAGAGAATCGCGCTCTGATGGAAACCGCACCTCTGAAATCGTTCGCCACATGGGCTCGCACTGCACTCATCCGCGAGGTGTCAGCCCGCATCTCCGTCGTTCTGGCATCGCAAGAGCTGCGCCAGGAACAGCCCAACGCCATCGCCGCGCTAGACAAGGCAGTCAACGCGGCGGGCGGCGGGGACAAGGGCCGCGACGCCGTAGCAGACAAAGTTGCCTACACGTGGTTCAACCGCATCATCGCGCTGCGATTCATGGACGCCAACGGCTACACCGGCATCGGTGTCGTCTCGCCCGAACGGGGCCTCAAAGGAGGGCAACCCGAGATACTCGCCGAGGCCAAGCGCGGGAACATCGACAGTGCGGTCATCACGAACAAGCGCACTGCGGAGACCGTCACGGGCCTGCTCAACGCCACGCGCCGCAGTGACGACCCGCAAGGCGAGGCGTACGCGCTACTGCTTGCGGAGTACTGCCGGCATTGGAACCGCTCTATGCCGTTCATGTTTGAACGGGAGGGCGACTACACCGAACTGCTCATCCCCGCGAACCTGCTCGCCGACGACTCCGTGCTGGCCCGCGCTGTGAGCGTACTTAGCGAGGAGGTTTGCCATGACGTCGAGGTCATCGGCTGGCTGTACCAGTTCTACATCTCGGAGCGGAAGAACGAAGTCTTCGCCGGATTCAGGAAGAACACGAAGGCCGGGGCCGCGGAGATCCCTGCAGCCACCCAACTTTTCACACCGCACTGGATCGTCCGCTACCTCGTTGAGAACTCCCTCGGGCGACTCTGGCTTCTTAACCGGCCCACTTCGCGGCTGGCCGACCAGATGGACTATTACATTGCCCCTGTCGACGAGGAGACGGAATATCCGAACGTCTCCAGCCCCGAAGAGCTGAAGGTCATTGATCCAGCGTGCGGCTCAGGCCACATGCTGACCTACGCTTTCGATCTGCTGTACGCAATCTACGAGGAGGAGGGCTACGCTCCATCCGACATCCCCGGCCTGATCCTCGTCAACAACCTCTACGGTACCGAGATCGATCCCCGTTCCGGGGCGTTGGCCGCCTTCGCCCTGACGATGAAGGCGCGCGCCCGCCAGCGCACGTTCTTCAACAAGCAGGTGCAGCCAAACATTTGTGTACTTGAACCCATCTCATTCACACCCACCGAGCTGGACATACTCGTCTCTCATGACGACGACCGCCGCGCGGAGAAGACCTTTTGGAACCAGTTCGAGCACGCCGACACTTTCGGAGCTTTAATCCAACCGAACGAAGAATTGATTGAGCCGCTCGGCCGTCAGCTCGATGAGTTCCTGGCCTCTGAAGGAGGCATCTTCGAGAACGACCTGCACGAACGCGCTCGTCGAGTGATCGTGCAAGCGGAGTTCTTGAAGTCGCGTTATCACGCCATAGTTGCAAATCCGCCCTACATGGGAAGTGCGAGTATGAACCCTCTACTCGCTGAGTTCGCTGGGGCAAACTACACCGATACGAAGTCCGACCTCTTCGCCATGTTCATCGAGCGGTGCGTCGCGCTTGCCACACGAGGCGGGCTAGTAGGCATGATCACCATGCAGTCTTGGCTGTTTCTGTCCACGTATGGGGCGTTCAGAGTTTCGGTGCTTACGACCCGGAGGGTCGTGCAAGTCGTCCAGCTTGGTACCGGAGCCTTTGACTCCATCGGTGGCGCGGTGGTTTCAACCGCCGCCTTCATCCTGCAGGATGCACGCGGAGGTCAGCGTCGTGGAGTCTTCGTGGATCTGTCCAATAAGCGTGACGAAGCAGCAAAGCAGAAGGAACTCGGCTCGGCTGTCTGTGACACCACCATGTCTTCACGTCGGGAAGTAGCCGCAGAGCGCTTCCTGAAGGTCCCCGGCGTACCGTTTGCACACGCGATTCAGAACTTCGATATCTTCGATGGCCCCAGGTTGTCAGACGGATGGCGCTCGGGCGGGCGTCTGAAAACTCACGACGGTGCTCGGTTCATCCGATTCTGGTGGGAGGTATCGGGGGCCTCTTCAAGATGGCTCCCGCTCGTCAAGGGCGGTGACTTCCGCCCCTTCTTCGGTAATCGTGACTTCGTTGTCGACTGGGCGGATGCTTCGGTTTCGTTCTACCGCGAGCGAGGGGGCCTCTATCCTGAGGAGAACCGGAGCCGGGTCGGTGTCTGTTGGACCAAGATCACGGGTCGCCTAAGCTTCCGGCTGAAGAACGCAGACGAGGAATTCGACTCTGCTTCACCGACGCTGTTCCCTGACGACATCGACGATGTGTTCCCGATGCTGGCCTACTTGAACTCGAACGAGGTGCGATCGCTGCTCGGTGTGCTCAATCCGACGATCAACACCCAGGTTTCCAATGTTCTCGACCTCCCCGCCCCCCGGTGGGATATGGAGTCCAAGGCTGAACTTTCGAGGCTCGGTAAGGCTTTAACCGATTTTGCGAGGCTCGACTGGCAGGAGCGGGAAACTTCCGATGGCTTCTGTCGTTTGCCTTGGAATTCTGGCGACCTTTCCACACCTTTGCGTGTGGCAATCACTTCTTACCTGGACGGCGTAAAAACGCGGCGCAACCAGCAAGAGGAACTCGGACGTGTGATTGATGACCGCGTGAGCCAACTTCTGCACACAGGGCTCGGGAATGCTTCGAACAGGGAACTGGCGTTCGAGCTCCGGCCGGTGACAGAGTTGGTGTCTGAACTGATTTCCTACGCCGTTGGCTGCATGTTCGGGCGCTACAGCGTTGATGAGCCTGGCCTGATTCTCGCGGGCCAGGGAGGCACGCTCCAGGATTACCTCGCCACGGTTCCGAACCCGACATTCATGCCGGATAAGGACAACGTGATCCCTGTCGTCGATGGGGACTGGTTCGAGGACGACATCCTTGCGCGGTTCCGCCAGTTCCTACGGGTTGCGTTTGGGGAGGAGCACTTCGAGGAGAACCTACGGTTCGTCACTGAGGCACTTGGTGTGAAGGACTTGCGCGACTACTTCGTGAAATCGTTCTACAGGGATCATGTGCAGCGGTACAAGAAGCGTCCGATCTACTGGTTGTTCTCCAGCTCGAAGGGGTCGTTCAACGCTCTTGTCTACATGCACCGCTACACGCCGTCGACCGTTTCGACCGTACTGAACGAATACCTGCGCGAGTTCAAAGCCAAGCTGGACGCCAGCCGCCAGCATCATGAGCGCCTCGCTGCAGGCACAGGTGCACTGCGGGAGCAGGCCGCCGCCCAGAAAGAGGTCGATCGCCTGCGTAAGGTAATACTGGAACTCGACGAGTATGAGCACGACGTACTATACCCACTGGCGTCCCAGCAGCTGCAGATCGATCTCGACGACGGCGTGAAGGTCAACTACCCGAAGTTCGCTGCCGCCCTCAAAAAGATCCCGGGGCTGGAGGCCGACTCGTGATCACTTTCGAGGATCACGGATCGAAGGTTGTCCTAGTATATTTCCCGGCTTATGGGCCGGTGAAATGGTTGGATGACAAGCTCGACTCCGATGGCCATGCCACCCTCTCGCAAGTCTTCACAGTCCAGAAGACGGATCTACTAAGCCAAGACGCTGACGGCGAAGATGATGAGGGTAACGAGGACATCCGTCGCTTTGTGATCGGTAGCCACGAAGGTGAGTATCGAACCATACGATCAGACGTCCTTGGCCTCAAGCACGACTTGCTGATCGTAACAACGATGCTGCTGACGAGATCAACGTTCATCGCAGAACGCAACATCTCCATCTTCGGAAGAATCGACGACTTACTCACGGAGCAGATCGTCGTCGGAGGAAATCGGGCAGGCGCAATCCCCGTGGAAGAGTTCGCCCGGCTGCTTCGAAGATTCCCGACCTCGACCGAGGTCAACTACTACGCAGCAACCCGGGTCACCCGCATCCTGCGAGAATATCTGGAAACCATGTCCGACGCCGAGCTGCGGCTGGAAAACTATATCAAGCGCCGCGAACGTGCCGAGACCGAAGAGGGTGTAGAAGCCCATGGTCGGATTATGGTGGCGAACGAGTTGGAGCTCGAGAAGTTCACTTACGTTCGTGAGCGCCTGGTTGAGATGTTGAAGGACGCGGAGGGCTACTCCGAGGCTGAATGGCAGAGGGCAGTGGCTGACCTGTTTCTGCTGGTATTCCCCCAATACATCGCGGTTCTGCACCATGTCCACGTCAAGGAACGGTACTCAAACGAATCCAAGTCGACAGACCGCTACATCGACCTCATGCTCGTCGGGTCCAATGGATGTGTGGACATCATCGAGCTCAAGAAGCCGTTCGAGCGCGGTCTGATGTCGAAGACTCAGTATCGCGATAACCATGTCCCTATGCGCGAGCTGTCGGGCTCGATCATGCAGGCGGAGAAGTACCTCTTCTACCTGAGCAAGTTAGGCAGGGACGGCGAGAAAGTCATCACCGAGAAGCACGCAGTGAATCTTCCCCCTGGCCTTGAGATCAAGATCGCCAACCCAAAGGCGATTATTCTGACCGGACGAGACAGCAACCTCTCTACAGAGGAGAGGTTCGACTTCGAATTCGTCCGACGGAAGTACTCGAATGTTGTCGACATCATCTCCTACGACGACTTGCTGCGCCGCTTGGAGAACGTCATCGCTACTCTCACGAAGCGCGTTGTCACTGAGGATAATCTTGGGCCAGTCGACGAGATCGGAGTATCAGCATGAGTGTCGCCGCCATCAGGCCCCACCTGGATCGTCGCTTTGAGACTCAGCGTGTGGTGTTCTGGCACGACCCCGAGGGCGAATACGCCGCTGACCTCGACACGCTCGGCCTGGAGGACGTGCAGATTTTGCGCGTCAATAACGACGAATATGCGGTAAAGAACCGGCTGCTCCACCAGGAGCCCAAGTCGAAGTTCCTCGTCTATCGTTCGGGTGCTGTGCCGACAGGGATCGGCAATTGGCTGCTGGACCTGGAGCTGGCCTACGGAGTGTTCACAGCAGACCGGACCTCCCTAGTGCAGCAGGAACTCGGGCTCACCGCCGACGATATTGGCGAAGTCGTGCTGGCGCATGAGAGCTTCTTTCGCGCGGCCAAGCGCATCCAAGACCTGAAGAAGCTGCTGGACGCTGACGATGACGCATTGCTGCTGCAAGCCAAGATGTCAGCGATTCTGCTCGGTCAAAGCGAGCACAGCCTTCTGGAGATCACACGCACTCTGCTGATCGAGAACGCCGGCGGTGCGGACGCCAAGTACGGTGCCCTTGCCGAGCACGGCCTCGACGAGTTCTACTGGCAGGGCGTGGCGTCGATCTACGGCTACATGTCGCCGAGCCAGAGCATCGCCGATTTCGTTCTGTGGGTATTCCGGCAGGCCAACGCCGGATTCAAGTCCGAACGACCCGGCGGCTTGCGCAACATCCAGCTCGACTTCGGGAGCCTTCGGTACGACCGCCGCAGCCAGGACGCATTGACGACGCTCGCAAAGCGCGCAGCGCGAGATCTGGACTATGCCGGCACCATCGAGGACGCAAGCTTCCGCGATCTGTTGGGCAACGACCTTTTCGAGGAGACTGACCGCAAGATAATCAGCGATCTGGCACGCGCGGTCGCTGAGCGAACGGTCACAGGCCGCGAGGTTACAGAGGTGATCCGCAGCCGTCAGAGCAGCATCTGGGTCGACGGGTACCGGAAGCTATACACAGCGATCGGCTGCGCCTCGGAACTCCTGACCGCGCTTGGCACCCTTAACCTGTCAATGCAGTCGCTCGATGAGGGATTGGAGCGATACCGGGGTGACTGGTTCCGCATCGATCAGCTCTACCGACAGTTCACATATGCCGCCCGCACAGCAGAGTTTCCCGGCCCGCTGGAGACCCTGCGCATCCAAGTGGAGAAGTTCTACGCCAACAAGTTTCTCTACGAGCTCGGTAACGCCTGGCAACAGCAGGTCGATGGCATCGAACAGTGGCGTTCCACATTGCTCCGGCCCCAAAACTCGTTCTTCACCGACCACGTTGCACCCATCACGAGAGACGGCCGGCGCAAGGCCGTCGTCATCATCTCGGACGCTCTGCGCTATGAGATCGCTGACGAACTTGGTTCGCGCATCCGCCAGGAAGACCGCTACGACGCTGACCTGAAAGCCATGCTCGGCGTGCTGCCCAGCTACACCCAACTGGGCATGGCGGCACTGCTACCACACAGCACAATCGGACACTCCAAGGACGGGGATCCCGTTCTGGCCGATGGTCAGCGCACAGACGGCACCGTGAACCGCAGCAAGCTCCTCGACGCCGTTGACGGGAAAGCGATTCAGGCCGAGAACGTCTTCTCCCTGACCCGGGACGAGCTGCGGGAGCTGTACCAGCAACATCAGGTGCTGTACGTCTATCACAACCGCATCGACGCGACGGGTGACAAGGCCGGCACGGAACGTCAGGTCTTTGAGGCCGCCGAGGACACGCTTCGCGAACTGGTCGATCTTGTCAAGCGATTGACTAACGCGAACGCGACGAACATCCTCATCACGGCGGACCACGGCTTCCTTTTCCAGGACACGGCACTCGATGACGCCTTCTATCTATCGACACTGCCGCAAGGCGACGATATCAAGGTGATCAACCGCCGTTACGTCCTCGGTCACGGCTTGAAGGAAGTCCCCGCGTTCAAGACTTTCACGTCAGCCCAACTCGGCCTCGATGGAGACCTGGATGTGCAGATACCAAAGTCGATTCATCGGCTGCGGCTTCCAGGCGCAGGCTCGCGATTCGTCCACGGCGGTGCGGCCTTGCAGGAGATCGTCGTCCCAGTGCTGGCGATCAACAAGAAGCGCAAGAGCGACGTCCGAACGGTCAACGTCAAGATCATGCCCGAGTCGGACAAGATCACGACAGGCCAGCTGGTCATCAAGTTGTTTCAGGCTGAGCCGGTGAGCGAGAAGATTCGCCCCCTTGTGCTTCGCGCGGGGCTGTATGTCGGCGAGATCCTCATATCAAATCACCTCTCGCTCACCTTTGACCAGGACTCGACAGACCAGCGTGACCGCTATCAGAACGCGCACATGCTACTTAGCCAAGACGCAAACGACTACAACAATCGCCCGGTCGAGTTCCGGCTTGAAGAACTCATCCCGGGCACCAACCAGTGGCGCGTCTACGCCAAGGCGATCTACACGCTCAAGCGATCGTTCGCCTCGGACTTCGACTTCTAAGGAGAGTGCAGCCATGAGCGAAGTAAGCGAGGTCAGTCAAGAGACACCCGATAGGGCCAACTTGCCGGCAGACGCCACTCCGGTGCAGAGCGAACTGGACCGTAAGATCAACCAGCTCTTCCCCGGCGTTGTAGTCCGCAAGGACCTGGTAAAGGCCGTCAAGGGCAACGCGATTGTGCCCTCCTATGTGCTGGAGTACCTGCTCGGCCAATATGCTGCATCCGACGACGAGGCCACCATCCAGGCGGGCATCGATACTGTGCGCAAGATCCTCGCCGAACACTACGTAAACCGGAACCAGTCCGAACTCGTGAAATCCACGATCAAGGAGCGTGGGCGTCACCGCATCATTGACAAAGTGACCGTCACGCTCAACGAGAAGGATGATGTCTACCAGGCAGAGTTCGCCAACCTCGGCATCAAGGGCGTGCTCGTCGAATCCGCGACGATCAAGGCCCACCCAAAACTGCTTGTCGGTGGTGTTTGGTGCATTTGCGACATCGAGTATTTCCACAGCGACGACGCCCGAATGGTGCCGTGGATACTGGGGTCGATCAAGCCCATCCAGTTGTCGAAGTTCGACTTCGAGGGCTATCTCGCGGCGCGGAGCGAGTTCACAACCGGCGAGTGGACTGACCTGCTCGTGCAGTCGATCGGGTTCAATCCCGAACTGTTCGGACGCCGCGCCAAGCTCATCCAGCTCGTGCGGCTCATCCCTTTCGTCGAGCGAAACTACAACCTTGTTGAACTCGGACCCAAAGGGACCGGTAAGTCGCACATCTTCTCGGAGTTCTCGCCCCACGGCATGCTCATCTCCGGGGGCGAGGTCACCGTCCCCAAGCTGTTCGTCAACAACTCCAACGGCCGCATCGGGCTGGTCGGCTACTGGGATGTGGTCGCGTTCGACGAGTTCGCGGGGAAGAAGAAGCGCACCGACAAGGCGCTCGTCGACATCATGAAGAACTTCATGGCGAACAAGTCGTTTTCCCGCGGCGTCGAGACGCTCGGCGCG
This sequence comes from Pseudarthrobacter sp. NPDC092202, assembly GCF_044755505.1. Lineage (NCBI taxonomy): Bacteria > Bacillati > Actinomycetota > Actinomycetes > Micrococcales > Micrococcaceae > Pseudarthrobacter > Pseudarthrobacter sp. NPDC092202. Next base: position 4,245 of record NZ_JBIVRG010000006.1, on the reverse strand, counting down.
GAGGCCTCAATGGTGTTCGTCGGCAACACCTCGCACACCGTGCCCTACATGCTCAAACACTCCGACCTGTTCGACGAGCTTCCCGAAAGCTACCATGACTCGGCGTACCTCGACCGCCTGCACCACTACATCCCAGGGTGGGAAGTCGACACCATCCGAGGTGAGATGTTCTCCAACGGGTACGGGTTCGTCGTCGACTACATCGCCGAGGTGCTCAAGTCGATGCGTTCGGCGGACTACTCCGACCGCTACCAGCAGCACTTCACACTGTCATCGGACATCTCGACACGAGATCGCGACGGCATCCACAAGACCTTCTCCGGGTTGATGAAAATCCTTTACCCACACGGGGAAGCCACACCCGAAGAGATCGAAGAGATCCTGCAGTTCGCCATCGAGGGCCGCAAGCGCGTCAAGGACCAGATCCTCCGCATCGACTCAACGATGGCAAACGTAAGGTTCGGCTACCTCGACAAGGCCGGTACATGGCATTCAGTCTCTACTCTTGAAGAGGACGAGTACCCGACGTACTACTACCGTGAGCGCCGCGTAAGCACTGACGCGGACGACGCAACAGGCGATCCAACCGGGCACGCCACTACTTCTGCGGAAGACGGTCAACCAATTGCGCCCGAGCCTGTCACCGTAAAACCGCTGTTTGAGGGCCACCAGGAGTTCCAGGAGAACCAGCGTGGAGTCTCCTTCGAGACTCTCTTGGTCCCGTACCTGCGCGGAGCCACGCAGATCACCATAACTGACCCTTACATCCGGCAGTTCCACCAGGCCCGTAATCTCATGGAACTCATCGAGGGCATCGCGGCCACCAAAGACGCGGCCGACGAAGTGAATGTCCGGCTCGTTACCTCTGAGAACACCGAGGGACAAGACAAGCTCCGCAAGCAGTACGAACTATTGCTGAAGGTCAAGCAGGGAGCCTCTGTCGCCGGCATCAACGTCGACATCGTCTTCGACGGAGCTATCCATGATCGGTCCATACTCACCGACACCGGATGGAGGATCCTGCTCGGCCGCGGGTTGGACATCTTTCAGTACATTACGGGCGACGCCTTCGAACTTGCCACCAAGCTTCAGGAATACCGCCAAGTCAAGGCTTTTGGCATAACTTACATCCGTGACGACGCGTGAGCGCATCTCGTTACTAATGTGTCCGGCAGACTTACTCAGGCCCGGTGGCTGAGTTTTGCGCGGTTCCCAATTGTGTAACGCGATCCAGGATGTCAATAAGCGTCTCCGTCAACTGATCTGCCATGCCGAGCAGATGCACGAAGGGCGAGCGGTCGCGAATAGCAGGCCTGACCCTGACCTGAGGTGACGCTCGTGTCGAACCAGACCGCGGTGGGAGAATCGTGAGGATGACGACGGCGCTTCCCGACCTCTGGACCGACTGGTGCTCGGTCACGGGCGTGCCTGCCGGAAGAATCGACGAGGCCACAGTCTCTCGCTTTGTGCAGCAGGTACAGCCGTCCCAGGCTGTGCTCGCGGCGCTGCGCCGGCGGCTGGCTCCCAAAGATCCCGTCGCCCCGGCCTGGCCGCGCGGGCACCGGGACGACCCTGATTCCCTGCAGCGGTTGATCCGGCGCGCAACGGCGATCATCCAGCACCCGGACACCCACTGGGTCTTCCGGCTGCGGCTGCGACGTATGCTGTTCGCGGCGGTGCTGCTGGCACCTCGCTCCCAGGGAGGCCTCGGACTGGACAGGTCAGGTGCGCTGGGACTGCGGCCGGACGGAATGCACCGGGTGCGCGGGCAGATCGGCGTCGCCCCGGAACCGGAGACCTGCCCGGCGTGCGCCACCTGGTCGTGGCTTGATGTGATCGGCACCAACAGCGGGTGGTCGCACGGTTCCGTCCGGGTACTGGGACACCGCCGCGACGAAGTTGGCTCCGCGCACCGGCACCTGCGGCCGGATCCCAATCCGGACTGGCACCTCTCCATCGGCATGCTGCCCGCCGTCGACCGCTGGGGATGGATCGACAGCTACCGCTCCATGCACCCCTCGTCGCTGTCGGCGGTTATCAGTGCCATGACCCTGCTGCTCGACGGTCCGGAGCCAGCGCCTGCTCCGGTGCCTGCCGCAGCTCCGATGCAGGCCAGCCTCCGGCGGCAGATGTCACATGAGGAGGAAGAGCAGATCCTCAAGCGCGCCGACGAACTCACCGCGCGCGTCGAGGCAATCCTTCGCGAGTTCGATACCGGCCGATAAAGTCGTCTGTATGGGATTCAACTGGGAGCAGGTCCTCGGGACCAAGGGTGCAGGCCTCTCCGACACCTACGACAAGAGCGCCTCGGACGCGCTGTACCAGGACCACCCGAGCGCGGCTCCGCCAGCAAGTCCGGAAGACCCGGGCGATGAGGTCGTCAGCCTGCCGTTCGACGAGAGCTGAGCCTCCAAAAATCCCACGCCGGGATGTCCGTTTTAGGACATAACATCAGGTCAGCGCGCATGCATACTTAGGTGTGCACACCTCCCGGTGCCGGCAAGACCATGCTGGCCGAACGACTGCCCGGGCTCCTGCCGGATCTCGGGGACCATGAGTCAATGGAGGTCACGGCCATCCATTCGCTGTGCGGACTGCCATCGTCATCGGTGCAGCTGCTCCGGCGGCCACCGTTTGAAAGTCCGCACCATTCCGCGACGGCCGCGGCCATCATCGGGGGCGGCTCGGGCCTTCCCCGGCCCGGCGCCGCCTCCCGCGCCCACCGCGGCGTCCTGTTCCTCGACGAGGCGCCCGAGTACGAGCGCCGGGTGCTGGATGCCCTCCGCCAGCCCCTGGAAAGCGGTGAACTGGTGATTCACCGGTCAGCCGGAACCGCTGCCTATCCCGCACGGTTCCAACTGGTCCTCGCGGCGAATCCCTGTCCCTGCGGCAAGGCCTCCGGGAAAGGGCTCGACTGCACCTGCACGCCCATGATGCGGCGGCGGTATATGGCCAGGATGTCCGGTCCGCTCCTCGACAGGGTGGACATCCAACTGCAGGTGGAAAGGGTTTCCCTGGCCGACTTCGGACAGGCAGGGGCGGAGGAAGACACTGCAACCGTCGCGCGGCGGGTGCTCGGTGCACGGGCCCGTCAGCTGGAGCGGTTGACGCCTTACGGGCTGGAAACCAATGCACAGGTCCCCGGCCGCATCCTCCGGAGCGAGCTTCGGCTCGCACCGGCAGTAACCCGCATCCTGGACCTTTCCCTGGAGCGCGGCGTCCTGACGGCACGCGGCTATGACCGCGTACTCCGGCTTGCGTGGACCCTCGCCGATTTGGGGTATCGGGCACAGCCGGACACGAACGACATCGGACAGGCGCTGGGGCTTCGGCAGGCAGCGGCGGCCGCAGCATGAAGGAGACAGCCATGCGTCTGGACACCGAGCGGCGTTCACGCGCCGCCCTCTCACGCCTCATGGAACCGCAGGACGCTGCAGGCCTTGCCCTCGTCCAGGTAGCCGGGGCCGTGGACGCCCTGCGGATCGCCACGGGACAGCTCCCGGCTGGTCCGGAGCTGGAGCAGGAGATCACTGCGCTGCTTTCGGCCGATGGTTCCACCACGAGCTGGGCCGGAATGGCCGCCTCCCTCAAGCGTTGGCAGCCACGCATACCGGACCTCGCTCCCGAGCGGGATCTTGCCACCATGGCGCGCCTTGGCGGGCGGCTGATCATACCGTCGGATGAACTGTGGCCAAGCCAGCTTGCTGACCTCGGAATCCAGGAGCCGATCTGCCTCTGGTGGCGCGGACAGGAACAGCAGCTGCCCGGAGCGGCAACATCCATAGCCCTTGTGGGCTCACGGGACAGCACCAGCTACGGCGCCGCCGTTACCGGCGATCTCGCCTACTCGCTGGCCCAGCGCGGCTTCACCATAGTCTCGGGTGGTGCGTACGGGATCGACGCGCATGCCCACCGTGCGGCCCTTGCGGGGGCAACCGGTCCGGTCCCCACCATTGCTGTCATGGCAGGGGGAGTGGACCGGTTCTATCCCTCAGGAAATGAGGACCTCCTGCGGGCCGTGTGCAACCAGGGCGCTGTCCTGGCCGAAGTTCCGCCGGGGTCGGCGCCTACCCGTTACCGGTTCCTGCACCGGAAAGTGCAAATGTATGCGTTGGCGCGGCCAGCGCCGAGGGATCGTCTACCTCTGCTCCCTAAGCCTCGATCCACCGATGAGCCTTCGGCTGGCCGTCCTGGCGTGACCGGTGCGAGATGATGCGCCGCGGGCAGGGGTGTGTTCCGGGCGTC